>JADFKZ010000141.1 GCA_022564665.1 Planctomycetota bacterium | reverse complement strand
CCCCCTTGGGTACGGGCGAGGGGCCGACGACGGCGGCCTGGTAGGGCGGGTGGCCCGTGCTGCGCGCCGCCAGGAAGCCGCCCATCACCTTGGTTCCGAACCCGATCGCAACGAGCAAGAGCGCTGGCGCGAGCACGCCGAGCATGCTGCGCAGCTCGAGACCCATCCCGAAGGAGACGAAGAAGAGCGCTGCGAAGAGTGTCTGGAAGGGAAGCAGCGTGTGCGCCGCTCGCTCCTTGAGCCGGGTGGACCCGATCACGAGCCCCGCCAGGAACGCGCCCACGGCCTCGGAGAGTCCGGCGGCGATCGCGGAGGAGGCGACCAGCAGGATGAATGCGAAGAGGACGAGCGTAAAGGCCTCCTCGGAGCGGTGGCTGATGATTCGCTCGAAGGGTCCTTGAAAGCGGCGCGCGAGTAAGAGGAGCAGTAGCACGAAGGCCGCCGCCTTGAGGATCTGAAGCCCGACGCCCGCCAGAGTCGGGTCCGGGCCGCCCGTGATCAACGCGTTCAGCACCGCCAGGTAGACCGCGATCACCAGGTCCTCGAAGACCATGATCGAGAGGATGGTCTCGGTCTCGGGACGTGTCGCCCGGCCGAAGTCCACGATGCACTTGGACACGACCGCGCTCGAGCTCATGTAGAGCACGCCGGCCAGGCAGAAGCTCTCGATCCAGGACCAGCCGAGCGCGAGGCCCACGAAGAGCCCGACCGGGAAGTTGAACAGAAAGTCGATCGAGCCGGCGCGCACGAAACGCTTGGGGTCGCGGGTGATCGACGTCTGCGAGAACTCCAGCCCCAGGGAGAAGAGCAGAAACACCACGCCCAGCGAGCCGAGAAAGCGAATCATGTCGTCGGGCCCCAGCAGATCGCCGAGCACCACACCCACGCCGATATAGAGCGGCACCACGGGCAGGCGCAGCGCGATCGAGACCACGGCAGCCAGACCGAGGACCGCCAGGAGCACGGCGAACTGAAAGAGGTGCCCCTCCACTGAGAGCTACTTGTCGGAAGAGAGACTGGTAAAAGCGCTCAGGAAGCGCTCGATCTGGTCGGGATGGCCGATCAAGACCAGCGTATCGCCGTTGGCGAAGCGCGTGTCGGGAGACGGGCTCGGGATGGACCCCTCGGGCCGCAGCACGGCGATCACGCTCGCGCCGGTTCGGGCTCGAATACCAGACTCCTCGAGACTCAGACCCACCAGGGACGACTCGGGCTCGAGCTTGACCCACTCGATCCCGAACTCCTCGAAGAGCATGCGCTTGCGCGGGTCCTCCTGCAGCACCTCACCTCGAGACAGGATACGGCCGAGCTCCGTGGCCTCTCGGGCCTGGAGCTGAACGAGAGGAGAGACTTTTCCCTCGGCGTCGACCCGTGCGAGCTCCCAGTGACCGACACGGTGGTGCACGACCACCAGCTGCTCGTCTTTTCCGACGTCGAGGGAGTACTTCGTTCCAACGCCGGGTAGATCGGTTTCGCGAGTTGCCATCTAGCCTTCTTGGGGGGGGTGTGGGGGGGGCTTCTGCTCCGCGCCGAGTCGCGGCCAGAAGTTGCCGCACGCTCTCCAACTGGGCTTGGAGCTCGGCGATCCGCTCCTGTGCTTCGTCGAGGCCTCCCTGCAGAAGCTCGACCCGGGCTCGCAGCTGCTCGTTTTCCCTTCTCGCGTCGCCCTCGCTCTGGGCGGCCCCAGGATCGTGGGCCGTCGCCAGCATGGTGGCGAGGGTGAAAACCCAGAGCGCGTGGCTGGTCATCGGCGATTCCTCCCTATCCGCCGGCGCGGGGACAGCGATAGGATAGGCTGGCGGGGAATCGTAGAATTGGCCGAACTGGGGACGGCACCGATGAACGAGATCCGGTCGCTTCTGAGAATGGCCGCCCGCCGGTTGGAGATGGGCGCGCTCCTTCGAAAAAGCCACGTGGTGGCGGCGGTGCTGGGGGTCGTGGTGGTGCTGGCGCTGGTCGCCGAGCGTCTGGGTGCGGTGACCTTCGTGCCGTGGGCGTGGGTGCTCCCGGTGCTGCTTGGTGTGGCCGCGTTCGTGGCTTGGCGGTGGTGGGTTGCCGACCGCTGCAGCGAGCTTCAGGTGGCGGTGGAGGTGGATGGGCGGCTGGATCTTCGCGAGAAGCTCTCCACGGCCCTGCACTGCCGGAATAGATCGGACTCGTTTGCCCGGGCCGCAATCGAGGACGCGGTTCACACCGCCCGCAACCGCAAGGTCAAAGAGCTCCTTCGCCGGCGGTTTGAGGTCGGCTCGCCGCCGCGGTGGTGGATCACTCCCGGGCTCGTGGTGCTGGCGGTGGCGATTTCCTTCATCGACCCGCTTGATCTCTTTACACGCGACGCCTCCGCGGACCCCGAGGTCGCCAAGACCCTCAAGGAGCGTGACGAGGCGATCAAGGCGGTGATCGACCCCATCAGGAAGAGCCCCGAGCTTCTCAAGGAGCTTGCCGACCTCCTTGACGAGCTTGAGAGCAAGGAGGTGCATCCCGACGCGTTCACCAGCCGCCGGGACATCAAGCGCGACGCGATCAAGAAGCTCAGCGACCTGAACAAGCGTCTCGACGAGATCATCAACGGTCCCCAAGGCAAGACCATGGAGGCGATCAAACGGGGCCTCAAACAGCTACGCAGCCCGAAGGACGGTCCCGCCAAGGAGCTCGCCAATGCCCTGGCCAGGGGCGATTTCAAAGCGGCGCAGCAGGCGCTCGCCAAGCTCAAGGCGGACGCAGAGAATCCAACGCTCACCGAAGAGCAGAGACGCAGGCTCGCCCGGCAGCTGAGAGATCTTGCCCAGCAGCTCGAGCAGCTCGCCAAGCAGCAGCAGAAGCTGGAGGACCTCCTCAAGCAACTGGGGTTGGACCCGAAGCTGGCCACCAACCCCCAGGCGCTGAAGCAGGCGATCCAGAACAACCCCAATCTCAATGAGCAGCAGAGGCTTCAGCTGCAACAGATGGCCCAGGGCCAGCAGGCGGCGGGCCGGATGATGCAGGGCTTGGCCGGCGCGCTCGGCGGGATGGCCGGGCAACTCGCCGCCGGTGGCTTCGCCGATGCCGCGGGCCAGTTCTCCAATCAGCTCAGTGAGCTGGAGATGTTGCAGCAGTTGCTCATGCAGGCCCAGGCCGCGGCCGGCGCCTGCCAGGGTCAATTCCAGGGGATCGGCCAAGGCCTCGGAATGCAGAGCGCGCTACAGCTGTGGATGCAGAGCCGGGGCGGGGCGTTTGGTGGGGCGGGCCGGGGGGTCGGAGGGAAGGCGCCGATCAGCCCCACACCCACCCGCACGCGACTTACCAAGGCCAACACGAAAACGACTCCCGGCGACATCATCGCCCGCCAGTTCATCGAGGGGCCGCAGGTTGTCGGAGAGTCAAAGGCCCGCTTGCGTCAGGTCGCCGCCGCCGTCGCGCGGGGCTTTGACGAGGCGCTCGGCGAAGATCAGCTTCCGCGCAAATACCACGATGCACACATGCACTACTTCGGTGAGCTTACGAAACGGGTCGAGGTGATAAAACCGGCGGGCGGCGACGAGCCTGACACGGCCGCGCCCACAGATGAAGAAACTGAATCAGGCGACTGAACGGTGCCGGTGGCTGGGGCTGAGCGCGCTGCTGCTGGCCGCCGGGTGCGAGGAGGGCCGCCAGCGGCGGGTCGTACTGTACGTCTCGGCCGACACCCACATCGCCCGGGAGGTGATCAAGAGGTTCCAGGAGCAGACCTCGATCCGCGTCGATTTCGTGGGCGACACCGAGCAGGTCAAGACCACGGGCCTCGCCCAGCGTCTAAGGGCCGAGAAGGACAACCCCCAGGCCGACGTGTTCTGGTCCTCTGAGGTATTCCAGACGATCCTGCTTGCCCAAGACGGGGTGCTGGCGCCCCACGGGTCCCAGGCGACGACCGATCGCCCCGCCTTCAGTCATGACCCGAAGCACCGGTGGTATGGGTTTGCGGCCCGGGCCAGAGTGATCGTCTACGCCCCGGATCGCGTCGCGGCGTCGGATCTGCCACGGACCTGGATGGATCTGACCAAACCGCTCTTCAAGGGGCGGATCGTGATCGCCGATCCACGTTTCGGCACGACCGGCGGGCATCTGGCGGCGATGAAGGCATACTGGTCGCGGGCGGTGACTCCTGCCTTCTACGAGGCATTTCTGATGGGGCTCGCGGACAACGAGGTCCGGATGCTGCCCGGCGGCAACGCGGGTGTAGTTGCGGCCGTGGTCAGCGGTGAGGCCGACCTGGGGATGACCGACACCGATGACGTGTGGGCCGCGCGGGCGCGCGGGCTCGACGTGGGGCTCATCTACCCGCGCCACGGGCTGGAGGGGGTCACGGGGGCCGGAACGCTTCTGATACCGAATACCGTCGCCCGCGTCCGCGGCGGCCCGAACCCTCTGGCGGCGGCGCTGCTCATCGACTTCCTGCTCTCGGAGCCCGTGGAGCGGCTCCTGGCCGAGTCGGTCTCGCACAACATTCCGCTCGCGGGCGCCGTGGCCGATGACTACCCCCAGTATGCGGTACCCGATCCGCTTGCGGTCGACCTTCAGCGCGCCGCGGACCTCATGGGCGAGGCGGTCCGGGAGGCGATGCATCTGCTGAGTCGCAACGACGGTCGTCATGCGGGGTAGCGGCTGGTTGCCGGCCGGCGGCGCGTTGGTCCTGTGGATCGCCGCCGTCGGCTATCCGGCGCTCGCCGTCGGGGGTGTTGTCGTGTTGTCGGACGGGTCGCCCGCCCAGGGGGGCGCCCAGATGGAGCCGGCCCACCAGACGCTGCTGCGAAGCGTGGCGTGGGCGCTCGCCGTCGCGATGGGCGCTGTCGTTGTGGGTTGGGCGCCGGGTCGGCTGCTGGGTCGCTCGCTTCGGGCCCGATGGTACCCCGCGCTGGCGGCGCTGATGCTGGCGCCGATCTGCCTGCCCGCGTACGTGATCTTCTATGCGTGGTGGCAGTCGTGGCCCGCCGATTCGGCGCTCTTCCGGTGGGCCGTCGAGACCGACCTTCAGACGGCAAAGCGACTCACCCTCCTTCTGGGGTTTCTCTGCTGGTCGTGGCCCCTGGTGGCCTGGTGCGTGGCGGGCTCTGCCGCAGCGAGACCCGCCCGGCGCGACGAGATGCTGTGCCTGGATGGCGCCGGAGGGTTGCGCCGTCTGGTCGATGGGTTTTTGGGCGATGGTCGCGGGCTGGCCATGGGGGCTCTCATCGTCTTCCTCTGTGTCTTGAACAACACCACGAGCTTCACCATCGCCGGGGAGCTCACCGTCGGCTACGAGCTGATGGCGCTGGACGCGCTGAGGGCCGGCCCCGCCGCTCTTGTCAAGCGAGCGGCGGTGCCGATCGCGATCGCCGGGGCGGGTGTGGCGGTGATCTGGCTCCTGCTGGGGGGAACGCCCGCCACGGCGCCGGGCCGGCCGCGGCGGGCGGGTCGCCGCATCCTCATCGCGGTGGCGGCGATCTGGCTCTTCTCGACCGTGGTCCCGATGTCGCTCTTTGGACGAAGCCTCGGCAGTCAGGTTGACGCAGCCACCTTCGTTCGTTTCTACGGCCGAGATCTCGTGAACACCCTGACCGTAGCATGTGCAAGCGGCCTGCTTGGGATGGTGGTGGCCGTCGGCCTGGCCTCAAGCTGGCAGGACCGCCGCCGGTGGGTGCGGGTCGGCGCCCACGTCCAAGCCCTGGGGTGGCTGCTGGCGGCCCTCGTGCCCGGCACGATCGTCGGTCTCGCCTTCGAGGCCGCCTACAACCGGCCGGGGCTGGACGATGTGATCTACACCAGGCCGACGGTCCTCATACTGGCGTATCTGGCGAGGTATGCATTTGTCGGCGCGCTGCTGGGACGCTGGCTTTCGCTGCGGGAGCCCGCGGCGCTTGCCGACATCCGGCGCCTCGACGGCGCCGAGACGCTCAAGGGACTTGTGGAGTCGTCCTGGCCAAGGCTCCTGGCCGCGGCGGGCGCGGCCTTTGCCATCGTGAGCGTGCTCTCGATGAGCGACCTTTCGGTAACGGGGAGGCTTCAGCCGGCGGGATTCGGGGCGATCGCCACCGATGTGCTCGACGCCGTTCACTATCAGCGTCCACGGGTGGTCCTGATGGCCACCTTCTGGCTCATCTTTGCCGGCGTTGCGGCCGGGGTGCTGGGCGTCGGTCTCTCCTGGCCGTTGCGGGCGCTGTGGGCCTCCCGCGCCGCGTTGATCATCGGCTGCGTAGCGGCGTGCTCGGGTGCGGGTTGTGTTCCGGACGACCCGGACAACGTCGCGCCGCTTCCGGTGCGGCGGACCTTCGGCTCGACCGGACTTTCCCCCGGGCAGTTCAGCTATCCGCGGGGGATCGCCGTCGATCGCCAGCGCCGGCTCGTCTATGTCGTGGACAAGACCGCCCGGGTGCAGCGTTTCGGGTTCGACGGCCGGCAGCAAGGCCAGTGGCGGATGCCTCAGCGCGAAAACGGCAAGCCTGTCGGCCTCGGTGTCGCCCCGGACGGGAGCGTCTTCGTAGCCGACACCCACTACCACCGGGTGATCCGTTATGACAGCGAAGGCAACGAGCTGCTGCGGTTCGGCTCCTACGGGAAGGGACCCGGCCAGTTCATATACCCCACCGATGTGGCCTTCGGACCCGATCAGCGAATCTACGTCTCAGAGTACGGGGGGAACGAGCGGATCCAGGTTTTCAGCGCTCAGGGGGAGTACCTCTTCGGCTTCGGATCCTTCGGCTCCGGCGCCGGGCAGTTCAACAGGCCGCAGGCGATGGTCTTCAACGCCGCGCTGACCGAGCTGTACGTCGCCGACGCCTGCAACCATCGGATCGTGGTGTGCGACCCGCAGGGACGACAGTTGCGTGTGCTGGGACGACCCGGCCGCGGGGCTGGGGAGCTGGCCTACCCGTATGATGTCACGATGTTGGACGACGGTTCGCTGCTTGTGTGCGAGTTCGGCAACAACCGGATCCAGCATCTGGCGAGCGATGGTGAATGCCGGGGGCTCCTGGGTCGCGTGGGGGCCGCAGTCGGCGAGCTGAAGTACCCATGGGGGATTGACGCCGGCGGTGATTGGGTCTTCGTGCTCGATTCCGGCAACAACCGCGTGCAGGTCATCCGTCCGCCGAGGTGATGACTCATGCTCAACGACCTTCCGATTCGCTTCGACCGGCCGGGCTGGCTGCTGCTGCTGGTAGTGCTCGTGCCGACGTACTTTCTGGCCCGCCGGTCCGTCGGTGGGCTGTCGCGGACGAAGGCCTATCTCACCTTTGCCCTCCGCGCGGTGGTGCTTGTCCTGCTTATCGCGGCGCTGGCGCGCCCGACCTGGGAGAAGCGCGGCGAGGGGCTTACCGTCACCATCATCCTTGACCGCAGCCAGTCCATTCCCCTGGCCCTGAAGCAGTACGCGCTGGGGTTCCTGAGCAAAGCGGCCGAGGTGGGCCGGCGGCCGGAAGATAGATTGGCGGTGATCACCGTGGCCGGTGACGCCACCATCGTCGGAATGCCCGATCCAAACACGCGCCTTGGCGAGATCAGGGAGCCGGTGGATCTGGCCGCCACCGACCTTGCCGCCGGTGTGCGGCTGGCGCTGGCGCTCATGCCGGATGACACGGCCAACCGCATCGTGCTGGCCTCCGACGGCAACGAGACCTCCGACTCGGTTTTGGCCGCGGCCCAACTCGCCAGCGCCAACGATGTTCCCATCGATGTTCTGGTCCTTGAATACGAGCATGCCAGCGAGGTGATATTCGAGCGGCTCGCCGCACCGGCGCGGGCACGGCTCGGCCAGTCGGTGAACATCAAGCTCGTGCTCAGGAGCCAGGGCACCGCCAGCGGCCGCGTCACCCTGAAGATGAACGACGAGTACCTCGACCTCAACGGCGAGGCGGAGGGGAACGCCATGCCCGTCACCCTGGAACCGGGGCTCCGCGTTTTGCCGATCACGGTCAGCCTCGATACTCCCGGGCCGATCCAGTTCGAAGCGGTCTTTGAATCGGACGAT
>JADFKZ010000140.1 GCA_022564665.1 Planctomycetota bacterium | reverse complement strand
CCAAGTCAGCAACCCGCTCGGCTACGGCGGGGAGATCCGTGCCCTGCGGGAGGCGTCGGCCGCGCAGGTCGAGCCGCATCTGATCGCCCATCACGTCCCCACCGGGGTCGCGGTCAACAAGGTCAACAAAGAGGAAGCGCTGGAGATCGCGTCCCTCGTGGCCGCGATCTGCAAGATTCCGGAGTACGACAACTGCACAATCGGCGTCATCTGCATGGTCGGCACCGACCAGGCCCTGCGCATCGACTCGATACTCCGCCGGCGGCTCACGGTGTCCCAATACCAGAAGCGGCGTCTCCTGTGCGGCAATGCATCGCAGTTTCAGGGGGACGAGCGCGATGTCATCTTCCTGTCCATGGTCGACTCGTCCTCGAACCGGCCGCTGCCCATCCGCCAAAGGGAGGATGTGGTGAAGGTGTTCAACGTCGCGGCCAGCCGGGCCCGGGACCAGCTCTGGGTGGTCCATTCACTCCGCCCCGAACGCGACCTGAAGCACGGCGACCTGCGTCTGAAGCTCATCATGCATGCCCAGGATCCCTCCGGCCTGCGGAAGGAAGTGATCGAAGAGACGGACTCCGGCTTCTCTTGCGAGTTCGAGGAGCTCGTCTACAAGGGATTGACGCAGGAGAACTATCGAACGGTTCGGCGCTGCGAGGTCGGCGAGTACATCATCGATCTTGTCGTCGAAGGCGCCGGGGGCAAGCGGGTCGCGGTCATCTGTGACGGCGATCGCCGCCAGCCGGCCGAAGAGCTCCATGAAACGATGCAGCGGCAGCTGACCCTGGAGCGACTGGGGTGGAAGTTCATCAGGCTCAGGGGAAGCGCGTTCTTCCGGGACCCGGAACGAGGACTTGAGAAGCTCCAGCGGCGGCTCAAAGAGGTCGGGATCGACGCCATCGGGCCGAAGATCGCAGGCACATCGGAACCTCAGGCCTCCGGCGAGCTCAAGGACAAGGTCCTGAAGAAGGCGGAGCAGTTCCGCGCGCGCTGGAAGGACACGCCGACCGTCGAGGTCGATGTCGAGACCAAGAGCGCGGCTTGACACAAGGTTGGCTGTCGGCTTTCGGCTCTACCTCAGGAGGACTCAGGGGTTCAGGGCTCGGGGTTCGGGACGACC
Source organism: Planctomycetota bacterium (assembly GCA_022564665.1). Taxonomy (GTDB): domain Bacteria; phylum Planctomycetota; class Phycisphaerae; order Phycisphaerales; family SM1A02; genus JADFKZ01. The sequence goes on along the minus strand of JADFKZ010000140.1, from coordinate 6,873 downwards.
TGCTGAACCATCCTCTTTTCTCCGCGGCCCTCGGCGGTGAATCTTCGCCTTCACCACCGGCCGGCACAGCCGGCCCTGCCGGCTATCATTGTCAGCACATCGATGAACGGCTTGATGACATTCATTGCCCTGCTCGTCGGGGCCGGCGCGCTTGCTGCCCAGACAACCGCTGGAGGGATTGATCGCGGGCTCCGCTTTGCGATCTCGTTTCCGCTTGAGCACTCCCGGGTCCCGTTGGACGGCCGGATGCTCCTTGCGATCTCAAGAAACGATGACGTGGAGCCCCGCTTCCAGATCAACGACGGTCCCGACACCCAGCTGATCTTCGGAATCGACGTCGACGGCCTGGAGCCCGGCGAGGACGCGGTGATCGACCAGACCGTCTTGGGCTACCCGCTCAAGAGCCTGGCTGAGATCCCCCCCGGGTACTACTGGATCCAGGGCCTGCTCCACCGCTACGAGACCTTTCACCGCTCAGATGGTTTTACAGTGAAGCTCCCCATGGATCGGGGGGAGGGACAACGCTTCAACCACGCGCCGGGCAATCTCTTCAGCACGCCCAGGAGACTGTACATCGATCCCTCGGCGGACCGGACGATCGATGTCTCGCTTGATCAGGAGATTCCCCCGATCCCGCCACCCCAGGACACGCCCTACGTCAAGCATGTCAAGATTACGAGCACGCTGCTCTCTGCATTCTGGGGGCGCCCGATTCAGCTGGGCGCCTGCGTACTACTGCCGCTGGGCTTCGACGAGCATCCTGAAGCCCGGTATCCGCTCATCGTCAATCACGGTCACTTTCCCTCCACCTTCACGGGGTTCCGCCCGACGCCGCCGGATCCCGACCTGGAACCCGACTACAGCGAGCGGTTCAGGCTTGCCGGCTACAACCGGATCCAGCAAGCCTATGCGCACACGTTCTACAAGGAATGGACCGGGCCGGACTTCCCGAGGATGGTCATCATCAAGGTGCAGCACGCCAACCCCTTCTACGACGACTCGTACGCCGTCAACTCGGCGAACCTGGGGCCCTACGGGGATGCGATCATGCGCGAGCTCATCCCCTTCATCGAGAAGAAGTTCCGGTGCATCGGCGCAGGGTGGGCGCGGTTCACCTACGGCGGCTCAACCGGCGGCTGGGAAGCCCTCGCGGTGCAGATCATGTACCCCGACGAGTTCAACGGATGCTTCGTCGCATGTCCCGACCCCATCGACTTTCGGGCCTACACCATCGTCAACATCTACCAAGACACAAACGCCTACTACGTTGATGAGCAGTGGAAGCGGACGCCCCGACCCGGGCGGCGAGACTACCTGGGCCATGTCAGTGCGACCCTTGAGCAGGTGAACCACCGTGAGCTGGTGCTGGGTTCCCGCTCTCGATCGGGAGACCAGTGGGACATCTGGGAGGCGGTCTACAGCCCCGTCGGCGCCGACGGCTACCCGAAGCGGATCTGGGACAAGCGCACCGGCGAGATCGATCGTTCGGTGGCGGAATACTGGCGCGAGAACTACGACCTGCGCTTCATCCTCCAACGAGATTGGAAAGTCCTCGGACCCAAGCTCAAGGGCAAGATCCACATCTACTGCGGCACGATGGACAACTACTACCTCAACAACGCCGTGTCTCTCATGGAGGAGTTTCTCCAGAGCACCACCGATCCCTACTACAACGGAGAGGTGGAGTACGGCCACGGTGCCGAGCACTGCTGGAACGGCGACCATGAGCGCCCCAACGCCATCTCCCGGCTGCGGTACCACCAGATGTACGTGGACAAGATCCTCAAGCGCATCGAAGAGACGGCCCCGCCCGGCGCCGACCTTACGAGCTGGCGCTACCAGCGGTAGGTGGGGGTGTTAGCGCAGATTGCGTCATAGCGTAGCGGCTGATTGAATCGGCCGCGAGGCCGCTACGGAGCGCTCGACACAGCTCGCACCTTACGGCCCCAGAGGATGAGGATGTCGTCAAGCGGCCGATCGCGCCTGGGCGACTCGAGCACTTCGAAACCGGCCGCCTCCAATGCACGGCCGAGAACCGCGCCGGTAAACAGGAAAGTGTGGTAGCCGAGGCGGAATCCGTTCCACTCCCGCCCGTGCCGCCGGCATGACATGCCGCGATACTTGGGGGTCTTCAGCGCAACGACGCCGGAGGGCTTGAGCATCCGGTTCAGCTTCTTGAGCATGCCGACCGGATCGTGCAAGTGCTCAATCACGGACTGCAGCGTGGCGACGTCATAGCGTTGGGGCGGGATCTCCGCCTCCTCGAGCGTGGCCTCGATGATCGTGAAGCCCTTGCGGCGGGCCTCCTCGGCACCGACCGGCGATGGCTCGAGGCCTTCACATTCGTAGTATGGCGCCATGAGGTTCATCAAGGCGCCGGTCCCGCAACCGACGTCGAGCAGTCGGCCGCCGTCCTTCGCCTTGCGGGTGTACTTGACGAACCGCTCCTTCGGGTTGCCAAAGAGGGTGCGTTGGAAGGCCTCGCGAAACCGCTTGAATCCCCGGCGGCGGCGAATGTCGGGGCGGCCCGACGACCACCATTCCCCTTGCGAGGGCAGTTGATCCTCTTTCGGTACCGGATGGAGGAATGCCAGGCCGCACTCACACTCCCAGACGCCCAGCGGGATGACGGCGGGGTTCCGGCGATGCCCGACTTCCCACTCATACACCGGACTGAATCGATTGCTGCCACACAGACAACACCGCCAATCGTCGTCGGCCGGGCTGCGGACGCGTGATTGTGCCGCACTGGAGGTTGACGGTGATCGCGGTTCCGCCACGGCGAGTCCCTGGTGTTGGGCCATCGATGGTACTCCGGCACCCAACGGTATGTGCGGCGCACACCAACAAACGGACCGATCAATAGCGGTAGAAGTCCGGCTTGTAGGGTCCCTCGACGGGGACGCCGATGTACTGGGCCTGCTCGGGTCGGAGCACCGTGAGCCTCACCCCGACCTTTTGGAGGTGAAGCCGTGCGACCTCTTCGTCCAGCTTCTTGGGAAGCGTGTAGACGGCACGCTCGTAGCCGGCGTGCTTCGTATACAGCTCGATCTGGGCGAGCACCTGGTTCGTAAACGAGCTGGACATGACGAAGCTCGGATGACCGGTCGCGCAGGCCAGGTTCAGGAGACGGCCTTCGGCGAGCATGATGATCGAGTGGCCGGGGCGCTGGGGTGTTTTTGGGAAGATCCACTCGTCGACCTGCGGCTTGATGTTGACGCGCGAGATCCCGTCAACCTTCTCGAGGCCCACCATGTCGATCTCGTTGTCGAAGTGCCCGATATTGCCGACGATCGCGTTGTGCTTCATCTGCTGCATATGCTCGGCGGTGATGATGTCGCAGTTGCCGGTGGCGCTGATAAAGATGTCTGCGGTCTCCAGGACATCCTCCAGCCTCACGACCTGATGGCCGTCCATGCACGCCTGCAACGCACAGATGGGGTCGATTTCGGTGATGAGGACGCGGCACTGCTGACCGCGGAGCGACTGGGCGCAGCCCTTGCCCACGTCGCCGTAGCCGCAGATTACGGCGACCTTGCCCGCAAGCATGACGTCGGTGGCCCGCATGATGCCGTCCACGAGCGAGTGGCGGCAGCCGTAGACGTTGTCAAACTTGCTCTTGGTCACCGAGTTGTTGACGTTGATCGCAGCAAAGAGCAGCGTGCCTGAGCTGGCCATCTGGTACAGCCGGTTGACGCCGGTCGTCGTCTCCTCGGAGACGCCCAGGATGCCTCCGGCGACCCTCGTGAAGAATCCGGCCTCATGCTCCTGAACCTGGTTCAGGAGCTTCCCGATGAGTGCAAGATCCTCGTTGGCGGCCGCCTCGGGATCCGGCTGGCGGCCCGACTCACGCTCGGCACCCTTGTGCACCAGAAGCGTCGCATCGCCGCCATCGTCGAGGATCAGATTGGGCCCGCCGCGGGGCCAGTTGAGCGTCTGGAAAGTTGACCACCAGAATTCAGCCAGCGTCTCGCCCTTCCACGCGAATATCGCGGGGCCGCGGGGATTGGCAGGGGTCCCACCCGCAGCCGGTGGCCCGACCACGACCGCGGCGGCGGCGTGGTCCTGGGTGGAGAAGATGTTGCAGCTTGCCCAACGCACCTCGGCCCCAAGCTCGATGAGCGTCTCAATGAGGACCGCGGTCTGCACCGTCATGTGCAGCGATCCGGTGATGCGTGCACCTTGGAGCGGCTGGATCCCGGCGTATCGCTTTCGCAGTGTCATCAGGCCCGGCATCTCGTTCTCGGCGAGCTCGATCTCCTTTCGGCCAAAGGCGACCGTGGAAGGCGAGAGGTCCGAGACCTTGTAGGGGAGCCCCGAGATGAGGGGCAGGCCGGTGTCGAGAAATGCGGCCGCTGAGGCGTGGGAAGGGGCGATGCTGCTCACAAGAGGTCTCCCAACAAGAAGGGGAAGAGACCAGACAACTCCATCCGTCCATCCGGATAAACTGATTGAAGTCTACGATCCCGTCCGCCGGCTGTCAAGCTAGCGCAGATTATCCCAGAGGGCCGTACGGAGCGCTCATTGGCCGCCCGCTCAGACCCGGCGGATGAATTCGTCGCCGCGTACCAGAGCGAGTGTCGGCCCGGAGGGCCGTACGGAGCGCTCAAACTAATACAGCGCGATCGTGGATCCATCGGCCAGACGACCCGCCGGCTGCGGCCGCCCCCGTCGGCGGCCCAAGAGCCACCATCTCTCGGGGGTCGCGAGGCGGATCCTCAGCCAGCGTCCAAGCGACGCCCGCGGCAATGGACGCGTCTGCGAGCCATCGACCCCCCACGCCCCCCACACCCCCCACGATCGCATCAGCTGGGCCCAAACCGCTACGCGGCAGCGGCGGCGGATGTGGATGGGGTCGACGCCGTAAAAGCGTCCGGGGTTCTCCGCAAGCCGTATATTCGGCCTTCGGCCAAGCTCGCGGAGACGGTCGTCCAGCTCCCGGGAACGGGCAAGCGCGTCATCGAGCGACAAACGTCTCCCGGGAAACAGGATGGCCCTGGCCACCTCAAAACGCCACCGCGACAACGCCTGGAGACTCTCCATCGGCAGGAGCGTCAGCACGATGCGGGCGTCAACATCGGCCAGCCGGTCCAGGCACTCTGCGACCCACCGCTGGATTGAGTCGACAGACGCCCCGTAGGCCACATCGTTGCCGATATCGGTGAGCAGCGCAAACGACCGAGAAGCGGAATCGCGTCTGAGGGCCTCCCACAGACCGCACTCGCTGATGCCGGGCAGGCTGCGTCCGAGTACGCTGCTGCGCCGGCCGTAGGAGCGGCCATGCCCCATCGCGATGAGAAACCGAAGCGGCCCGCCGATCGCCAGCCGCGCCGTTTCCACGACACCCGCGATGCCCAGGGTAAGGTTGCTTGCCCCGAGCAGGACGACACGGGTCGAGGAGGAATGATCGAGGGCCGATGAGGAGGTCATTACGCCATTATGCAACTGTACACGAAGAGCCGCTAACAGAATGAGTCCGTCGGCCCGAGAGCGAGCGAGAAGGACGCCTGGCAAGGAGGGCGAAGCAGGCGATGCCGCAGTGCATCGTCGATGCAGCCCGACGCCGCCAGGCGCCCTCGCAGCCGCTCGAAGCCAGGAATCATTCTGTTAGGGGCTCTTGGACATGACGAGCCGAATCAATGGCTTTGATTCAAGACCAACAACCGATCACCGATCACCCCCAACCCACCGGGCCCTCCGGTCAACCAATGTCATGGCATCGCTTCATCATCACCAGCGGCGCCATCAAGCGGCTGGCGGTTCTCTGTATCCTGCTGGCGGTTTCGTGTTGCTGGGGGTGGTGGACGATGATTCGAATGCCCCTGGAGAGCTTCCGCGGTCCTCTGGCCCCCCTCAGCGAAAGGGAGACCGGGTTCCGCGACAGCCTTCGAAGCGATGTGAAAACCCTCGCGGGCACCATTGGCGACCGAAACGTCTTTGTGCCCCAGAGCCTCGCCGCAGCGGCCCGGTTCATCGAATCGTCACTCAAGCAGGCGGGTTACGAGGTCGGCCGGCAGGAGTTTGTCGCGGCCGGGGTGACCTGCCTGAACCTCGAGGCCGAGATTCGGGGCCGCGACCTTCCTGACGAGATCGTTGTCGTCGGCGCCCACTATGACTCGGTCAGGGGCTGCCCCGCCGCAAACGACAACGGCAGCGGCGTCGCGGCGACGCTGGCCCTGGCCCGCTCCTTTGCCTCCGCCGCGCCCGCGCGGACATTGCGGTTCCTCTTCTTCCCCAACGAGGAGCCGCCCCTCTTCCAGACGCCGGAGATGGGAAGCTGGGTGTACGCCAAGCGGTGCCGGCAGCGGGGCGAGAACGTGGTGGCGATGCTGAGCCTGGAGACGATCGGCTACTACAGCGATGACAAGGGCAGCCAGGGCTATCCGTTCCCCTTCAGCCTGTTCTATCCGTCGACGGGCAACTTTATCGCGTTCGTCGGCAACCATGGCTCGCGGCGTCTGGTGCGGCGGGCCGTGGGCAGCTTTCGCCGGCACGCGCAGTTTCCCTCCGAGGCGGCCGCCCTCCCCGGATTCATAACCGGCGTCGGGTGGTCGGACCACTGGGCGTTCTGGCAGGAAGGCTTTGAGGCGATCATGGTCACCGACACGGCACCGTTCCGTTACCCCTACTACCACGGCCCATCGGACACGCCCGACAAGCTGGACTACGACCGCACGGCACGAGTGGTCGAAGGGCTCCGTCGAGTCGTGGAGGAGCTGGTTGGTGATGGGTGATCGGGAGCAGAAAGCTGTCAGCTGTCAGCAAGAAAAGGCGCGACCTATTCTTCTCCGGCCGATAGCTGACAGCTGACAGCCTTCTTCCGGCCCTACCTTTTTTTCATCGTCGCCACGAACAACGCGGGGCCTTTGGCCG
>JADFKZ010000139.1 GCA_022564665.1 Planctomycetota bacterium | reverse complement strand
CTCGAAACCCTCGAGGCCAGGAGGCGAGTGCTCGGCGACCCCCACCCGATCACGGCGACCAGCTACTACAACCTGGCTTGCCTGGCGGCCGTGCGGGGCGACAAAGCCAAGGGTCTGGACTGGCTTCGTCAATCGATCGACGCGGGGTTTAACGCGGCGGATTGGATCCCAAGAGATCCCGACCTTGAATCCCTCCACGGCTCCGAGTTCGACGCCCTCGTGGAGCGCGCCCGCCAGAACGCTGCCGACCAGCGTGCCGACAAAGGCTCGGAGGGTTCCTGAGTCCAGTCCTCATCACTGGCACGCTCCCCAATCGGCCAGCAGCTGTAGAAGGTCCGGGACAGCCACGGTGCCGTCAAGGTCGATGTCGCCAAAGCAATCGCCCACCAGCGGGCCGCAGCATCAACGTGATGTCGCCCACCTCGGCTATCGCAAGCAGATTCTACCAAAACAGTTGCTTTTTCGTGACGGCCGGCGGCGGCGATTGCACGTCTTGTGTGGGAGGACTGTCACGAACTGCCTGATCACGAGCAACCTCGCCCGTTCAACCACGATACGCTGCGACGAGCCAGCTGACTCCGTTGAGTGTCCGGCTTTCGGAATGCGATTGCACAGGCACTTAGCGCAAGCCAACGAATGGGCGAAACTCACTTGCTGGAAACGGGACCGTTCATTCTTCGAGAAAAAAGGAGACGAAGCATGCCTTCATTGATGACGAACCGATTTGTGCGACGACGGACTCTGTTCAGCGTTTGGTCTGCGTGCCTTTTGGTGACCTTCATGTGCCTTTCCCTCGTGCCGACGGCAGGGTCGGTCAACCGGACTGTCGCTTCTCCAGGCTTCACTATCGCGGATCCCGGCCAGAAGGCCTTCGGCAAAACGTACGGCGAATGGGCCAGCGACTGGTGGGATTGGGTTTTGCAATTCCCCCCCGTCGATGGCGAGGATAACGTCGCGAATCCGCTGTTGGACGACACGGGCGAGTTATGTGATCTGGGCGACCAAGGATCGGTGTGGTTTCTGGTCGGCAACTTTGGCGGCACCACCGTACGCGAATGTACGGCGCCGGCTGGAAAAGCATTCTTCTTTCCAGTTTTTAATGTGATCTCCTTTGCGCCCGAGTTTGGCAACACCGTCGAGGAAATTCGGGCGGATGCCAACGGAGACATCGAGGGGGCGAATCCGATCATTTCCTGCGTAATCGATGGCGTCCCGGTTGACGATGTGTTCGCCTTTCGAGCCCAAACGCCTCCCGGGGGGTTCCTGCTCACCAGTGTCACCCTGTTTGAAGCTTTTGGCTTGGATCCCGGGGACCGATTCCCGGCCATATCCGATGGCTACTGGCTCATGGTCGAAGGCCTCAGCCCGGGCGAGCACGTGATCCAGATCCGGGCGACGGTGCCGGACCCGCGTCCTGGGAACCGAGCACCGCTATTCGATTTGGATGTGACGTACATCCTGACGTTGGGAGGCGGGCCGTAATCGGAGGAGTCACAATAATCCCCGTCAGGCCTTGCTGGCTCGCAGCACTCGCATCAGAGAATCGCCCGCAGCGTCGCACGCCGCGGGCGTTTTCTTGTCTGGTCCTGCGCTCCCAAAGCTGGCCCGTCATAGGATCGTGACCGGCCATCCACGAGACACCTAAAGAACGGGGGAAACCGCGAAATAGGAATTGCGTGCGAAGTACAGCTCGCCGGTCTTCGCGATCGGCGGGAAACGACGATGGGGAATCAGCCTTCTTCCGCGCCCTACCGGTCCTCGTCGAGTATGCCCATCCCGCTGCGGTCCGGCGGTGATGGCCGCACCGGGGGAATGTAGGGGTTCTCCTCGATCTCTGAGAGCATCAGGGCGATGGCGGAGTCGAGCTGGGGATCGCCTCCGTCGACCATGTCGGCGGGGTTGTCGATCACCTCGATGTCGGCGTCGACGCCATGACCCTCGACGCCCCAGGTGCCGTCGGTCTCATAGAACCCGAAGGTGGGTACGGTGACGCGGCCGCCGTCGATCAGGCCCGGGTTGCCTGAGATCCCCACCAGGCCGCCCCAGGTGCGGGTCCCGACGAGCTTGCCCAGCCCCGCCTGCTTGAAGTACCACGGGAAGAGATCGCCTCCGGAACCTGCAAGTCCGTTGATGAGCATGCACTTGGGGCCGTGGTGTGCGTCCGGCGGCCACTTGAAGTCCTTGGCGTCCCGGCGGGCCCAGTAGTTGGTGACCGGGCGGTTGAGCATCTCAATGAAGCGCGACGGGATCTGTCCACCGCCGTTCCAGCGCTCGTCGATGATCAGCGCCTTCTTGTCGATCTGGCCGAAGTACTGTCGGACAAGATCGTTCTGGCCGCTGACGCCCGTGTTGGGCACGTAGATGTAGCCGACTTGCCCGTCGGTCATCTTCTCGACGTAGGCGCGTTTGGCCTCGATCCACTCGCGGTACCGCAGCGATGCCTCGCTGGCAATCGGCTTGACCACCACGTCGCGCGCGGCCTCGTCGAGTACGGGCTTGTCACAGACGGTGAGGGTGATCGTCCGCCCGGCGAGGCCCACGAACGCCGCCCACGGATCCTTGGATGTGTCGACGGGGACGCCGTTGACCGCCAGCAGGTAGTCGCCCTCTTTGATATCCAGCCCCGCCTGATCGAGCGGGTTGCGGGCGTCGATATCCCAGGGGGCCCCCCGGCAGAGTTTTCCGATGCGGTAGGCGCCGTTGTCCAACTCCCAGTCGACGCCGAGCATGCCCACGGAGAGGCTCGGCTGCTCCTCGATGTCCCCTCCGCGGTAATAGGCGTGGCCGATATTCAATTCCGAGATCATCTCGCGGATGACGTAGCTGACGTCCTCGCGGGTGACGCAGTCATCGAGCATCTTCTCATACTGCTCGCGGACGGCGGGCCAGTCCACGCCGTGCATGTTGTCGACGTAGAGGTAGTCGCGATAGAGCCGCCATGCTTCGACAAAAAGCTGATGCCACTCCTGGCGCGGGTTGATATACGCGATCATGCCGGTCGTGCTGACTTTCTTGGACGAGGCCCCGGCGGAGGCTTTCTGGATCGACGCGCCTCCGCCGCGAAGAACGATGAGCTTCTTGCCGTCACCGGACAGCTCGAAGCTGCCCGACCCGGTGGCCACGGTCTTCTCTTGCTTCTTCTTGTCGCTGATGTCGAACAGCTTGATCGACGGAGGCGAGCCGGAGGAGAAGCGGGCGTAGATGAGCTGGTTCTTCTTGTTCACGGCGAGCTGGCCGAAGTTGCCGCTGGGGACCGGCAGCTGAAACGCTCTGCGCTCGAAGCCCTCCAGGTCGATCTCCACGGTCTCGCGCGGCTTGGACTCGTCGGCCTCGGCCTCCTCGCCGCCGGGTGCGGCGGTGGCCGTCCGCTCACCGGAGAACTCAATGGTCATTTCGCCCATGGTGATCGTCCCGGAGATCTCGGAGCCGGAAATGGTGGCGATCATCGATGCGACGTCGCCGTCGTCGGTGGTGATCTGGGCGATGATCTCGCCGGTGGCGCGGTCGTAGGTGCCTTCGATCTGCCCCGAGCCCATGGGAGCCGTGATTGATCCGGTGACGGACCCGTCCTCGCTCAGGCTCAGGTTCATCACGAACTGAAGATCCGATGGAAGTCCGGCCCCGGTCAACGTGCCCTCCCAGGTACCGGACACGCCATCGTCGGCCACCGGCTCCTGCTCGCTCTCTTGGGCTTCGTCATCGGCGTCGGGCTCTTCTTCGGCGTCGGCGTCTTCTTCTTCTTCTTCTTCTTCTTCTTCTTCTTCAGCCTCGCCTTCTTCGGCGTCGGCGTCCTCTTCTTCGTCCTGGTCCTCTTTCCACGTCTCTTCGTCGCTCTTGGGAAGCCAGGGCGACTCGACATCGTTGCGGAGCGGGACCGCCAGCAGCACCTCGCTCTCGTGGTAGATGAAGCTCGTGTCGATATCGGAGTAGGTGGGGCTGAACCGCCGGCTGCTCGCGAAGAAGAGGTGATCGCCCTTTCGATCAAAGACGGGTGAGGAGTCGGAGAAGACACCGCTGGTGACCTGGTGGCGCTCGCCGGTCTCGATCGCATACAGCCAGATCGAGGAGATCGGCTTGCTCTCGTCGGTGCGGCTGTAGGCCAGCCAGCGGCTGTCGTGCGAGAAGCTCGGCCGCGACGTCAACCCCCAGGGATCCTTGTCGATCATTTTGGTCTCGCCGGTCTCGATCGTGTGCAGAAAGATCTGTGACGCTTTGTCGCCGAACACGATGAGCTTGGAGTCGGGCGACCAGAGGGGATCGTGGTAGAAGGTCGCGCTGCCGGAGGTCAGCTGCTTGGTCTCGCCCTTGCCGTCGGACTGAGTGATGTACAGCTCGTATTCGCCGGTGGCGTCGGAGAAGTAGGCGATCCACCGGCCGTCGGGGCTCCAGCTCGGCTCGCGCTCCGCCACGCCGCTGGTGCGGGTCAGGTTGCGGGGTGAGCCGTGCTCGGCGGGGGCGGTCCAGATGTCGCCACGAGCCTCGATCACCGCACGCTTGCCCGTCGAGGAGATGTGCCACCACCGCGCGTATTCTGAGGCATCGACGCGCTTGGTCCGGATCGTGGGCCGATCGCCGGGGATCGTTACCTCGATCACTTTGGCCATGTTGGTCCGCAGGTCGAAAAGAAAAAGGTCGGCTCCGTTCTGGAAGACGATCTCCCCGCGGTCGGTCGGGCCGGGGCCCATCGAGGGCCACTTGACGTCGTAGTCGGTGAAGGTCGTTACTTGCCGGCGTCGGCCGCTGGTGGTGTCGTAGGACCAGATGTTCAGCCGGTGCTCCGGCCCGCCATCGGAGAGGTAGTAGAGCGTGCGCGCGTACCACATGGGCAGCGTGTCGGTCCCCTCCCAGTCGGTGATCTTTTCGGCGGTGTTGTCGGTCAGGTCGAAGAGCCAAATGTCCGTGGCCATGCCGCCGCGGTACCGCTTCCAGGTCCGCTGATCGCGTGAGTGGGGGGTATAGGCGAGCCACTTGCCGTTGGAGCTGATCGCCCCGTTCGCCCCGTACGGGACGGGGAGCCGCTGGGGGAGCCCGCCGCCGGCGTCGACCGTGAACAGCTGCTGCTGTCGGCGCAGCCCGGCGAGGCCGTTGGAGAAGTAGAGCAGTTGACCGGCCGGCGTCCACCCGCAGAGGTTTTCCGCGCCCGGGTGATGGGTCACCCTGACGGGATCGCCGCCCCCGCGCGGGATCGTGTACAGGTCGCGGTTGCCGTCGTAGTTGCCGATGAAGGCGATCGTTTCCCCATCGGGGCTGAACTTGGGAAACCCCTCCGGCCCGGGCGGGCTGGCGAGCGGGCTCGCCTGGCCGCCGTCGCGTGAGACCAGCCACAGGTCATTGGCGTAGACAAAGACGATCTGCGTACGGCTGACGTCAGGGTAGCGGAGCATCCCCGGGTGTGGCTGGATATCCGCCGAGGCAGTCGGGGCGAGGCCGAGAAGGACGCCGAAGCAGACGCCGGCGGCGGTGACGATGGCGGTGAACCTGTGCTGTGACATCTTGTGGAACTCTCCATCCTTCCAGGGGTGCAGACCGAGACGCTTCTTCTACGGGACCGGCGGCCTCGGCTTTCGGCCTCGCCCCGGGCCCAGGTGGGCCGATAAGCCGCCATTGGAAGCCGCGGGGATGCTCCCTTTTACTGATTGGGGCCGGGGTCGGTTCTGTCGCTCTTTGTGACATCCGCCGCTCCATCGCCGGCCCGTTGGCAGGAGAACTCACCCAGCATACCGCCTCGATCCAGGCAGTTGCGCCGCCAGCCTGCATTATTCATCACCGCAGAGGCGCAGAGCCTTCCGCTCTTTCCACTGCTCTACTGCTCTACTGCTCTAGATGACCGTGCACAATCGTGCACGGTCATCTAGGAGATGCCCTTGAGCCGCATCTTGAGCTCTTCGGGCTTGGGTGTGCACTCCAGCGCCACGCGATGGTGAATCACTTCGGCCTCGACGAGCCGCACCAGTGAAGTGGTGAAATCACACATGCCCTCTTCGTGACTCTGCTTGAGAACGTCAAGCAGCTCGCCTTCACGGCCTTCGAGGATGTATTTTTTCACGATCGGCGTGTTCAGCAGGATTTCCAACACCGGGATGCGGTGGATATCCTCCCGCAGCGTGGGCAGCAGCCTCTGATAGATAATGGCGCGAAGATTGTACGCCAGCAGTTTACGAATCTGCGTGCGTTCTGACTCCGGGAACAGGTCGTAGATACGTCCGAACGTCTGCCAGGCGGACGATGCGTGAATCGTGGCGAAGACCAGATGGCCGGTCTCGGCGGCGCGGATTGACGCCTCGAACGTCTCGTGGTCGCGCATCTCCCCGACAAGGACCACATCAGGGTCTTCGCGCACCAGAGCGCGCAGCGCCTCGTTGAAGTTGAGACAATCGATCCCCACCTCGCGCTGATTGATCGTCGCCTTGTCGTCTTTGAAGATGTACTCGATTGGGTCCTCAATGGTGACGATGTGCACCTGCCTCCGCTCGTTGATGTACTGCAGCATCGATGCAATCGACGTACTCTTGCCCGAGCCGGTGACGCCGGCGAAGAGGATCAGTCCCTGGGCGCTCGTCGCCACCTCGCCGAGGCTGTCGGGCAGGTGCAGCGACTCGAAGGTCTTGACGTCGGACGGAATGAGCCGGCACGCCAGTGAGGGCCTGCCGCGGGCCATAAAGAGGTTCACTCGAAAGCGGTGGTCATCATCGAAGTCGTAGGCGAAGTCGATCGACCCGGAGTCGCGGAAATGCCGGTACTGCTGCTCGTCCAACACATCCTTGGTGAGCTGGGACAGAAGTTCGGGCGTGCAGACGTCCGTCTGAAGGCTTTTCAGCGAGCCACGCACCCGGATGCGGGGTGGAAGGTCGGCCTTCAGGTGTAGGTCAGAGGCTTCAAGGCGAATCGTCGCTTCCAGCCACCGCATGAACAACCTTCTGCCCTCACCCGCAGTGGTCGTGCCGTCGAGATGTATCGGGTCCGCGCTTTCTTCTGGAGCACCGAGCCTCCGTGGTGTCACGTTGGAGTCCGGTATTCGCTTCCGTTTAAGTGTCCTTGATTGATCCTGCCGTTCGGAGCTGGGCCCGCTTCCGTTGGCGGCAATGGTTCGACGGATACGCATTGCTCATTTCCTTTCGTGATGCAGTAAACCGTCCACCGCTGCCATTGTCCAAACGCCGCGCCACCGCAGAATATTCGCATCGAAGCCGAGAATATCCGTGTGGGCGCGCTGTCAATCAATGACGTCGGTGCTGGGGCGAGCGGGTCATCCCTGATTAACGGTGTCCTGATCGGGACCGTCAGGCCGGTCCTGGTTGGTGAGTTCGGTGCGGTCGTGTTCTTCGATCACACTGCGAGCATTCTGGACGAGGGTAGAAATGGCAAAGTCGCTCACGGTCTGCCCCAGATGAGCGGCTGCCTGCTCGATAACTTCCTTCAACTCCGAAGCGAGACGAAAGTTGAGTCGTGCATCGTTGCGGGATGTGGTGACCATTGCTTGCGCCTCTCTCGATCAGGAAAATATGTGTGGCAATATGCCATACATTATAGCTTTTCGGCAATGTGAGTCAAATCGCCACACCCGAATCCGGCAGCGGCGTCAGACAATCGCCACGAGCCAGTCATCCTGAGTGTCGGATTGTGTCGGATTTGGTGTCGGATTTCGGTTTTGGGGAGTGGCGTAACATTATAACATAACAGGTGTTACGGATATTATGACGTCAGTCCCCTATCCTCCACGTAAGCACCACTTGTGAATTGCCGCAAGTGGCGTTTTTTATTGCACTGACATCACTTCCTGTACTTGCGTGACAGGCTTGCGTGCCGATAAAGTGGCCGATAACAGGATAAAATGTGCCGATAAGGATTTGATTTCATTCACTCCTTGTGTCAAAACATGTGGCTGAGAATCCACGTTTTTGACAGCTGAGGGGATGAGATGGCAACTCGCAAACAAGAGTTGAAACCAGACAGTATGGGGTATGCCGATGTCGTCGGACTGCTTGTCAATGGACTCAATGACC
>JADFKZ010000138.1 GCA_022564665.1 Planctomycetota bacterium | reverse complement strand
CGAAGCGAGATTCGACCGTCCTGTGGTTTGCGCTTCTCGGCGATGTTGAGGTTCGCCATGATCTTGACGCGGCTGACGATGGCATTTCGGAATCGGTTGATGCTGGGCGGCACTCCGGCCTGGCTCAAGATGCCGTCGATGCGGTAGCGGATGATGAGCCTGTCCTCATAGGGCTCAATGTGGATGTCGGTGGCCCGTTCGCGGATCGCCTCCAGGAGCAGGTCGTTGACAAGCTTGATGACGCTCGCCTCCTGGGCCTGCTCGATCTCGTCTGCCTCGGTGGCGCTGAACTCCGATTCCAACCCCTCCGGCTCGGCGGACAGCGCGTCGAGCGTGTCGCCGGCCACTCCGTAGTGGGTGCGGATGAACTTGCGGATGTCCCGCTCGTCGGCCAGGACCAGCTCGATCGGCATGCCTGTCATCAGCCGAAGCTCATCGAAGGCGGTCAGCTCAAAGGGATCGCACGTGGCCACGCGGAGCGTGCCGTTGGCGCGCCCGATGGGCACGCACCGCTGCTTAAAGACGAGCTTGGCGGGGAGCAGTCGCAGGATCTCTTCGGCGACCTCGATCGAGTTGAGATCGACGATGGGCATCGCAAACTGTTGGCTGATCACCTCCAGCACGTCGGTGCTCTTGACGTACCCCAGACGGACCAGGACATGGTCGAGCCGTTCGCCGGTGCGGTTCTGCTCTACAATTGCCTCGTCCAGCTGCTCCTGGGCGATGAGCCCGCGCTCCAGAAGTATGCTTTCGATGCCCACGGTGTCATGATTGTACCGGTGGCCGCGGAAGCGGATTCGGCCGATCAGCGGCGGCGGATGAATTCGCCGCCGCGTACCAGAGCGAGTGTGCGGCCCCTCAGCCCGGAGGGCTGACAAACAAGAGCGGCAGGGACGCCGCGAGGCCGCTACGGAGCGCTCGAAACAGCTCCAGCGCGGATGAGGGCGAGGCTAGCGGTGTGGCCGTGGACGAATGACTGGTCACCGACTGGACCGATCTCGCCGGCGGCGAAGAACCCGGCCAGCGGGATGTCGCCCAGCCGGTTGCGGATCGTCGTAACGTCGTGATGCTGGTGCTCAAACAGCCGCCGGCCCCGGCCGTTACACGTAAAGAGCAGGCCACCCACGGGCGGGCCCTTGAGCTGTTGGGCGTCCAGAAGCAGCTGGAGGTCTTCGTGCGCGGTCTCGGCGTCGCGGACATGGAACTGGATCGTCTGGCCCACACGTGGCAGGTCGCCCACCGCGATTGCCCCGTTCTGCGTGTCGTAGCCGAGGATGTTGCGCACGAGGAAATCGCCCCGGCCGAAGCGGTCTTGGTATTCGTTGATGACGGTGCCCACGAGCAGACCGCCCGAAAGGAGCGACCGCTCGTCCTCCTGGAGTTCCTCCGAAAGCGACTTGAGCGCTGTCAGGGCCTTGCCCCCTGCAAGCTCGAGAATCAGGTTGCCCATGGCCTTGGTCACCAGCAGCGGTCTGCCGATGGGCCGGCACCCCTGGCTGAGCAGGATGTCCACCTCGATTGGCCCGCTCATCGTCACACCGACGGCCCCGCTGGTGGGGCACTTCTCATTGATCGCAAGAGCGTTGTGACCAGGCTGGCTTGCTCCCGAGGACATGCCGCCGGCCACCGCGATGGGGCGGTCGGCGCCTCGGCATGTCGCGATCGCCGGCAGCAGCCGGGTGATGGGGGTGGTGAAGGGATCGGCCAGAATGAGCACCGCGACTGAATCGTCGGCGAGGCCGAGGTGGCGCTGCATTGCCTCGGGATCGTTGAGCACGGCGGCGTCGGTCTCGGCGCGGTAACTCCACGCCCCCAGCCGCACGCCCGGAAGCTCCATCGCGATCGCCGACAGTCCGGCGAGCCCTTCCAGCTCCTGGTCCACGCCCAGGACCGATTCCGCCGTCACGCCCAGCAATGTGCCGGGCGAGAGCGTCTGGCGAATGACCCTGGCCGCCTCCTCGAACGCAGCCCGGTGCTGAAAGCTCACGAACACGATCACGAGATCGCTTCGTCTGCCGATATGGTCGTACAACTCGCCGGCGACCTCGGTTGCCGCCGTCCGCGTGTCCAGATGGCCGCTGATCGCCGAGACGGCGCTGGGCGCGGTGCTGGCCGATGGGGGGGGTGGCCGGCGAGGTGGCCGGGAGCCGGTGGACATGAATTGGATCGTAGCGGCGAGGTCGCACGGGGGCGGATCAAATGCCGGAAGCGACCCGGCAACTGGTTTGCTTGGCCCTGGGC
This sequence comes from Planctomycetota bacterium, assembly GCA_022564665.1. GTDB lineage: Bacteria > Planctomycetota > Phycisphaerae > Phycisphaerales > SM1A02 > JADFKZ01. The sequence continues at coordinate 5,845 of JADFKZ010000138.1, read as the reverse complement.
CCCCGACCTCTTCTAGAATGCCGCCCTTTTCAATGACCGACGCCCCGGACAAATCCGACACGACCGTAGAACCGGTGATGATGCCCAGGGTGCACCCGCTGGCTGTCGGAGGGGCTGGTGGCAGCGACCAGCCGCCCGGTGACTGGGAGTCCGGCCCCCGGTTGTTCCGCGAAAACCTGCGCCGGGCGATCGGCGCCTTGACGCGGCTGCAGCACGCCGACGGCCACTGGCGCGGCGAGCTCGAGGGCGACTCGATCCTCGCAAGCGAATACATCCTCATGAAGTTCGTCCTCGGCCAGGAGCGCGAGCCGATGGCCGACGGCCGTCCGGGTCTCGGGGTGCTTGGGAGGATCGGCAATCACCTTCGCTCGCTTCAGCGGTCCGACGGGGGATGGGGCCAGTACCCCGGCTCGGGGAACGACCTTTCCGCCACCGTCAAGGCGTACTTCGCGCTGAAGCTGCTCGGCGACGACCCCGACAGCGAGCCCATGAAGCAGGCCCGGCGGGTCGTCCTCCGTGGCGGCGGGGCCGAGCGGTGCGCAAGCTTCACCAACTTCTATCTGGCGTGTCTCGGACAGATCTCCTACCGCGCGGTGCCGGAGATACCCCCGGAGATCGTGTTGCTGCCGCAGTGGTTTTACTTCAACCTCTGGCGTGTCAGTGCGTGGACCCGGACGATGATCATGCCGCTCGCGATCGTCTCGGCCGTGCGCCCGACGCGGCGGCTCCCGGCATCGATGGGGATCGACGAGCTTTTTGTCGATCAGCGGCGTCGCCACCGGCTCACCAGCGACCGGCCCGCATCGGCAGGGTGGAGCACCTTTTTTCTGGTGCTTGATTGGATGCTGAAGGCCGCCCGCGTCGTGGGCGGTATGCCGCTGCGGCGGTTGGCGATCAGGCGGGCCGAGGCGTGGATCCTCTCCCGAGCCGGGCAGGACGGTCCGGCGTCGACCGACGGGCTCGGGGCGATCTTCCCGCCGATGGTCTACATCCAGATCGCGCTGGCGGCGCTTGGCTATCGACGAGGCCACGCGATCGTCAGACGTGCGGAGCAGGATCTCGATGCGCTGTTCATCGAACAGAACGACGCGATCCGCATTCAGCCCTGCTTCAGCCCTGTGTGGGATACGGGTATTGCCCTCTACGCCTTGGCCGATTGCGGCATGACAGTCGAGCATGCCCCGTGCCGGCGCGGGGCGGCGTGGCTGCTTAAGCGGGAGTGCACTCACCGTGGCGACTGGGCGAAACACCTCCCGCGGGAGGTGCAGCCGTCGGGTTGGTGGTTCGAGTACTCCAACGCCTGGTACCCGGATGTGGACGACACGGCGATGGTCGTCATGGCGCTGGGTCGAATCGGCGGACCCGACAACGTGGCCGCAGCCCGCCGCGGCGTTCGCTGGCTGCTGGCGATGCAGAACGACGACGGAGGGTGGGCCGCCTTTGACCGCACACGGCACTGGAGGATTCTGGAATACGTCCCCTTTGCCGATCACAACGCGATGCAAGATCCCTCCTGCCCGGACATCACCGGGCGGGTCTTGGAGTGTCTGAATGTTCACGGCTATACCACTCGCCATCCGTCAGTGATGCGGGCGATCGAGTTCATCAAGCGCGCGCAGGAGCCGGGCGGCTGCTGGTTCGGCCGCTGGGGGGTCAACTACATCTACGGGACGTGGCAGGCGGTCGTCGGACCGATTCGATGCGGCGAAGATCGCACCCGGGAGTGGGTCAGGCGCGCGGGGCGGTGGATCAAGTCGGTCCAAGCCCAAGACGGCTCCTTCGGCGAATCGGCAGACTCTTATGAAGATCCGGCCCTCCAGGGGCGGGGGCCCTCGACCGCCTCGCAGACCGCCTGGGGGGCCATGGTTCTCCTGGAGCTCTTCGGGCCCCACGACCCAGATCTGGCCCGTGCCATCAGATGGCTGGCCGAGACTCAGCTCAGCGAGCCGGACGCCGTGGATCCCGCCATCAACCCCGACGGTGACCCGGCGGGGTCGTGGGTTGAGCCGTGGTTTACCGGGACCGGTTTTCCTCGGGTCTTCTATCTCCGCTACCACCTGTACCGGTTGTACTTCCCGGTCATGGCGATCGGGCGGTACCTCGCAGCGCACGGGATCTCGATCGACGACGGGGCGGTCGCCAGGGTCCTTCCCAAGGTGGAGGCAGCCTACCAATGAAACATTTCGCAACCGCCGCCGCGTCTCTTGCTTTCTTAACCGGATGTATTTCCGTTCACGTCTACGAGGAGTCCGTCGGCATCGGCGAGTGGTCGGACAGGGAGGATTGGCGCGAGGCGGAGCGGGGGATACTTGCCAACCACGTCCAGCTGACTTTTCCGGATCGCTTTGTCAAGGCGGGGGAGGCGTATGTATCCCCCGGCGGCGCGCAGATCATCTTCCAGGCAATCGAGATCCCGACCGAAGGAGAGGCGGCCGACGAGTTCTACGCGATGTTCGTCGCCGATATCGCCGTCGATGACCGCGGGCGGCCCACCGGTCTTGCCAACGTCAGGAAGATCAGTCCTCCCGGCTCGGCCAACACCTGCGGATGGTTTCATCCCCAGGACCCCGACCGAGTCCTCTTCGCCAGCACGATTGGCCCGCCCACCGAGTCGCATCCGCCGGGGTACCAGCGGTCGACGGGCCGCTACCGCTGGATGTTTCCACCCCAGATGACGATCGTCACGTGCCATCTGCCAACGGCGGAAGCCTCGATCAGCGATCTGGTCGAACTTGTTGGCAACGAGGGAGCGTACCTTGCCGAGGGCACCTGGAGTCCCGATGGCCGGCACCTGCTGTACTGCTCGCTTCAGTCCAACGAGGGTGATCTGTTCGTGCTCGACACGGCGTCTGCCACGCCGAGGCCGAGGCGGATCGTATCCGCCGGCGGGTATGATGGCGGTCCCTTCTTCTCGCCCGACGGCCGCCGGATTTGCTACCGCTCTGACCGGCGCGGCGATCACCGGCTCCAGCTCTACGTCGCTGATCTTGCCTTCGACCAGGCCGGATCCATCGTCGGGATCGAGCGGGAGTACCAGCTGACCGACAATGAGCACGTCAACTGGTGTCCCTTCTGGCACCCTGGGGGCCGGCATCTGGTCTACGCCACCAGCGAGATCGGTCACGATAACTACGAGGTGTTCCTGATCGACGCCGACCCCGGCACCCTGGACGGCTCCGGAGGCTCGATCAAGTATGGAACACGCAAGCGTCGGGTGACGTATGCCAGCAGGTCCGACGTCCTGCCGGCGTTTGATTCGGACGGCTCTCGGATGGTGTGGAGCAGCCGCCGCGGGGCCGACGGCTCGGTCCAGCTGTGGGTCGCGGACTTTGTGATGGACCTGGATGCCAGATGAGCGGTCGAGCGACCGGGGGCGTGGTGGGTTGTGGCCACTGGCCGTGGGCTGGGTCCTTCTCCCGCGCGCAAAAAATCCTCGGCGGCCTCGTGGCGGTCGGGCTCCTCTGGGCGTCCGGCTGCGAGAGCTACCGGATCGAGTATCACCGCCGGCCGGGCTTCTATCGGCGGGCCGCGGAAGGCAAGCTCGCCGAACAAGTGACGCTTGATGACGGGACCGTCATTGTCTATCGCGACCGGATCGCCGCCGGACGTCCGCGGACGGCGGGGAATGATGATCTGAAGTTCTTTCGAATCCGCGAGCAGGCCCCCGATGGCTCGACGATCCTGCGGGCGCGTCTGCCCCAGGATGTCTTGGCCAACACCCTGACCTGTCTTCGCAACCGTGAATACGAGCTCTTGTGGGAGCAGATGCTCTCACAACAGACCAAGTCGAGCTACGAGGCCGAGGGTCAAGGCGCCGAGGAGTTTGCCGCATTCTTTGAGAAGCATCGGACCAACCTGGCCGCGACGGTATCGCGCATGTTGCTTGGTCTGACCGCCAACGAAGTCATCGTCGAGAACCTGGGCGGCGGCCGTATTCGATGCCGCTTCTATCCCCACGTGGCCAGGAACTTCCGGTTCAAGACGGTCGAGCTGGTCAGCGAGCAGGGGGGGCTGCGTTTGCTGATGATCAGGTAGGGCTGGGCGCCGGCCGCCGAAGAAGGCTGTCAGCTGTCGGCAGATTCTGGGTGGCTGGGGCTGAGCGAAGCGAAGCCCCGGTTGGTTCATTGGGAGAGGGGGGTTCGGGAAAGCGATGAACCTCTGAACCCTGACTCCGGCCGGCGCGCTATCCCGGGATGAGCTTGCCCACCGGGAGACCGCCCGCAGCCAGCCGCAGACCGCCCGCCAGGGGGTTCAGACCGTGGCTGTCCGCCCACTGGATCGCGGGGTCCACCAAGGTCACCGTTTGGATCAGCCGGCCCGCCTCCCTGGCCACGGGATGGCCGGTGTTGATCAGCGTCCCCCCGCCCAGGACGAGCATCACGTAGAGCACGATGACCTGGAGGAGAAACGCAATTGGGCGGAAGCGGCGCCGAGGCTTGTCTTGCTGGCAGCAGGGGCATGGGCACATGGCTAGACTCCGTGGTCCTTGGCTTTGACCATGTGTTGGGAAGCGGCGGCGGCGGATTTCACACAAGCGGTGAGCCGTCAGGCTTGTTCTGTCAGCCGCTCGGCATCCGTGTTCCTACGCCGCTTGGCGTCCTGCCGGGCGCGGCTGTGGGCCTTCGCGGCTGAGGCCTTCGGGGCTGCGCCCTCTGGGCTCCGCCCCTCGGGATACCCGGCATCCGTGTTCTCACGCCGCTTGGCGTCCTGCCGGGCGCGGCTACGGCCGGGACCAACCTGCTGCGCTCCGTTCGGTTCTCGCTCGGGCTGACAGCTGCCAGCTGATAGCGTTGAATGCGGACAGCTCTTCACCCCTGCGTGGCCCGCAGAACCTCGGCGACCGATGTGACGCCGGACCTGACCTTGGCGAGGCCAGCATCGCGAAGCAAACTCAACTCCCCCGCCTCGGTCGCGGATTTGGCAATCTGGGTGGCGTTGGCCTTGGCCATGACCAGGTCCCGTGTCCGCTGGCTCACCTGAAGCAGCTCGTAGATTCCAACCCGTCCCTGGAAACCGGTGTTGCGGCACTCCCTGCACCCGCGAGCAGAGTACAGATCGGTACAGCCGTCGAGCCCGGTATCGGGCGGGCTCTCGCCGGGCTCCGGCTCACAGGGCGTCTTGCAGTCATCGCAGATCACCCGAACCAGGCGCTGCGCCAGCACTCCTTCCAGCGAACTGGCCACCAGGAAGGGCTCAACACCCATGTCCAGCAGCCGGGTCAGCGCACCGGCGGCATCGTTGGTGTGGAGCGTGGAGAAGACCAGATGCCCCGTCAGCGATGCCTGGACCGCCGCCGCGGCGGTCTCGAGGTCCCGAATCTCGCCGATCATGATCTTGTCCGGATCATGGCGGAGCAGCGAGCGGAGCCCGGAGGCGAAAGTAACCCCCACCTGCGGCTTGACCTGGATCTGATTGACCCCGTCGACGTGATATTCCACCGGGTCCTCGACGGTGATCACCTTGACCTCGTCGCTGACGATCCGCGCCAGCGACGCATACAGCGTGGTCGACTTTCCGCATCCCGTTGGCCCGGTGACGAGCAGGATGCCGTGCGGGTGGGTGATCAGGTCATCCCACCGTCGAAGGATCTCCGACTCCATGCCGAGCGCCTCGAGCTGAAACATCTTCGCGCTCTTGTTGAGGATCCGCAGCACGATGCCCTCGCCGAAGAGCATGGGGATCACCGAGATTCGCAGGTCGTATTCGCGACCCTTGTATCGAAGCGAGATTCGACCGTCCTGTGGTTTGCGCTTCTCGGCGATGTTGAGGTTCGCCATGATCTTGACGCGGCTGACGATGGCATTTCGGAATCGGTTGATGCTGGGCGGCACTCCGGCCTGGCTCA
>JADFKZ010000020.1:21580-27576 GCA_022564665.1 Planctomycetota bacterium | reverse complement strand
GAGGGATCGACGCTCACCGAGGAGCAGGACATCACCAACGGTGGTTTTGCGTTTGCCTCCGGGCTCGCCGCGACCGCCACGATTCTTGACCTGCTCGAAGCCGGCGACCATGTGGTGGCAATGGACGACCTCTACGGAGGCACCTTCCGTCTCATGACCGGTGTTCGTGAGCGTTCACAGGGCCTCGGAGTCAGCTACATCGATATGACCGATCCCCGGCGCCTCACCGAAGCGATCACCGACCGCACCAGGATGATCTGGGTCGAGACCCCGTCGAACCCCCTGCTCAAGATCGCCGACCTTGAGGCGGTGGCCGCGATCGGCAGCCGGCACGGAATCCTCACCGTCTGCGACAACACCTTCGCCACGCCGATCCTCCAGCGTCCGCTTGCGCTGGGAATAGACGTGGTCATGCATTCGGCGACAAAGTACCTCGGCGGCCACAGCGATCTGATCGCCGGCGTCGTGGTCACTTGCAGTACCGAGATCGCCCAAAGGCTCCGCTTCCTGCAGAACGCGGTCGGCTCCATCCTCGGCCCCTTCGAGTCCTACCTCGTGCTGCGCGGCATCAAGACGCTGGCGGTGCGCATGCGCCAGCATTGCGAGAGCGGACAGCGGATCGCCGAATGGCTCGCCGCCCACAAGAAGGTCCAACGCGTGGCCTACCCCGGCCTGGAGAGCCATCCGCAGCATGCGATCGCCCGACGGCAGATGCACCTGGAATGTTCCCCGGCGGGCGGCGGCATGGTCACCATCTGGCTCACCGGGGGGCTCAACGAGGCCCGACGGTTTCTGGAAGCGGTTCGCCTGTTCACCCTGGCGGAATCGCTGGGCGGGGTGGAATCGCTTATCGAGCACGCGGCCATCATGACCCACTCCTCCCTCGAACCGCAGCGACGCAAAGAACTCGGCATCAGCGACAACCTGATCCGTATTTCGATCGGCATCGAGGATACGGATGAGTTGATCGCCGATCTGGACCAGGCGCTCGAGGCCGTCTAACCCAGATGGGGATCGGACGGACCTGACGAATGCACGCCCGCGGGCTATGCTCGGCTCCATGGACGGCCCCAGAAGCTGTTTCATAACCGATCCGTCGGTCCATGCCAGGAGGAGGTTGTGAAACAGCTCCTCAGGTTGGACTACACCAACTGTCTCCAGGAGCGCGTCGGCGACCAAGGGATCGAGCGCAGCGCGATCGACGGGGCCGCGGCGCACCTCGCCGAGATCACCGAGAGACTCAACGCCGCGCGCGATGCGGGCTCTCATCGCTTCCGGAGCCTGCCCGTCGACCCGCTCCGCGGCGAGCACGTTGCCGCGGTCCGTCATCTTGCCGAGAAGCTGCGCCCCCAGACCAGAAACCTGCTGGTTCTGGGTATCGGCGGAAGCGCCCTGGGCACGATCGCACTTCAGGGAGCCCTCAAGCCGGCCACATACAACCTCATGCCGCCGGAGGCACGAGGCGGTCCGCGGCTGTTCGTCCTGGACAACGTCGACCCGAACTTCGTCGGTCAGACGCTCGATGAGATCCGACGAGAGGATCCGCGGCTCGAAGGGACCCTGGTCACCGTCATCAGCAAGTCGGGGGAGACCGTGGAAACCGCCGCTCAGTTCCTGCTCGTGCGGGCGCTGCTTGCCGAGGCGCTCGGCGACGACCATCCCCGGCACATCGTCGCCATCACCGATTCCCACCGGGGGACGATGCGGGCCATCTGCGAGGCGGAGGGATACGCCACCCTTCGGGTCCCCGACGGTGTCGGCGGGCGATTCAGCGTTCTCTCCCCGGTGGGCCTATTCCCCGCCTGCATGTGCGGCATCGACATCGACGCCCTGCTCGACGGCGCCAAAGCGATGGACGAGCGGTGTCAAGAGCCTGCGGCCGATCAAAACCCCGCCGCGATGCTCGCCTGGCTGCTCATCGAGCTCGCCCGACGCGGCAAGGACCAGCACGTGCTGATGCCCTACGCCAACGCCCTCTACCCCCTGGCGGACTGGTTCCGCCAACTGTGGGCGGAATCACTGGGTAAACGCGTGGATCGCAAGGGAAAGGAGGTCCATTGCGGCCCCACGCCGATCAAGGCACTGGGGGCGACCGACCAGCACAGCCAGATGCAGCTGTACTGCGAAGGCCCCAACAACAAGGTCATTGGATTTGTCGACCTCCAAACGCAGCCGCGCGATCTGAAGATCCCCGCGGGTCCGGAAGCCGATGCCCTGGCCTACCTCCAGGGCTCGACGCTCGGCGATCTTCTGGCGGCCGAGAAACGGGCCACCGAGTACGCCCTGGTCGAGTCGAAGCGGCCGAACTTCTCCATCACCCTGCCGCAGCTCGATGCCCATTGCGTGGGCCAGTTCATCCAGCTCTGGGAGGTGACGACGGCGTTTGCCGGGGAGCTGCTCGACATCAATGCCTTTGATCAGCCCGCGGTGGAAACCGGCAAGCTCGCCACCTTCGGCCTCATGGGCAGGGAAGGGTACGAGAAGTACCGGGCGATGGTCGAGCAAAAGCTGGGGTAGTGTGCCCGAAAAAACTCACCGCGTTGAATGTTTGCCTTCTTCGGCGGCCGGCGGCCGCTACGGAGCGATCGAAACAGAGCTACCCCAGACTTGCCACCCAATTGCTCGTCCACGTTCGCGACTTGCCCAGCCGCCGGCACACCGCCTCCAGAACCGAATCCGGCTCGACGGCGGTGTCATCCCACGCCACACAGCGATCGAAGCCCCTCGGGCAGCTGCTCCCGGTCGCATGACAGGGCGAGCACTCGACGGTGCTGGCCAGGGGTATGGCGCCGGCGTAGGGCGAGGCGTGGGCGCGGCTTGTGGGCGCAAACAAGGCCACCGTGGGACGACCCAACGCTCCGGCCAGATGCATCACGAAGGAGTCGTGGGACACCACGATATCCACCGCCTTGAGCCACACCGCAAGCTCGAGCACCGTGGGCGTCTTGGAACGCATGTCGGTGACCACCGGCGGGCAGACGGGAATGTTGAAGCTCCCTGCAGCGTGTCCGAAGAGTACACAGCACAACCCGTCTCTGACGAGCAGGCTGACCAGCTCCCGCAGCTTCGGCTCGGGGTAGGATCGCAACGAGTGAACCTCTCCCACCGCGACGCCCACCAGCGGCACCGCCGACGGCTCACCCACCGCCTCAGCCGCACGCGGCAGACGCAGCTGGAAGGTCGAGTCGGCGAGGTCGATACCCAGCGCGGCGGCGAAAACCTCAGGGAGTGCACGGCCGGGCATCTGCGCCGTCCGCTGAACCACCTCCATCGAGAGGAACTGCTCGTAGCCCTGCCACGTCGTGAGTGACGTCGGGTAGTTGATGACGTGTTTGACGTGTGGGCAGAGGTCAAAGAGCTCGGCGGGCCCGGTTGTCGTCGCCACGTCGATCGAGATCGCAGGATGCTTTCGTGCCAGCGCCGCCAGGACCGGCAGGGTCGAGACCGCGTCGCCCAACCCCCCGATGAAGGGCAGAATCAACCGGCTCCCGCCGGCGGCGTGGGGGGTGAACATCCAGGGGCAGGCCGGCAACGGAGATACCTGTGAAAAGACGCCAGCCTGTTTGCCGCTGGCCACCTCCACATCGTGCATCACGTATTGCTCGTTCGCCTGGAGGGTGATCGAGGACCGGCCCTTCTCGACCGCTACCTCGATCTTCCTGTCCACGGTGACAACCTGCATCGCGTTCTTCCGTTGCGCAGAGCCGCGAGCTTGCCGCTCTTGTTCGGCAGCCCTTCGGGCTGCGGGGGTCGCAACCCCGGCGCCCTATCGGCCCATCGCCGCCGTCAACGTGAACGGAAAGCCCTTTGAGCCCGGCACTTTGTGGCGGTTGCCGCGAGTGGGACCTCCGTGATTCGTCGCGTCTAGCGCAGATTGCGTCAAAGCGTAGCGGTCGATTGAATCGGCCGCGTAGCCGCCAGAGCGAGTGTGCGGCCGGAGGCCGCTACGGAGCGCTCGAAACAGCTAGGCGCATGAAAACGCGGCGGCCTAACGGCCGCCGCGGGTCAATGCTTTTCCCCTTTCGTTCGCTCGTCGCTAGCCCAGGAGGGCCAGGATGGACTGCGGCTGGGCGTTGGCGATCGCCAGGGTCTGGATGGCGGCCTGGGACAGGATCTGCTGACGCGTCAGGATCGCCGTCTCCGCGGCGAAATCGGTGTCCCGAATCGACGACTCGGCGGCCGCCGTGTTCTCCAGCGCGATCGAAAGGCTCCTGATCGTGGACCCAATCGTGTACTTCTGGAACGCGCCGAGGCGGCCCCGCAGACTCGCAATCTGCTTGACGGCCTCGTCGACGATCTTCTGGGCCAGTGTCAAGTCCCCGTTGACGACGTTCTGGTCTCCGCCGGACTTGAGGGATGAGATGACCCCCACCCCGCCCTTGCCCAGGTTGCCGGTGGCGACCGACTCGATCCCGATCGACACCAGGCCGGCCAGGTTGACGTCGGGCGAGAGGTTGAAGTCAGCCCCGCCACCGGTGATGGTGAAGATGGTCGAGCCGCCGGTGGTGTTGAGCAGACTCGTGCCCACAACCGTGACCGAGACGTCGAACCCATCGGTTGAAACCCGCCCGTCAAGGCCCCTGGTCGTGGCGTTCTGGCCGTTGATCAGGAGCGTGGGGTCAACCCCCGCGTCCTTCAAGCTGGCCAACGACGACCCCGGCGCCCCCGCGGAAGCGAATATGAAGTCCAGGCCCGTCGGAGCGGCCAGCTCCTTGACGTTGACGAACGAGTCGGCGCCATAGCCCACCGACCGCAGCTCGACGCGGTTGCTGTTGGCGGTCCCGCCGGCGGCGCCCCGGGAAATGGCGGCGGAGACGCCCATCGCGTCCTTGAAGGAGTTGATCGCGTTGATGATGTCTGTCTGGGCGACCCCGGAGGCGAAGGTGAACTGCTGAATGCCTTCGTTTCCGGTGATCTCGATCGTCAGGGCACCTCCGCCGCCCGGGTCCACGTAGGTGGTCCCCGTCGACAGAAACACCCCGCCGGTCTGGGCGGAGACCGCCATGGCGACGGTGACTGTCAGCGTCGCATCGTTGGCCAGCCTGGTCGCGTTGATCGAGACGTCGTCGAGCAGTGCGCCAGTCACTCCCGTCGTGGTGTAGTCGAAGTTGCCGTTGAGCAGCTTGGTTCCCTGGAAGGTCGTGACGTTGGCCAGACGATCGATCGTCTGCAGGATCGAGTCGACCTGCAGCTGGTTCGCGTCCTTCTCCTCCGCCGAGAGCCCGGCCTCGTTGGCGGATTGGCCCACAAGGCCCTTCAGCTCGACCAACAGACTGGCAATCTCCTGGAGGCCGCCCTCAGCCACGTTGATCACCTGCTCCGCCCTCTGCGCGTTCGAGATGGCGCCGGAGATGGCCTTCTTCTCCGAGCGGAGGTTCTCGCTCGCGATCAGACCGGCCGGGTCGTCCTTGCCGCGGTTGATACGCAGACCGGTGGCCAGTCGCTCGAGGGAGACCACCATCGCCGCGTTCTGATTGCGCAGCACCCGCTGGGCGATCATTGAGGGAACATTCGTGTTTATTGAACTCATTTTGTCCTCCTAGGAGAACCGCCTTGACCACATCCTGCGGTCCTGAAACCCTGTCTCGAAGCGGGTGTGAGTGCCGCCCGATGGATCTGTCTGCCGCCTGCTGCGGCCCGTCCCTGGAATTTCCGCCCTCGCCCAAACGCTGGCGCAGGTCGAGTTTGCAGATCACCTATCGACGTGCGGTCAATCGCACTTCATCGGGCTTGGCAAATCAGGGAAAATTGTCGTCTCGCCGCGACGGGGCGACCTGGGTTATCCGGCCGGAGCAAAAGCGGCCCGCCCGCCGGCTCTCGGTCCGGCGGGCGGGGATTCTCGGCACCTGTCAAATACGCTGTCGAAGGGTCCCGAAATGCGTTATCGCTGTTTCGAGCGCTCCGTAGCGGCCTTCGGCCGCACACTCGCTCTGGTACGGCCCGCCGGATTCAATCCGGCGGGCCTGATCGGATTCAATCGGCCGCTAGGCTTTGAC
>JADFKZ010000020.1:0-21570 GCA_022564665.1 Planctomycetota bacterium | reverse complement strand
TAGCGACGATCGAACGAAAGGGGAAAAGCATTGACCCGCGGCGGCCGTGAGGCCGCCGCGTTTTCATGCGCCTAGCTGTTTCGAGCGCTCCGTAGCGGCCTCCGGCGAACTTTCTTGAGCGCTCCGTACGGCCCTCCGGGCCGACACTCGCTTTCGTACGCCGCCGCGAATTCATCCGCGGCGGCTGACCGGACGTTGCCTCGCTCTGGCGGCTACGCGGCCGATTCAATCGGCTGACTTTTTTGAGCGCTCCGTAGCGGCCTTCGGCCGCACACTCGCTCTGGTACGGCCCGCCGGATTCAATCCGGCGGGCCTGATCGGATTCAATCGGCCGCTAGGCTTTGACGCAATCTGCGCTAGCCGAGAAGCGCCAGGACGTTCTGGGCGGTCAGGTTGGCCGTGGCCAGGACTGAGGTCCCCGCCTGCACCAGGATCTGGGCCCGGGTCAGGGCCGCCGTCTCGGCCGCGAAGTCGGCGTCGCGGATCTTCGACTCGCTGGCGGTGATGTTCTCCAGACCCACCTGAATCGAGCGGATGTTGGTCTGGATCGTGTTTCGCTCGAAGGCCCCGAGGCGCCCGCGGAGTTCCGACACGTCGTTGATTGCCGCGTCGATGATCTGCGACGCCCGCTGTGCCTGACCGGCGACCAGCGAGTTTGTCTGCCCGGTCTTGATCGAGTCCAGGAAATACTGGACGTCGTTGATCACCTTGCCGCCCAGACGGCTGGCCGCGGTCGACTGGATGCCGATGCCGACCTGCTGGGTGGCGTTGATCGTTGGACCGAGCTGGAAGACGGCGCCGCCGCCGGTGATGTCGAATGTCTTGGTCGAGTTGGTGGTCTGTGCGTACACGCTGGTCAGTGTGAGCTCCACGCTCAGGCTGGGCGTCCTCAGCGTCACCTCCAGTCCCGTGCTGGCGGCGAGCGAGCCATTGACGATGGCGGTGACGTCCCGGCCCTCGTCGCGCTGGACCTCCGTGCCGTTCTGCACGGTGTGAACCGCGAAGAAGTCACCGCCCTGGCCAAGCTTCCTGACGGATACGAACTCGTCCTGGCCGAACTGGGTGGAGTTGAAGGTCAGGCCGCTGGTCTGGTCGGAGGCGTTCACGAGGGAAGCGCTGACCCCGGTGGAATCCTTCACCGTGTTGATGGCGTTGACCACGCTGCTGAGGGTTTGGGCCGACGCGAAGGAGAACGTCTGCACCCCGAGGTTGCCGACGATCTCCATGTTGACGCTGCTCAGGAGTTGCCCGGCCGCACCAGTGGTGTTGCCGGAAAGAAACAGCGACGCCGTCAGGGCGGAGCTCACCACCTCCACCTGAACCCCGACGGTGCTGTTGTTGCCGAATTGGGCGCCCAAGACATCAACACCGATAAGGGCGCTGGTGGGGACCCCCGAGGTCACGTACCCCAGGGAGCCGTTGAGCAGCTGCAGCCCGGCGAAGCTCGCCGTGTTGGAGATCCGGGTGATGGACTCGATGGCGCTATCGATCTGGAGCTGGTTCGCCTCGATCTCCTCCTTGCTGACCCCGCCGGTGTTGGCCGCCTCTACAACGAGCCCCTTTATCGAGATCAACAGGTCCGCAACCTCTGCCAAATAGCCTTCCGTGGTCGCAATGACCGAGCTTGCGCGCTCGGAGTTGTCCACCGCCTGCCTGAGCCCCTGGATCTCGCTCCGCAGCCGCTCGGAAATGATGAGGCCGGCGGGATCGTCGGCGCCGCGGTTGATGCGGAGGCCGGTTGACAACCGCTGCAACCGCAGCGCGAGATCCGAACTGGATCGCGCAAGGTTGGCCTGTGCAATGATCGAGGGGATGTTGGTGTTGATTCTAGCCATGGCAATCCTCCTTGATTGAGGCTAGTGTCGCGGATGGGCACCGGTTCTGCCGGCTGTTCGGCCGACCGCGGGAGAGTTTCTGAGCTTCGCGCTGGCGCTGACGATCGACGGTCGGGTCCCACCCTTGTTAAACGGGGCGGAAAGCGACAACTCGCTCCGAGGCAGGCTCAGGCGCGCCGCCTCGAGGTTCTCCCCTTTGATCGCGTCGTAGATTTCCTTCCGATGCACGGCAATATGGAATGGCGCCGTGATCCCAAGGCGAACCTTGTCTCCCCGGATGTCGACCACCGTCAACTCGACGTCATTGCCGATCATGATCGTTTCATCGCGCTGACGTGAGAGCACCAACACGTGAAGGCTCCTTCCTGCGTGGGACCGCTGGGTTGCGGGGTCCCTGCAAAAGCATCCGTGCCTCAGATCGGACGCCGCGAATCGCGTCCGGCGTCGATCAGGCCGTTGCCGCCTGGAGCGGGGCACCGAGCTGAATGATCTCGTGGCGGGTCGTCCATCGTTTGTCCGCCAGGACCAGCTGCAAGCCGCGCCGCGTGGACACGTTGACCACCAGCGGGCCCTGAAGATTGACCGTCAGCGCCTGGTCGTACTTGTTCACGATGACAAAGACCTGCCCATCCTGAGGCTTTTCGAGCGACAGCTCCTCCATCTGCTCCCGGCGGATCGGCACCTGGTAGTCCTTCAGCCACAGGCTCGGGTCGGTGACCACGAAGGCGAGCTCCGGGGCCTCCACCGACTGGAGCCAGAAGAAGGCCCCCTTCTTGTCCGGCTGCAGGAGTGCGTAGGTCTTGAAGGTGGAGAATCCCAGCAACCCCGCTGGGAAGGTGATGACGCGATTGCCATCGACATCCACCACACCAAAACGGGTCGTTTCCACGTTCATCTGAACGCTCCAGTTCCTTCGGTCAACCAATCCTTGGTCTTCGCCGGCCTCAACTCCAAGGCCAACGGGACTTCCTGTCCGAGCACCGGCCCGACCGGAAGGCCGGTGCCCGTGGCGCCTGCTAGCTCAGAAAGTCAAGCAGGCTCAGTGAGGTCACCTGGCTCGTTACCAGGAGCCCGGCTTGCAGTTGCTGTTGAAGCTGCGAAAAGCGGATGGCCGCTTCCGTGAAATCCAAATCTCGATACTGGCTTCGCAACGACATGTCCTGTATCCGAAGGTCTTCCTCGCGAACCGTGGTCGCCGTCACCCGGCGGCTCAGAACGCCCACGTGCGCTCGCGCTTCCGCCAGACGGTTGATGTCACCGTCAAGAGCTTCTCCAGCAAGCGTTATGCCAAGCTCGTTATTCGTCAATAACGAGTCACGAAGGTCGATCAGATGGGAAAAGACGCTGTTCACCGCAACCGTTGCGCGGTCCGAACCGATCATGATTGCGCCGGTCGACTGGCCGATGATCCCCAGGTCCGAGCCTGCGAACGACCCGTTGAGGGCGGTGATGGAGAACGTCCCGCCCACCGGCGGGGTAAGGTCGGTAAAGCTGATGCCGTTTCCGTCGGCGGCGAGGCCGACGTCAAACGACCCCGGCACCGCCACGCCCCCGGCAGCAGCGGCGGCCACAATCGCGTCTATCACGTCCTGGACCGTCTCCGCTGCGGCGAAGTCGACATCGAAGGTCCGCCCGTCCTTCAGCGTCACGCGGATGTCCAAGTCGGCCTGGGGATCGGGCAGACCGGTGACGGGATCCACGCTCCCGGAGATGATCTGGATCCCCCGGCCGTTGTTGAAGTCCTCCAGCCGTGTCCAGGTGGCCAGGGAGCGGACACCCAGCTCGGTCGCGGTCAAGGCGCCTCCGGAAACCTCACCGATGCTCATCTTGCCGCCGGACAGCTCGTTGATGAAGTCCAGCCGGTCCCCGGTCTCGGCGATTTGAACGCGAACGCCCAGGTTCAGGCCCTCTACGGCGTTCATGATGTCCCTGACCGTGGTGGCTGCGGAGAGATCCAGGTCGCGCGTCTGGCCGGCGTTTGAGATGCGAATCGTCCCCAGAGGCGTGGTGACACCCGTCAGGCTGGTCACCGGCGTCATCTCCGTCAGCCTGGGATCGACATCGGAGCCGCTTGTCGGTACGCCGGCAGGAAAGACCTGGTTGATACCCAGGTCCGCCGCGGTCGCGTCGGCGACCAGATCGCTGATCGTGATCACCAGGGTGCTGCCGCTGATCTCAAAGGCGTTCCCGGCGGCGTTGATCGCAACCGTGGCGGGGGGGTCCAGCGTCTGGATCTGGGTGTTCAGCGTGTCGATGACGTCCTGAACGGTGTGGGCGGTTGTGAGATCCACGGTGAGATCCGTGCCGCCGACGTTCACGTTGATCGAGCCCAGGCCGATGCCGAAGCTCCGGGCCCCGTTGAGGTCGGCCAGCCGCGTGTTGCCGATCATGATGGCATCCAGGTCGGCGTTGCCCTTGACCCGTGCGCTGAGGGCCCCGAACGCCTCATCGCCGCTCAGCGTGATCGGAAGCGGCCTCGTCTGGCCGAGGTCGGTGGTCAAGCCCGTGCCCGTTCCCTGGTAGCGAAAGCCACCCAGCAGCTCGGCCACCGGCTCCCGCGCGGTGGCTTGGCCCCCGAAGAAGAACAGGTTCTGGGATTGCCGGTTGGCAATCCTGAACATCTCGTTGAGCATGGCATCGATCACCGAAGCCTGGTTCTCGCGTGTCTGGGCGTCGCTGCCAATGCCGACCTGGCTGGAGGCGATCCCCTTGACCTCGATCATTATCTCGGTGGCATCTGCCAGCGCTGAGTCAAGCGTGTTCAGCACCGCGTCCGAGTGCGACAGGTTGCGCAGCCGCTGGTCGCGTCGCTCGATGACGTCGTCCAGGACGCTGATGGTACCGGCGGCCAACGCGTCATCCGACGCCCGGTTGACCCGCTGGCCGGTGGCCAGCTGGACCTGCGTGTTCAGCAAACCCCGCTGTGTGCGGTTCAGGGAGCTGAGCATGATCTGAAATGCCATCGCGTTGGGAAAGCGGGCAAGGTTGGATGGAATGGTGCTCATAAGAGGCTTCTGTTATGTCAGCTGCTTGGCATCCTTGCCTGCGCAGCTGAGCCTTCGGGGCTGCGGCTCTTCACGCCGCTTGGCGTCCTGCCGGGTGCGACTGTGGCCTCGGGATTCCCGGTATCCTGCCGGGGCGTGCGTCCTACGCGTCATCGATTCCTTTTCGTCGCTTGGTCTGCTTGTTCCTATGCGATCGAGAGCAACGTCTGCAACGTCTCGTCGATCACCGCGATGAAGCGGGCCGCGGCCTGAAACTGACGCTGGAAAAGCAGCAGGTTGATTGATTCCTCGTCGAGCGAAACTCCGGAAACCGCCTGGATCTGCGCCGAGAGGCTTTCTCTGACCAGACGCGTGGCGTCGACGGAGTCATTGGCCGCGGCGGTGCGGACGGCGAGACCGTTGACGGATTCCTGCCAGAACTCGCGCAGGCTCCGGTCGCTCAACGCCGTGATCTGCTGATTCTGCAGATTGGCCATGGCCAGTGCCGTACCGTTGGAGCCGGGAACATGTCCGGCTCCGGCAGCCAGCCGATCCGGATCGTTGGCAACGATCTGGTTGATGTCGATGTCCGAGGCGTTGGCGCCGTCAAAGAACGTGTTGATGCCCAGCGCCGCCAGAGCGCTGCTCGTGTCGTCGGAGAAGCTGATCTGGAAGCCCGAGGCAGCCGTCAGCGTCAACGTGTTGCCCAAGCCCGTAGCCGCGGTCACGTTGGGCACGCCGACGACCACGTTGATCTCGTTGATCAGGTCATTCAGGGAATCCGCGTTGCCGTTGACGTTGATCTGGTGGGTGGTCCGAAGACCCGTGGCCTGGTGGGTGACATGGATGAAGAAGCTGCCATTGGAGATCGGGAAATCCAGACCTGCGGCAGCGGAATTGAGGGTGGCGGTGGGGTCATTGACGCCGTAGGTGCCGGTGACCGAAGTCTGGCCCGTCCTCCCCTGCCCCTGCGCATGTTGGCGGTTGACCTCGAAGATCAGCTGACTCGCGAAGGTGTTCAGGTCGTCAATCGCCGGCTGCACCGTCTGCGACCGCTGCTGCATAAGCCCCCCGATCCGCCCGGCGTCAACCTGCAACTGCGTCCCGTCCGCCGCGACCCGGATCGTCACCTCCACCTGGTTCCCCACCGACTGCGTCCGCATCTCAAGGCCACGCGATATGCCCGATAGCACGACGGGGATGGATCCAACGAAGACGTCCAAAGCGCCGTTGGGCTGCTCGACCACGCTGACATCCAGGAACTCCGCCAACTCGTCGATGAGCAAGTCGCGCTGATCGCGTAACGCATTGGCCTGGCTTCGGCCCTGCTCCGTCTGGGCTATCTGGATGTTCAGCTGGGCGATCCGGTCGACGATGCCGTCGGCCGTGAGCACCGCGGTGGCAAGCGCCCGGTCCACTTCCGCCAAGATGTCGTTGTGTTGGTTGAGGAGCGTCGAGAGACGATTGGCGAGATTGCGGCCGTGCTCGATGACCAGAGTCCGCACCGCGTGATCTTCGGGGTTGTTCGCCAGCTCGGAGAAGCTGTTGAAGAAGTTGCTGAGCTCGCTGGAGAGGTCGTTGTCGGTGAGTTCGTTTTGTATGGTCTCCAGCGCCGTCAGAAACCGCTGGGAGATCAAGGCGCTGTTCTCCTGGCTGGACGCATTGCGAAAGCGGGACTGCATCGCGGTGTCGACTTCACGTCGAATCGCCAGCAACTGGACGCCGGTCCCCACGAACTGGGCTCGTTGAATCAGCTCATCCCCCGCGGCAGCGAGGTGAACCGTCCGACGGTGATACCCTTTCGTGGCGGCATTGGCCATGTTGTTGCCCGCCACCTGCATCGCAGCCTGAGAGGCGACGATTGCGGATCGACCGATGTTCAGAGCGCCGTTGAGACTCATGGGGGAAGCTCTCGGGTATCAGCTGTCAGCTCATTCCGTCAGCTGTTCTAACTGGTCAGATCAACACCCAACTGCGAATGCGTGTCCCCGGCGATCCTGCCCCGGCGGCTGTACACGTTGGCGCGGCTGATGGCACCCTGGACGGTCTGCATGAGCCCGCCCATGTGCCGCCCCAACGATTCTGATGCCGCGCGGAGGACCGAGCTGGCCTGCCGAGCCTCGGCGACGATGGACCGAAGCTTTTCCCCCAGCTCCGACAGCGCGTGGCTCGCGGGCTGGCCCACCGCCTCCGCTATCCTCCCCAGCGTCAGCGGGACCTGGGCCGTGGGAGCCAGGAGCTCCGTGAGAGTCCCGACCATCACCAGCCGCTCCTTCTCCAGCTCCGCCAGACGATCGGCCAACGTGTTCTCCT
This sequence comes from Planctomycetota bacterium, assembly GCA_022564665.1. GTDB lineage: Bacteria > Planctomycetota > Phycisphaerae > Phycisphaerales > SM1A02 > JADFKZ01. The sequence continues at coordinate 14,438 of JADFKZ010000020.1, read as the reverse complement.
GCTTGCAGAGACTCACGATCTCCTGAAGGTCGGCCTTGCGGACCGCCTCCCGGATCTGCTGGATGAGCACAAGGAGCTGATTGTGGCCCCCAAGCAGCTCATGGAGGATCCGCTTCAGACGCTCCACATGCTCCGGCGGCACGGTCGGGGTCGCAGAGTCGCTACCGTGTCCCATCGTCAGGCTCCTGTAACAGCCACCGGACGATGAGGTCGACCAGCGGGAAGTTTGCCGAGGCGGTGATCCGGTCGGCGATCTGGAGGTCCAACAGCGGCGCAAACCGCCTTTCGACGAACCCGGCAGCGAAGGGCGGCTCGGCAAATGTCCCCTCGCGGAGCGATGCCAGCGCCGGCTCGATGAACGCCGACGCCACGAGCTGACTGGCCGCCACCCGCGCATCAGATTGTTGCGTCCGGTGGAGTGCCCCCACGAGAAGGTCGCCGAAGCGGTTGGACGATCCTCGTTGCCGGGGCAATGTCGACTGCGCCGTCCTCAGGCCCGTCGGGTAAAGCTCAATCGCATTCTGAACGTCGATCATCTGTCCACGATCTCCGCGTGCAGGGCGCCGGTTTTCTGGAGCTCGTAGATGATTGCGATCTGATCCTGAACCGGAACCATGAGCTGATCCAGCGCGCCCAGCAGGTCGAGCAACCGCGTCGAGGCCCGGCTCCGCCGACCCGTGGTGTCCAGGCCCATCCACCGCCTCGGCGTGTTGGGCCCTTGTGCCGGCCCCTGCGGCGAGGCGGGCCCCGCTGTGAGGCTGGTGATGGAAAGTCCCTTGTGGGTGATGCCCACCGGGGCGATCTCGACGTTGCCGGTGACGAGAATAATCCCCTGCTTCTCGTTGATGACGACCCGGGCTTCGGTCTGGATGAGCGAGGGATCAATGGAGATGGTGATCAGGGCCGCGATGAAGTTGGCCGGTTCCGCGCGGTCCGCCGGTGGCAGATGAATCCTGATGGTCTTGGCATCGGCCACCACGGCGATGCGTGTGAACCCATCGAGCGCAAACTCGTCGTTGATGGCTTCAGCGATGGTGGTGGCGACCGGATACCCGGCGTACTGATGCTTCAGGACCAACTCCATCGTGCCCGCGCCCGTCACCGGGCTGGTGCGGATATCTTTCAGCATCTGCCCGCCGGTGCGCACGATCCCGCTGCGTGGGTTGAGTCCCTCGATCATCACCGGCCCGCTGGCGAGGGCCATCGGCAGCAGATCGGGAGAGTCCGGCAGCGGCAGTCGCAGCGGAGAAGCCACGAGCCTCCCACCCGCGAGGCTCGTGGCGTTGAACAAGGTCTCCACGGATACGTTGAGCCTGTCGCCTTCGCGGACGCCGGTGGCCGGAACCTCAAGGGTCACCGCGACGATGGCGTAGGCATCCGCTCTTGCCAGCTCGTCGAGGCTGGCCACGCTGTTGCCCAGGTTCTTGAGCAGCTCTGCATAGGGCCGCGCCGCGACCAGAGAGTCCTTGGCGGAATCGCCCGACCCGTCGAGACCGATGACGATGCCCAGGCCGGTCAGGATGTTCTGCTCATGGCCCTTGATGCGCACCAGATCCTGGATCGTGGTGCCCCAGGCAGCCTTTGCGCCCAGCGCAATCAAGGCGCCGGCAAGTGCGGGCAGCAAACGCGGTTTAAACGTCCGCATCGCGGACCTCCTGTCTTGAGGCGGTGTACAGCAACTCAAACAGCAAACTGCGGTCCCAAACGCCTAGGCTCTGTCTGACAACCCCACCTGGCATCGACCGGCTGCGGCGGCCGGAGGCCGCAACGGAGCAATCGAAACAGCTCTAGAATCTTCGGCCGTGAGCAGGACCGCGACCGACACCACCGGCGATCGCATGGATCGCGTGGCGATGGTCGCAGGTCCGCTGGTGCTCATCGTCGGTGTCACCTGGCTGGCCGGCCTCACATCCCCGGATCGTCCCCACGCCCTGGCGGACACCCTCAGGGTGCTGGCGACCTCGCTGCCGCTGGCGGGTGGCTGGCTCATCGGGGCGATGGGTGTCGGCCGTCTGTTGCGGTCGCTGGTCGCCCCCGACTCGCCCGACGCCCTGGCGATCCAGGCTGGACTCGGCATCGCGGCGTTGCTGGTCCTGGACGCCGGCCTGGGCGCCCTGGGCATCCTGCAGTGGGGCGGGTCCGCGGGGGCGTGGTGTCTGCTTGTTCTGGCAGCGGTGCCGGCCGCGGACCAGTTCCGCCGCTGGCTCAGCGCACCCACCGCGGCGGCGCCGATCCTCCCCTGGACCGCCTGGATTGCCGCCCCCGCGGTGGCGGTGCTCTTGGTCGCCGCCTGCTCGGCACCGGGCTGGCTGTGGGCGACGGAGTTTGGGGGCTACGACGCCCTCAGCTACCACCTTCAGCTTCCCAAGGAATGGTTGGAGCGGGGCCGGATCGAGCCCTTTTCGCACAACGTCTACAGCTATCTGCCCGGGTATGTCGAGGCGGCGTACTACCACCTGGCGGTGCTCGTCGGCGATGGCCTACGCGCGGCATACGCCTGCCAGTTACTTCATGCGGGAATGACGATACTTACCGCGGCCCTTCTCGGGCGGGCGGCCATTCGCCTCGGCGGCGCCGGTAGACTCTCTGCCGCCGCCGCCGCCACAGTTTTTCTGGGGACACCCTGGGTGATCGTCGTCGGCTCACTGGGGTACAACGAGATGGCGGTCGTGCTGCTTCTGACCACCGGGCTTCTGCTCCTCGCCCCGGGGGCCCAGCGCACCGGGCGCACCGCGGCGGCGGTGGGGTTGCTGGCCGCCGCCGCTTGTGGGGCAAAACTCACCTCCGCCGGCTTCGTGGCACTCCCCCTCGGGCTCCTGCTGCTTGCGGCACGCCCGCTGCGGTCCTGGGGCGGAGCCGTTGTGGTCGCGGGCTCTTGCGGGCTGTTGTGCCTTCTCCCCTATCTGGTCCGCAACTGGATCTACGCCGGCAACCCGATCTTTCCCTTCGCCCCAGCGCTGCTGGGCTACGGCCATTTCACACCGGAGCAAGCGGAGATCTTCTTTGCGGCCCACTCACCATCCGGCGGCGTCCTGAATGGTCTGGGCGAAGCGTGGAAGCAGGTGTTCCGCTACGGCCTCGGGCGCAACCCTTACCCCGGCGAGCCGTGGGCGCCCCAGTGGTCGATCCTGCCCTGGCTGACCGCAGCGGGCGTCATCGTCGGCTGCAGCTCTCAAAGAATGCGTCGAGCCATCTGGCCTCTCACCCTCCTGATCGGGGCGCAGCTGGCGTTCTGGCTCCTGGCCACGCACATGAAGTCCCGCTTCCTGCTGCCGGCGGCGGTCCCGGCGGTCCTCATCGTGACCGCGGGCGTAGCCGCGATCGCACGCCGTCTCGATCGCCCGCCGGCGGTGGCGGCTCTCGCCCTGGCGGGCATTGCGTGGGCGAGCCTGCCCGCCTACGTCTACACCCGCGAGCCCTTCTCCAACCGCGCGGCCGCGAACATCGAGCGCCCGCCCGATGCCCCCGCCGACCGCATCGGTCAGGCCGCGATGCTCACCGGCGAGGCGCTGGCCACCGGTGCACGACTCGAGCTTGCCGAGCGCTCGCCCGTGGTGTACGTCAACTACGCGCTCGCCGCCGGGAGCAAGGTGCTCCTGATCGGCGACGCCGCACCACTGTACTACCGGCGAGGCGTCGTCTACCAGACGACGTGGGATCGGGGACCACTCTCGCAAGCCATCGACTCGGCCGGCGATGACCCCCAAGAGTGGCTCCGACAGCTGGTCAGCCAGGGTTTCACGCACCTGCTCATCGAGCCGACGATGCTGGAGATCTGGCAGCGCAACAGATGGAACGACCCGCGGTTGACGGTCGACCTCATCCTCGACTTCGCTGGGCACCACGCCGAGCTTCAGCGGAGCTTTCCATCCGGCGTCAGAATCTACCGTCTCAAACGGCCTTCTGCGCCAACGGCGGACTAGCCTTGGTGCCATTGCCGCTTCGCCGGTTTCGCGCTCAGAAGAACTCACCGCGGCGGGCCACGGAGAGCCGCAGAGCGGCGGATCAATTCGGGCGACCCACTTGAGATCAACGATGACGCTGTCCTGAACCACAAGGTCGATGCGATGCTTCTCGTCGACCGGCGCCTGTTTCAGCGCCGCGGCCCACCGCGGTGAAACTTTGTCCTTCTTACTTTCCGGGTGGCTGTGGCGGAGTCCCGATCGCATCGGGACGACGCCACGGTTGGCCCGTCGCCCCAAAGACCGGGGCTTCGCTTCGCTCAGCCCCAGCCAACCAGAAAATGACCGACAGCCAAAAGTCCTTTACGTCAGGAGGGGTCAGGAGTTGGGGGTTCGGGAAAGCGGCATGCCCCCACTCCTGAACCCTGAACACCAAACCCTCCTCGGCCCTAGGGTTCCTCGCCGAAGAAATCCCTGTCCAGCTCCAGACGCTCCAGCTGCTTCATGGCACGATCGATCAGCTCCCGCAGCGCATCGGGGCGGCCAGCATCGCCGGCCTCGTCAAGGCTCCGAAGGATCGCCAGCGCTTTGTGGCAATCCTCAATCCGCTCCTGCATCGGCCGATCCGGCCGGCCCGCCTCCGCCAGATGCTCCAGCGCCTCCGCATAACGTTGGGGCGAGAAACCCGCCGCCTGGGAACCGGGGGGGCCGGGCGGGCCGGAGCCGTCAGGGACGGTCGCCGCCGTCTCCGCGGGCTGCGCGGCGGCCTCATCGGGCGCCACTCCCCCCACCTCCCCGCCTTCCAGCGCGGAGGTATGCGAGATCGCTCCGACCCGGGTGAGTGTGGACCGGGCCCCGTCAGCGGAGCCCCGTCCCGCCATTGTGGGGGCTGCCAGGAACGCCAAGCCGGGGCCGAGGATCACCCAGAGTGCGGCCACCGTCGCCGCCAGCCCAAGATAAATCGTGAGAAACCGGATCGTCCGCCTCTGGCGATCGACCTTGCGTTGCAGGGCGCGGAGCGTTCCGGAGGCACCAAGGTCCAGCCCTCCACCAGCTCCCTCCGGTGACGATTGGACCTCGCCGGTGGCGGGGGCGGCTCGGATCGCGGCCCGCGGCTCGTGGCTTACAGTCGCGGGCAACGCCAGCAACTCCTCGTCGCGTGCGAACCGCGAGATGCCGCCGCCAGGGACCGGCAACAGGTCCTCTTCCAGCTGCGCCTCCCAGGGGAGCGGGCGCAGCTCCGGAAGGCCCAGGAAGTTGCGGTCGAGAAAGGCCCCGAAGGGAACCCCGCATGCGTGGCACCTGTGGTCGTCGGGATCAACGGACACATCACAGCTGTGGCAGTATCCCAGGAGGTGGGCCACGCCTCTGATACGCTTGGCGGGTGCCCAGAGCTGCCCGGTGGTCGGCCCTCGAATGATCGAGAGCTTCATCACCTGCCCGCGATCGATCATCTTGATGAGCGTCTCGTAGCTGCAACCGGGACGAAAGGGCCGTCCCGGGTCGCGGACGAACCACGGCCCCATGGCGTTGTGGGTAGCCTGGCGGCTCAAGGGCTCGAAGAGCCCTCCGCACGTCACGCAGCGGTCCGAGGCGGGGTGCGTCGCCCCACAGTAGGGACAAATGAGTACCTTTGTTCTTCCCATACCTTGCCTTTGACCGTCAATAAGGAAGCGGGTTTGGCGCTCATGAAAGTTGATCCGCGGCAACGATGGATTGGTAGGATAGGCCCCGCGGCCGCGCTTGGTGTCTTGTTCGCATGCTCGGGGCCACCGGATTCGACGCGGGCAATGTCGTGGCCGGGCACGGGAGTCGCAGTCTCGACGCAGCTTCCCGCCCAGGACCCGATCATCTCAACCGTGATCGACGCCCGGCCGGCGGCGGTGGTCAACGGCCGGATCGTGGGGTGGGGAGAGCTCCGGCCGCTTCTCAGCGAAGCCGCCGGCGCCGAGGTGCTCAGGGAGGTCATTCTGGATCGCATGCTCGCCGGCGCCGTTGCCGAGGCGGAAATCACCATTACCGCCAACGACGTTGAGGCCGAGCGCGAGCTCTTCTACAGCACGCTGAGCCCCGATCGGGACCTCGCGGTTCGCCTCGCCCGCGAGGTGCGGAAACGCCAGGGCCTGGGCCGCGAGCGTCTCCGTCGGCTGCTGAAGCGAAACGCCTCATTGCGGGCGCTGGTTTCCGGCCAGGTCCAGGTGACCGATGAGACCATCCGCCAGATGTCTCAGATCATCCATGGACCGAAGCGGCAAGCGCGACTGATTATTCTGCCGACCCTCGCTGAGGCCCAGGCCGCGGTCAGACGCGTCGAGGCGGGCGAGTTCTTTGGCGACCTCGCCGTGGAGCTCTCGATTGATTCCAGCGCACCACGAGGTGGTCTGTTGGAGCCCATCAGCATCGCCGATCCCAGCTACCCCGAGGCTCTGCGGCAGACGTTGTGGTCACTTGGGAAGGGTGACGTCTCAAACCCGGTGCTGATGGAGCAGGGCTACGGCGTGCTCATGCTGCTCAGCGAGATCCCAGGTCAAGACGTCGACCTGAAGGAGGTACGAGTCGAGATGGAGCGTCTGGCCCGGCTCCAACAGCAACGGATCCTGATGGACCGCCTGGCCCGGAAGCTTCTCACCAAGCCGTCGGTGATCATCATCGACCAGGCGATCAAAGCGAGCTGGTAGGCCGGACTGACCTATATGACCGTGCGCGATCCTGCATTTCTTCGACGCTGGTGCGGAGATCCGGCCGCTCGGAGGTCATTGAGCCCAAGAGCAGTGGAGCAGTAGACCACAGGCAAGCACAGCCTTCCGGTCTTTGCACCGCTCTACTGTTCTACTGCTCGCCTGCTCTCGATGACCGTGCACAATCGTGCACGGTCATCGAGTCACGTCTTTATCCTCCCCGCCATGAACACGGCGATGGGAACGAGCACGATCGCGGGAAGAAAGGCACCGATCTGGGGGGGAAGCCCCGGCGGGTCGGCGGAAAAGCCGATCAGCGCGCCCATCATCGCTGGAATCGCCGTCGCCGCGCACCCAAGGCTCTTGAGAAAGAGGTCGCCCGGCTCACGCAAGAGGAAAAACGGCAGGCAGATCACCAGCAGAAGCATGTTGATCATCACCGTCGAAAAACGGGCATAATAGAAACGCACCAACGCATCCGCGTCCACCACACCGGGCGTCCGCATCATCTGGCGAATCTGGCGGAGGCTCAGCATCGTCGCATACTGGCGGTAATGGCGCATGGTGAGAACCTCCGGTGTGAGATCCGTCGGGTACAGCTCGACGGTTTGGCTGAGGAGGCCGGATCGCATCACCCCATCGCTGTCCTCCTGCACGATGACCGCCCGCCCGTTGGTAAATCGCCAACCACCGCCTTCCTCGTCCCACACCGCCAGATCGCCGGTAATCCGGCGAACGGTGCGACCGAACGGGAACTGCGATTGCTCGCGCACCAGGATGGTCGGTTTGGCAAGCGTTGCCTTTTCCGGATCGAACGAGGACGACTGGAAGAGGCTGCCACGGCCGTCCCGGGCAAATCGCACCGCGAAGGCCTGCACGCTCTGCCGCCCGAGGCTGCCGTGTGAGCGGATCAGGCGCGGGGCCAGAACCGGCAGGACCAGCTCCTGGTTCAGAAACTGCACGACGTTGAGTGCAAATGCGGTTACGAGCACCGGGACCGCCACGCGGTGCAGCTGCACGCCCGATGAAAGCATCGCCACGAGTTCCCCGGCGCGGTGCATTTGTGCGAACGTAAAGCCCATGGCCCCCACGGACACGAGCCCCACCATGTACGCGTAGAACTGGAATATCCGTGGCCCGTGGAAGTCGACCACCATCCCGATCAGCGCCGCCATCAGCTTGAGCAGACCGGCATCGGGTCCGACCGCCTGCCGGGCAGCCTTCACGAACTCATCGAGCTGGAGGATGAGATCGATGGAGACGGCGAAGACAAACAACATGACGAGCAGGATGACGAAGTTGGCGAGAAACCTGCGAGCGATGTAACGATCGATCAACCACACGACGAATCGTCCCTCAGTTCCTCATCAGCCTGATCAGAGCGAAGGTGAGCGCCGCCAGCAGGAGACCGTTGCCCGACCACATGATCAGGACGCCGCCAAGTATCTGGCCTTGGCGGACCATATGATCGCCTCCTGAAATCAGAAGCATGTCCAGGATCGACGGGGCAAACGCCCACACATAGATCACCAGGGGAAGACTGTCTCGCAGCCACATCGCCAGAACCGCCCCCAGCAGAGGCAGCAGCATCGCCGTCAGCGACATCGCGTAGCGGCGGAGGAGCCTGCTTCGTATCTCCAGCCTCAGCTCGGTGACTCGTCGCTGGAGCTGGAGGGCGTGGCCCGCGATCTCGCCGGAAGAGGCGCCGGCAGCTCGGGCGAGAAGCTCCTCGTGGGGAAGTCCTGACAGGTCATCTGCGGTCAGGCCGGTGATCAGCAGGTTCGGAATCGTCAGACGATTCTTCCGATTGACGGCGCCCTCAGATGTCAGGTCGACAACCTGGCAGTCTTGGAGCACAAGATCATATGTCGGGTTGTCGATGGCGAACTCCACAGCCCGGTGGATCGACACCTCCACCGCGACGACCTCGCGGAGGGGCCGGCCCTGCTGAATTTCCCGCACCTTCACCGCCCCACCGTCATCCCGCTCAATCCTTCGGCCGGCGAGCCGGTCCGCCAGCACCGTAATGGTGCGATCCTGCCCGCTGAGGTCCAGCCGCCCGAACGAGGAGAGCCTCCGGTCAACCTCCTTCGACACCTGGAGGTGGAAGAGGGACTCCGCCAGTGCGGTCTTGGTCGCATGGATCGGGCCGAAGCGGTCGGGACGCTTGAAGATCTCCAGGAGCTCGCCCTGCGTCAGGAACATGGGGTCGTCCCCACCCGCTCCGCGTACGGGGAACGGCCGGCGGGGTTTGACCTGGGGCATCCCGATCATCTCACCTGTCTTGCCGTTGAAGACCACGGTGTCGGTCATCGCCAGCATCAGGTAGGTCCCCCCCTCACGGCGATAGACGTCCACCACCGCCTGGCGGGCGGAGACGTCGGCGACGATCCCGCCGGCGCCATCGAGCTTCGCCGCCACGACACCGATGAGCATCAAACGTTGATGGGCGCCGTTGTCGGGCGGGTCCTTCATGACCCACGCCTTGTCGGCATAGATCTGCAGCTCGCCGATCCGAAAGGCCGTTCCCTTATCGACGGAGGCCACCACCATCCGTGCCACATCGGCGGCGAGCATCTGTTCCATCAGCCGCCAGAACCGCGGTATCACCCATTGCGTCAGCAGCACGGTTACCAGCAAAAGTGCAAGACCCAGGGCAGCGATCGGCCGGAGCAGTCTGCCGTAGCTGATCCCCCCGACCGCCGCGGCGAGAATCTCGTTGTCGACTGTCATCCGGTGCAGCACCAGCGTGGCAGCGAACCCGGCGGCAAAGGGCAGCGCGAACTGCAGCATTGGCACGATGGCCAGCAGAATGAACTTGGCGGTCTGCAACGGCCCGAAGAGGTCGTCCGCGGCCAGAGGTTTGATCGCCGCCCCGAACGCAGTCACCAACACCAGCACCGCCGCCGAGATCCCGAAGACCCGCAGCAGCTCACGGAGGAAATAGCGAAAGAGCAGGCGGGGCACCGCCGCATTATGGCCGACAGGGCCCCAATTCACCACGAGCGGACACTGGGAGGCTCGATCCCGGCATACCCGTCAACCCCTGGAAGACGGCTCCCGGCACACCTAGTATGGGTTTGTCTTTGCCCTCCGCGGCCTCTGGTGCGGCCGCAGCACCCGCCAGCTTCAGGCAGGCGCAGGGACGACGCGGAATAGAATCTCAACAGAATAGAGGGATACGCATACGATGCTCAGCAGGTCAGAGAGTAGGCTGAATCTGTCCCTGGCATGTGGTCTGCTGCTCGCTGTCGCCGCCCCGACCGCCCGGGGCCAGTGCCAGGTCACCGAGACCGGCCAGTGCAACGCCACCGACGGTGCCGGTGGCGACTCCTTCGGGCGCGCCGTCTCGATCAGCGGCGACGTGGCGATCATCGGTGCCCCGCGGGATGCCGACGCCGGATTCCAGTCCGGCTCGGCGTACATCCACCGTTTCGACGGGACCAACTGGGTCGAGGAAGCCAAGCTCACCGCCTCAGACGGCGCCGCCGGCGACAAGTTTGGGCAGTCGGTAACAATCAGTGGCGACGTTGCCGTGGTCGGTGCACCACTCGACAATGATGCGGCGCCCTTCTCCGGTTCCGCCTACGTCTTCCGCTACAACGGCGTGGACTGGCTCGAGGAACAGAAGCTGAATGCCTCCGATCCGTCGCCTGCGAACCAACTGGGGTGGTCAGTGGACGTCGAAGGCAACGAGGTTCTCGTCGGCGCCATCAGTTTGGTCGGCAGCGGGTCGGTCTATTCCTTCCGATTTGACGGTGAAAGCTGGCTACAAGAGCAGAAGCTCACCCCGTCGGACGGCGCGCCAGAAGATCACTTCGGGGAATCCGTTTCCATCAGCGGGAGCCGTGCGACTATCGGGGCATATCTCAACGACGGGGCTGGTCTAGACTCAGGCGCCGTCTACGTCTTTCACTTCAACGGCACTAGCTGGGTTCAGGAAACCAAGCTGGTGGGCTCGGACACTACCGCGGGTGACGAATTCGGGCGCTCCGTGTCGATCGATGGAAACGTTGCGATCATCAGCGCGCGAGGAGATGACGACAACGGAATGGATTCGGGCTCTGTCTATGTGTTCCGCTTCGACGGCGCAAATTGGAGCCAGCCCGAGGAAGCCAAGCTTACTGCTTCCGACGGCGCGCCCGCAGATCGCTTCGGACATTCCCTCGCAATAGACGGAAACGTGGCGATCGTCGGAGCTATCGGCGTCAAGGATAACGGCACAGGCTCGGGCGCAGCGTATATTTACAGCTTCGACGTGTCATCGTGGGTAGAGGACGCCAAGCTACTGGCGTCAAACGGCGCCTCCTCCGACGTTTTTGGCACGTCCGTTGCGATGGAGGCGGGCAGGGCCATCATTGGAGCCACCGGCGCCGATGGGGTTACGTCTGGGTCCGGATCAGCCTACGTCTTCGACGGTCTTCCCAACGTCTGCTGCCCCTGGGATCTCAGCGGCAACATGAGCGTCGATGTCCCCGACCTGCTCGGTCTCCTGGCCGCCTGGGGGACGGATCCCGGCGGGCCGCCCGACTTTGACGGCGACGCAAACGTCGCCGTTCCCGATCTCCTGGCGTTGCTGGCCCACTGGGGTCCGTGCCCCTGAGAGCACACTCAAGCTGACTCCAGCCGACAGCGCTTCGCCGAGCACGATCCGACGTTATCGGACGCCTCCCCGGACTCTGCGTTGTCGGTAGTGGATGCGCCGCTCGCCGCGCCGAGAGACCGGTGGGAACGCCCGGTCACACGTGGCGGGCCCCCCTTGGATATTCGATCTACCCACCGTGCGCGGCTCCCGCGGGAGCCCGCCGACGGAGGAGCACGGCGTGTGTCAGATACACCCACAGCCCCGGGGCCCAGGACGACGTTGCCGCGGGGTGACGCTGATGGAGTCGCTGATGGCATCCGCCATCCTGGCGGGCGCGGTGGTCACCGTCATCTATGCGATCACGGCGGGCCAGCAGCACGCCTACCAGGCCAAGGAGCAAATCGAAGCCTCTCTGGCCGCACAGGAAGTGATGGCGCAGATCATCAAGCGAAACTACACGGACATCCCTTCTTGGCCGTGGCTTACATCAGTGGGCGGCTTCAACATTCTTTTTACACCAGCGAGTTCAGACCAAGATGTTGCAGGCATAGGCGTTCGAGTCAACGGGACGATCGTAAAGCTGAAAGTGATGACCCCTGACTGGAATAGGACCGTCCTGGAAACCACGCATTTCGTTCCCGCGCCACCTTCATGACACAGCGGCCTACACATGATCAGCGGGGTCTCACACTCATTGAGCTGCTGGTCAGCCTGGCGATCACTGCACTCGTGGCGGCGGCGACCGCGGCGATGCTGGCCGCGGTCACCACCGGAATCTCCACCCGCCGGGATAACCGCACCGTAATGGTGCGGGCGAGCGCCGCGCAGTCGAGGCTGGCCTCCTACATCGCGCCCAGCCGGAGCATCCTCTCCAGCAACGGGACGGACCTGGTCCTGTGGCTTGACGACACACGCCGCAGCGGGACCGTCCATGCTTCGGAGATCCGCTGGCTCATCTTCAACGGAACCGCCATCGACGCCTTCTACGTGCTTTTTCCGCCGGGCTGGTCCGCGGTGGCCCAGAACCTCGACGACCTGGAGTACTCCTCCGGCAGCGACTGGGAGGCGGTCCGCCAGTACTACCAGGCCAGGGAATGGCTCTTGAGCATCCGCCTCGTGGACGGTCTGCAATCGGTTGCGATCACAACCGACAACGCCGATCCCACGCTCAGCCAGCAGGTCAGCTACACCCTCGGGTTCGCCACCGAGACCGCAACCGCGACGGTCCGGGTCTCGGCCCTGATCCAGATGCCACAGCCGCCGCTGCCGTAGCCAGGGTGGTCCAGGAGGAAGTCCCAACGAGCCCCATGCGACACAGCACACCCGACACACAACGCCGCGGGCTGGCCATGATGCTGGTCCTTCTGAGCGTGTCGATGGCCACGATCCTCGCCGTCGCCTATCTGGCCAGCCGGGACAACTCCATCGCCATCAGCCGGAACATCGAGTCCGCGATCACCGCCCGATGGGCCGCCCTGTCGGCGCTGGAAACGGGCGTTGCCATTCTCGAGACCGAGGTCGACTGGCGGACGTTCGACCCCCAGGGAATGCTGCTTTGGAACTACCCGCTGTCGGGCGCCTCAATCAGCCTGATCGTCGCCGATCTCGCCACCGGCCAGCCCCCCGACTCGAGAACCGAACATGTCCTGCTGGTGGCGCGCGCGACCGTAAACGGCGTCACGCAGCGCGCCACCGCCACCGCCTATGTCCCCACCGTGCCTGCCGACGCGACGGCGGCGGTCGATCTCGCCGAGTTCGCGGTCTTTGGGAGTCAGAAGATCCTGCTGACCCAGAATGCCACGATCGCACGCTGGCCCACCGCCGCCCTGAGCACCCTCGGCCCACGCGTGCGCCTCGGCATCCAGGCAATCGCCGCGGGAAGCGTCGAGCTTCGCGACAACGCCGCCGCGATAGACTCCACCGTCTACCACGGGCCCGGCGCTTCAGGCGCCCTGGTGCTCAATGCATCCGGACCCGCGATCAAACAGGTCGGGCTGCTTGATCAGATCCCCATGCCCGCGGCCCCGCTGACAAACGCCCGCTATCCAGACGGAGAATCGATCTATACCGACCTCTCGAGCAACGGGTCGGTCACCGTCAATACGGACAGTCGCTGGCACAACGTCGCGCTGTCCACGTCCGCCGGCCTGCTCACCCTGCGTGGTGATCTCACGGCGGTGGCGGAGGGAGATCTCAATCTTTCGACCGGCGCCGGAATCCTGATCGACGGCAACGTCGAGCTGGTCGTCTTCGGGAATGCCACGCTCGACACCGCCTTCATCGAGCTCACCGACACCGCGACCCTGACCCTGTACCTTGGAGGCGACCTGACCCTGACCGACAGCTATATCGGGGAGGAGCGACCCGACAACACGCGTGACAACACGGGATACGCCCCCCACATCAATCCGCTTCGGATCCAGATCTTCTCCATCAACGCCTATGACGGTGCCGGGGCCGGGACAGGCTGGGCAGCCCTGTACTCCGGGACCACGGAGACCCTCCGGGGCATCCACTTCCCCGCCGATGCGACCACTGGCTATGCAGCGGGGGGCAACGGGACGATCCTCAAGACCACCGACGGCGGTAAGAACTGGGCGTCGCAGGCGTCGCCGGTCGACGATTGGCTGAAGGCGATCGACTTCGTGAATCCCAATCTCGGTTTCATCGCCGGAAGCAACAGCGCGCTGCTGCGCACGGATGACGGCGGAACGAGTTGGCGCCGCATCGAGCTGCCGTTTCGAGAGAAGCTGAACGACGTCAAGTTCGTCAGCGAGAAGATCGGTTTTCTCGTGAGCATGGAAGGCCGCATGCGCGCCACGCGTGACGGCGGCCGGTCGTGGCGGCTGTTGCACGACATGGGCGGCGGCGCGCTCACGTCGCTGTCGTTTCCCGGCGGGCGCGCGGGCTATGCGGCGGGCGAGCGCGGCACGATACTCAGAGTTCCGCTCGACGGCGAACACTAGCCGTTGCTACGGATGCAGCTCCGGCGGCATTTCATCTTCTCGCCCGAGGCGAATGTACGTGTCGAGCAGGGCCTTCTTGAACGTCTCGATCGGCTTCATGAATTCCACGTGCCCGTCGACGAAAAGCACGACCGTTCCTTCGTCGTCGTAGATCCGCTCGTATGCCACGCTGTTGCCGGCGTCGCTGCCGGTGGTCTGACCCGCGAGATAGACGTACGACACTGCGATCGGTGCGCTGCCCGCTTTGTCGCCGCCGACATAGCCGAGTTCGCGTAGCTGCGCGGACGGGTCGCGCGGCGCTGTCAAT
>JADFKZ010000019.1 GCA_022564665.1 Planctomycetota bacterium | reverse complement strand
CCTCGTAGAGGGCGATCAGGCCGTCGATGAGCATGGCGTAGTCTTCCAGGAAGCCCAGGAGCTTCGCCCGTCCGTCCTTGTAGGTGCGGAGCACCCGGCCGTCGCTGCGAAGCCGCTCCAGGAGAAAGGAGGCGTTGGCGACTGCCGCGGCGAGGTAGTCGTCGCGGCCCAGGGCCGCGCCTCCTTCGGCGAGGCTGCGGAGCATGAGGCCGTTCCAGGAGGTCAGCACCTTGTCGTCGAGGCCCGGGTGCACCCTCTGCTCCCGCACCCGGTACAGCTTGTCCCTCCCCGCGCGGATCACGGCCGCCAGCTCCTCCTCGCTCATGCCCAGCTCCTGAGCGACCTGGGCCGGCTCCTGGGGGACGTTGAGGATGTTGTCCCCCTCGAAGTGGCCCCCCTCGGTGACGCCGAAGAAACGGTTGAAGAGCCTGCCGTCCGCCTCACCGCCGGCGGCGGAGGCCTCCCCGGCGGCCCCGCCGGCCACCCGCGAGATCCCCAGCGTGGACCCCACAGCGGCCCAGGACCCCGACCCGGTGGGCGATCTGTTGGGGCGGATCGAGCAAAGCGCCGAGGATCTGCGCACCTTCCAGGCCAATGTCACCTATCGAAGGTGGGACGCCGTCCTCGAGCGGCGCGAGATCCGCACCGGCACGTTCTACTACCAGATCAGGCACGGCTCGAAACGGTTCGCGATCCGCTTTGATCGGCTCTTCATCGGCAACCGCCTCCGCAAGCAGAACAAGCACTTCGTCTTTGACGGCGGCTGGTTCATCGAGATCGACCACGAGGCCAGAACGATCATCAAGCGTCAAATCGTTGCTCCCGGCGAGCGCTTCGACCCCCTCAGCCTCGGCGAGGGGCCCTTTCCTCTTCCGATCGGCCAGTCCAAGGAGCGGGTGCTGGCGAGGTTTGTGGTCACGCCGCTGGCACGGTCGGACAACGACTGGCTGGCCGAGCGGATCGAAGGCCGGCGCGTCGACGGGCTGCTGCTTGTGCCCAAGCCCTCCACGCCCGAAGCGAAGAACCTCTCGCAGGTCGAGCTCTTCTACGACCGCCGGACACTTCTGCCGGTCGGCGTCCATGCGACCGAGCCCGACGGCGACACCAGGACGGTCTATCTGAGTGATCTCAAACGCAACCAGGGGATCGATGAGAGGCATTTCAAGGTCCAGGAGCACGACCCGAAAGAGGGGTGGCGGATCGATTCCCGCCCGTGGAAGGACCTCGGGGAGTGACGAGGTGATCGGACCGGCCCTACGTCAGCGGGAGTCAAGGGGGTTCGGGGTTCGGGAAAGCAGCGAGCTCCCACTCCTGAAACCTGAACCCTGAACAATGCTCTTTTCTCTGCGGCCCTCCGCGGTGAGTTCCTCGGAGCCCGACGGCCCCACTACACACCGTCGTTTCTGTGAATCTCGGTGTTGTGGCGGACGGTGGCCGGGTCCGAGGCGCAGGGGGTGTCGAGGCTGTAGACGTTGAAGTTGCGAAGCTCCGGCGAGTAGATGTGGAGCGTGATCAGGTCCATGCCCGGCGGCTGGGCGTTGGCGACCTGGTGGATGTCCGCCTCGGTTGACGCGCAGATATAGCCGGGCTCCCGCTCCCTGGTCCACACCGGACAGACCAATCCCGACGGCGTGCGCTGGAAGCGGATCTCGGTGGCGGTGCCCTCGACAACAATGAACGCGCAGCTGGAACCGGCGTGATCATGGATCGGCGTGCGTTGTCCGCTCGCCCAGCACATACAGACCAGCTCAAAGAACTCCGTTGCCCGCACGAGGTTCCGCTGGTATCGCTCGGGGCGGAAGATGCAGACAGCGGCGAGGTCGCGCCGCTGGACGTCGAGCTGCTTGAGCAGCCCGCGGAGCATCTCGAGATCGGCGGGCTTGCGCAGCCCGTCGAGGTACTCAAAGAGCGGGCGAAGCTTTGGACATGAGACGGCTGTTGTTGCGGCGGTCTGTTGCATCGCAGACTCCTGCATCGTGTATCGCCACGATCTTTATACCCGCTGCCGCATCGGGCTGGAACAGGAATTCGCCGGTCCATGTTTCTAGAGTGAGCCGGAGGTTCGAAAACCCCGATGCCACAGGCCTTTGCAGGCCGATAAGGGAGTTGGTAATGACCGGCCACTCAAGGGTTTCAGCGGTCCCGGCGGGCCCACCGAGGGTGGCGGCCGTTCTCGGACTCCTTTTTGTGGCGCTTCCCAGCGCCCTGGCACAACCCAGGGCACCGCTGGTTCCCGAGCACGTCCCGCTGCAGGCCTCCGCCCAGGCCGCCATCAACGCCGAGTGGCTCAGCGACGCAGAGAGAAAGACGCTCCGCGTCTTCCACGGCGTGTGGGACGAGCGTGATCTGGACAGCCCCGCTGCCCGCGCGACCGTTGCGCTGAATGCATGGAGGTTCGACGACCCAGCCCTTGCCGATCCCGCAGTCGCTGCGGAGATCCGGGCCGAGGCTCTCGCCAGACGGGGCGAGCTTTCCGGGGCAATCGCCGCCCTGAAAGGCGTTGCGTCCAACCGCGCCGCCCGTATCCGCGCTGACGCCTACGAAGGCCTCGGGGATCACAGGGCCGCCGAGGCGGCCGTCGAGGGCCTCGTTCAACTGCTGATGGAAGAGAGGATCGACGACGCCGGCGAGCTCACCGAGGGGGTGCGTGCGCTGGTGGTGAGGGCGAGGATTCAAGGACAGCCCGCCCGCGACTACAAGACGATGATGAGTCTCCTGGGCCGCGCCCACCAGGAGCTGGACCGGCTCTACTGGCCGGCCAAGCTCGCCGAGGCCGGGCTGCTCATCGAAAAGGACAACCGGCGGGAAGCGGTTGCCGCCCTGCACGAGACGCTGGCGCTCAACCCCCGATGCGCCGACGCCTGGTTCCTGCTCGGCCGCGTTGCGCTGGAGCGTTTTGACTTCGACGCGGCGCAGCTCGCCGCGGAGAAGCTGAGGGCCATTGACCGCAGACATCCGCTGGTCGACCTGCTCCTGGCCGAGGCCCGGCTGATCCAGGACGACCCCGACGGCGCCGTCGAACTGCTGACGGCGCTTCTTGAGCAACGGCCCAAGCTCCGGCCGGCGCTGGCCCTTCTCGCCGCGTCCGAAGCGTTGCGGTACGACGATGATGCAATGAACGACGCCCTGAATCGCTACGGGAGTCTCTCACCCGGCAGCCCGGTGGCCTATTTCGTCGTGGGCCGGCATCTGGCGATGAACCGCCAGTACGAGGTGGCGGCCCAGATGCTCACCGAGGCGATCCGCCGGCAGCCCGCCTGGCCCGCCCCCCGGATTGAGCTGGGGCTCCTGCACCTTCAGTCGGGGCGCGACGCCGAGGCGCTGGAGGCGCTGGAGGCCGTGGTCCGGCTCGACCCCTTCAACAATCGCGCCGGCAACAGCCTGCTGGTTCTCAAGGAGGTGGCCGGCTACGAGCGAGTTGAGACCGCCCACTTCGTCATCCGCTACAAGCCGGGCGTCGACAAGGTGCTTGTGGACCTGATACTCGAGCCGCTGGAACGGATGCATGCCGAGGTCTCGGCGCGGTTCGGCCACGAGCCGCCGCGCAAGACGGTCATCGAGCTTCTGCCTGACCACAAGCGTTTTGCCGTCAGAATCACGGGCATGCCGTGGATCCACACAATCGCCGCGAGCACGGGCCCCGTCATCGCTGTGGAGGTCCCCCGCGACGGACCGCTCTCAAAGCACCGGGGTACGTTCGACCTGCTGCGGGTCATCCGCCACGAGTACACACACACCATCACGCTCAGCCGCACCCGCAACAGGATCCCCCACTGGCTGACGGAGGCGGCGGCGGTGAGCATGGAGGAGGCTCCTCGCGATTTCGAGACCTGCCAGATGCTGGCCAGGGCGCTGGACTCGGGAGATCTGCTGGATTTCGATGAGCTGAAGTGGGCCTTTGTTCGGCCGAAACGACCCGGCGACCGTGCGCTGGCCTACGGCCAGGGTCACTGGATGGTCGAGTTCATGAACGAACGGTTCGGCGAGTCGGCCCTGGTGAGGTTGATCAGCCTCTACTTTGACGGTATCCGCCATGAGCAGGCGATGGCCCGGGCCTTGGGGGTCACCCAGGAGCAGTTCTTCGGGGAGTTCGTCATTTGGGCCCACGACCAGGTCAAGTCGTGGGGGCTTGCAGCCAGACCGACGCTGGCCCAACTCAAGGACCGGCTTCGCTGGGCGGACCCCGATCTTGCGGAGGCGATGCGCGCCTCGGCCACGGCGCGGCTCGACGCGATCGCCAACGCCCTGATCGGGCGGATCGGCCGTCCCGCCGACGCCTGGACGCGAAAGAGACCGTTCGTCGCCGACCGCTGGCCGGCGATGATCCGCCCGCCGGTCGAGATCGACGATGAGACGCTTGCTGACTTCCTCACCGAGTACTCCGATCATCCGGATCTCCTGGAGCTGGCGCTCCGCCGGGCGCTCGACGCGGACCGCGTTCCGGACGAAGAGGTCTTCGATCTGCTTGAGCGGTACGCCGCGGCCCGACCCGCAGACCCCTTCCCCGACAGGAGGCTCGCCAACCTGTGGATCAACAGCCCGACGCCCCAACGGGCGATCCCCCACCTGGAGCGTCTCGACCGCTACGAGCAAAAGGCGCCTGTCCTCGCCGCGAAGCTGGCGAGCCTCTACCGGCAGACGGGTGAACTGGACCAAGCGCTCAAGAAGGTCACGCGCGCGTTACAGATCAACGCCTACCACGCCCCGCGCCGGGAGCTCGCCGCCGCGATCGCCATCGAGGCGGGTCAGCTTCAGATTGCCCGCCGTCACATCGAGGCCCTGACCCTCATCGAGCCCGACCGCCCCCAGCACCACAAGCGGCTCGAGGCCATCGACCGGATGATCAACAACAGGTAGGGCCGGCTGTGCCTGGGCTCGGGTGGCTGGGGCTGAGCTCGGGTGGCTGGGGCTGAGCGAAGCGAAGCCCCGGTCTTTTGGTCGTCGGACCAACCGTGGCGTCGTCCCGATGCAATCGGGACTCCGCCACAGCCACCCGGAAACGGGCGGTCACATTCCTTTGCGATCTTTCTTTTGCGCCTGGCGCAGGATGAGGTCGGCGAAAGACGGGAAGACCGTCATGACGCCCGCCACGGCGCGGACGGTGAAGCTCGTCCAGACCTCAGGGCGCGGGCGACGCAAGCACTTCACGACTGCACGGGCCACCCGCTGCGGTGACTGGACGAACCATTTGGGGGTATGGCCGGGAACACTCCCCTGCGCTGTGCCACCACCGCTGAGCCTCCGGGAAACCTCGAAGAACTCGGTGGCGGTGGTGACCGGATGGACGCTCGACACATAGATCGCCCGCGGCGCAAGCTCGATCCTCATCGCCGCACACACATGGGATTGTGCGGCCTTGGTAGCCGAGTAGGCGCTGTTTTGAGGCAGCGTGAACTTCGCCAGACAGCTCGAGCACATCAGAAGGTGCCCGCCCCTGTTCTGGGCGATGAGCCTGCGGGCGGCCTCCTGAAGCAGATCCACCGCAGCGAAGAAATTGACATCGAAGATCCGCCGCAGATCGTCACGCCCCAGATCAACCGCCGCTCGCTGGTACCCGTAGCCGGCGTTTGCAAAGACGGCGTCGAGACGCCCGAACTGCTCCTGTGCGGCGTCGATCATGCGGCCGGAGATCCCGGGCTCGGTGACATCGCCCACGACGAGGTGCGCCTCCGATCCCACGTGCCGCACGCCGCTCGCCACCTCTTGAAGCTGCTCGAGCCGCCGGGCGTTGAGCACGACCTTCATCCCCGCCCGCGCACACTCAAACGCCGTCGCAGCCCCGATCCCGGAGCTTGCCCCGGTGATGACGATGACTTTGTCGCCAAGTTCGCGTGGCATGGGAGAATCCGGGGACGCTCGCGGTCAGTCGAGGGTCACTTCCTCTCCCAACTCCCCACCCAAGGCCTGGTGAAACGCGTCAATCGTTGCGTGGTAGCCCATAATGAACCGTGCGACGAAGCGAAAGATGGGATTGTAAATCTCACCGTTCTCGGTGATGGTCAACGCGCAGGAGGTGCCTTCCAGGGGCTCTACCTCCCACGTCCATGTTCCGCCGAACTGCCGGTTGTCCACCACCCTGGTGACCATGCGCGTCGGAGGCTCCAACTCGACGACCTCCATGGTCAGCGAGTCCCCCCGGCTGTGAACTTCGCGCCAGACCTCGTGGCCGTCACGATCCTCAAGCCGCTCGATTCGCTTCACGTCGGGTCGCCATCGGGCATGGTCCTCGAAGCGACTGATCGCCTCCCACACGCGGTCCGCAGGCTGGCCGTATCGCACTCGTCGACTGGCGGTGTGGGTCTTTGGGATCAGAAGCCCGATGATCACGATCAGAATGATCAGACCGACGAGCACACCGACGATACTCAGAATCCATTTCAGCATGATTCGACCCTTTACTGGCCCTACGTTTGCAGTACGCCAGTGCGAAAGGTTCCCTCGATCGGGCAGGTGCGCGCGATCCGGAGGCACAAGGCGATTTCCCGGCGGGTCTTGTCCGGCTCGATGATGCGATCCACCCACCCCCTGGCCGCCCCGTAGCGGATGTCCTGCTGCTTGTCGTAGGAGTCGGTGATCGCCTTGAGCAGCTGCGTGCGCTCCATTTCATCGATCTTCTCGCCACGGCGCTCGCTGGCGGCAAGATCGAGTTGCAAAAGCGTGGCCGCGGCCTGAGCAGCGCCCATGACCGAGCAATTGGCGCCCGGCCAGGCCAGGGTCAGGAGCGGATCGAACGCGCGCCCGCACATTGCGTAGTTGCCAGCGCCGTAGCTCGAGCCCACGATCAACGCGATCTTGGGGACGATTGAGTTGCTCATCGCATTGACCATCTTGGCGCCCGCCCGGATGATCCCCGCCTGCTCGGAGTCTCTTCCGACCATGAACCCCGTCGTGTCGTGGATGAAGACGATTGGGATCCGCTTCTGGTTGCAGTCCATGATGAACCGCGCGGCCTTGTCTGCCGAGTCGTCGTAGATCACCGCGGGCATGTTCACCGCAGTTGCCGGGCCCCCCTTCCCTGCGGCCATCTTCTTGTGCGTCAACGTGCACTGGTTGGCAACGATGCCGCACGGCCAGCCACAGATGCGAGCGTAGGCGCAGATGAGCGACTGGCCGTACTCGGACTTGTACTCGTGGAAACTCTCGTCGTCGACGACACACTCCAGAAGCTGGATCATGTCGTACTGCTCTTGCGGTTCGGACTTGAAGATCTCATACACGCTCCCAGGCGCGCGCTTGGGCTCGAGCGACTCAAAGGGCGGTTCGCCGACGGGCGCCGTCGAGGCGTCGGCATGGATGACGGCCTGGAGCCGCCTGATGCAAGACTCGTCGTCGGGCTCGCGAAAATCAATGGTGCCGGAGATCGCCGCGTGCATGGCGGCGCCTCCAAGCTCCTCGCTGTCGACAGACTGGCCTATCGCTGCCTTGACCAGTGCCGGACCCGCCAGGTACAGACCGCTTCCCTCGGTCATGAGCAGGGTGTCGCAGAGCACCGGGAGGTATCCGCCGCCGGCCACGCAGTTGCCCATGATCGCCGCGATCTGCGTGATGCCGGCAGCTGACAGCACCGCGTTGTTGCGAAAGATCCGGCCGAAGTCGTCGGTGTCGGGAAAGACGTCCTCCTGAAGCGGCAGGAACACGCCCGCCGAGTCCACAAGATAAATCAACGGCAGGCGGGCCCGCTGAGCGATCATCTGGGCCCGGATGAACTTTTTACAGGTCATCGGGAAGAACGCGCCTGCCTTCACGGTGGCGTCGTTGGCGATGATCATGCACAGCTTGCCGCCGATCTGGCCGACCGTCGTGACCAGCCCGGCGGCGGGCGCCCCGCCGTAGGCCTCGTACATGTTGAAGCCAGCAAAGAGCCCGCACTCGAAGTGGCTGGAGCCAGTGTCAAGCAGAAGGTCGATCCGCTCACGGGCGGTCAGACGGCCCAGCCGGTGTTGGCGCTCGATCCCCTTGGATCCGCCGCCAGCAAGGATCCGCTGGGAGTCGGCGCGGTACTGCTCGACGGCCACCCGAAGCGGGGTAGGGGTGTCGTCGCTCTTGGGCTTCTTCTTGCGGGCGGCCATTGGCAAGGGGCGGCTGGGTATCGGACCCCTGAGGATACTCAATCGGGCAATGGACGGGCCGGGAGGCCAGGTTCCGTCTGACAACCCCACACGGTTGGGTTCTCAGACAGAGCCCAGAACTGCTTCGGGCGCTCCATAGCGGTCTCGCGGCGTCGCGGCCTCATTGCCGATCTCGTTTGGCAGCCCTTCGGGCTGCGGGCCGCACGTCAAAGCGTTGCGGCCGGAGGCCGCTACGGAGCGCTCGAAACAGCACGCAACCTGCGCTAGTATTGTCCAGAGACCGCCCTGTTCCGGCACGCCTCCGGGCGTCGGCGGCGACGCCGGCGGGGGCGGGCCCGCGGGGCGGTTTGGTCAAAGGGGAGGCGGCATGCTCGGCACACTGACGATCCAACGACTGTTCCAGAAGATGCAGGAGGTCGACGCCTCAGACCTCCACATCAAGACCGGGTCCCCCCCGGTCATTCGCATCGCCGCAGCGCTGCACCCCGTCGACGCGCCCCAGCTCAACTCCGACGACACCCGCGAGCTCTTGACGCCGCTCATCCCCGACCACCTCAAACCCCTGCTCGAGGAGCTCGGCGGCGTCGACTTCTCCCACATGGAGGGGCCCGAGAGCCGCTTTCGCTGCAGCATCTTTCGCGCAGGGGGAGGCCTGCACGCGGCGATTCGCCGCGTCAACCCCGTCATCCCGAGCTTCAAGGACCTGCACCTGCCGCCCATTTATGAACACGTTGCCGACACCACGCACGAGGGACTGGTTGTCGTGTGCGGCGTGACCGGCTGCGGCAAGTCGACGACGCTGGCGGCGATGATCGACCACATCAACGAGACGCGTCATTGCAACATCATCACCATCGAGGACCCGGTGGAGTACCTCCTGCGGCCCAACAAGTCGTTTATCAGCCAGCGCGAGATCGGGATCGACGTCAAGGACTTTCCGCTGGCACTGCGAGCCGCGGTACGGCAGGATCCCGATGTGATCATGATCGGCGAAATGCGCGACAGAGAGACGATGATGGCCGGCCTCATGGCTGCCGAGACCGGCCACACGGTTTTCGTCACCCTCCACACCGCCGATACGATGCAGGCCTTCGCCCGCATCCTCGAGTTCTTTCCCTCCTCCGAGCACACATTCATCCGCTCCAGCATGGCCAACGGTCTCAGGGCGGTGATGGCCCAGCGGCTGTTACCCTGTGTTCGCGACGATGTCGACCGCGTCCCCGCCACGGAGGTCCTGCTCAACTCGCCCACGGTCCAGGACAAGATCCGCGAGGGCGACGACGACGACCTGCCGGCGGTCATCCACAGCTCGGAGGGCGAGGGGATGCACGACTTCACCTCCAGTCTCACCCGGCTCGTCGAAGAGGAATGGGTCGACCTGAAGACCGCCGTGCGGTACGCACCCAACCGCGAAGCGCTGGTCAGCAAAGTCCGCGGCATCGACGTCGCGGCCGATAAGCTGATTCAGCGTGTCAAGCGCTGAAGCGGCGAGCGCAGCTTACGGCCTGTTTCGAGCGCTCGAAACAGAAACAACCGCCCGGCGGTCGGTCGACCGCCGGGCGGCATTTTCATTACCAGATCCCGGGCTGCACACCGTGCAACCCCGTCAGGGGCACGGCTATAGGTGCAGCCCGCTGGTACTGTCACACACTTTGTTCACTAGATCACCTCCTTGAATAAAAAGGGGTTGCCCCAGCCGTCGCGAGCGTGATCACTCGCCGCCGAGATCTTTTTCCCCTGAGCGTCCCCAGGGGCTCACCGCCCGCGCCCCGCTCGCCATGGGGTGGCCATGGTGCGGCGGGACCGGTCGTCGCGGTCCGCTACCGACGCCCAGCGGGGGGTTCGCCCCCGGTTTGCCGGCGGCTCGCTGCGATAGACCAATTATCGCGTCTCCCGGCGACCGGGGCAAGCAAAAACGACGCAAAAGGATTCCGCAGTCGGCATGCCGCCCTACCTTCTGCGTCGTCGGACCGCTTTCGTGGAGATCGTCTCGACGACCGGCATCTGGGTGTCCTCGTCCTCCAGCTCCTCGGCGTCTTCATCTTCTTCTTCGTACTCTTGCTCCTCCGACTCTTCGTCCCCGGCATCCTCAAGCTCAACGTCCTCGTCCTCCACGACTTCGGCGCCGGAGTCGTCTTCTGGGCTGGTGGTACCAAAGAGCGTTCCACTTGCCTCGGCCGCCTCCTCCATCTCCCGCATCTGCTCCCACTCCTGGAGGCTGATGAGCACCTCGCGGGCAACCGATCCCTTGTGGTTGCCCAGGATCCCCGCTTGCGACATCTGGTCGACAAGCCGCGAGGCCCGCGTGTAGCCGATGGCCATTCGCCGCTGGAGAAGCGACACCGAGCCCCGACCGGTCTCGATCATCTCACGGACCGCCTGATCAAACAGCGGATCCCGCTCCGCCGGCATGGCACCCTCGGCCGCATCCACCGGCCTCAGCATCAGGAGTGCCGGCTCGAACGTGGCACTGGCCACGCCGCGGAGATAGCTGACGACCCGACGGATCTCCGGGTCGGTGACGAGCGTTCCCTGCGCGCGCTTCAGCTGCGTATTGTGCGGGGTAAGAAAGAGCATGTCGCCCTGGCCCAGCAGAAGTTCGGCCCCCTTCTGGTCCAGGACGATACGGCTGTCCATACCGGAGGCGACCTTGAAGCTCACGCGGCAGGGCATGTTCGACTTGATGAGGCCGGTGACGACGTTTGCCTGGGGCCGTTGGGTGGCGACGATCAGGTGAATTCCAACCGCCCGAGCCTTCTGGGCGATACGCACGATCGACTGCTCGACCTCGCTGTGCGTAATGATCAGGTCGGCCAACTCATCGATGATGAACACGATGTAGGGCAGCTTCCTGGGAATCTTGGCGCGCTCGGCGGCATTGGCCGGCTTGAACCGCTCGTACAGCTCTTCTTCCGTGAGCTGGTTGTAGGCGGCGACGTTGCGCACCGCCGCTTCGCGCAATAGCTCGTATCGCTCCTCCATCTTCTCCACCGCCCACTGCTGGATGGCCACCGCTTTGGAGGTCTCCGTCACCACCGGGCACATCAGGTGGGGAATGTCCTGGAACTGGCTCATCTCCACCATCTTGGGATCGATGAGGATCAGCTTCAGCTCGTCGGGCCGCTTTGTATACAGCCAGCTCATGATGATCGCGTTGATGCAGACGCTCTTGCCCGATCCGGTGGTGCCGGCGATCAGCATGTGCGGCATCCGGGTGAGATCGGCCACCAGCGGGTCGCCGGAGGCGTCCTTGCCCAGGAACATGGGAAGGATCATGTCCTTGGCATGGCCGGTGGACATGAGCTCCTTGAGCCTCACCCGCTCCTTGTAGAGGTTGGGGACCTCGATGCCGACGGTCGTCTTGCCCACCATGTTCGGCACGATGCGAATGTTGTGGGCGCGCAACGAGCGGGCGATGTCACTGGCCACGGCCTGCACCTTGGCCACCTTCGTCCCCGGGGCCAGCTGCACGGAGTAGAGCGTGACCACCGGGCCCGACTCGATTCCCGTCACCTCGCCGTCGATTGAATATGTCTCCAGCGACTCCTCGAGCTGCTGGGCCTGCTTGCGGACGAATGTCTCCATCTTGGCCGAGTAGTTGGACTCGGGATCCTCCAGCAGCTGGAGTGTGGGAAACTCGTAGTCCTCAATGCATTCCTGCCGCGGGATGTCCTCGTCGCGCGGCACCGGGCGGCGGAGTGCGGCGATCTTGACCGGGAGCCTTGCGAGTTTCTTACGGAGGTCTTTGACGCTGAGCCGCTTCGGCACCAGCTCATCGAGGGAGTCGTCAAGCTCATGTTCCTCGGGGTCAAACGCCTCGACCGCCCCCACGCCTCCGGCCTCGGGATCGATCCTCACCGCGCCCCGGGACCGGCCGGGGGCGATGGAAACAGCCTCCGGGCGGGCCCACAGCGCCGCCCACCAACCGGGGGCCCAAAGACCCCGACGGCCCAGAAGCCGCCCCCCCGCGGCCAGCCATCCGGGCACCCTCGCCATCAGCCGGTCAACCGCCACCACTGCACCCACACCGAAACCCGCCCCGAGGATGAGAAACGTCCCCACGACGCTAAAGCGGCGAGCCAGCTCGCCCACCACCAACACCGGCAGGAGACCCGCCCCGGAGCCGGCAAGCGGGCCGGACCGCGGCGAAATGAGACCTCCAAAGCACGATACCGCGACCGCCATGAAGAGCACCCCAACGACCCGTAGCAGGGGGTGGGTTAAAGGGTGACCCGCCACCGCCAGGGCCAGGTATCCCCCGAGCCCGGCCAGCGCGATCCAGGATCCGACCCCGATGAGGTAGTAGCACCAGTAGGCGATCAGCGCGCCCACGGGGCCGCAAAGATTGACCGTCGGCACGTTGTGGACGGCCACCGTGTGCGAGGGCCAGTCCGCCGAGTCGAAGCTGGCCAGGGCAACGACGCCGAACACCAACAGCCCGGCCAACGCCACCCACCCCACCCGCCGCCAGATCACCAACGTCGAGCCGTCGTTGACCTGATACCTGCGCGCACGTACACCCTTGCGTGCCATAGCTATTTGCTATCGGCTTGTTCGGGAGGATCGGGACAGGATTGCGTCGTTGGGGCGGAGTTGCGTTCGAGCACCCCGGCGCCTAGGCTCTCAATTCGTCCTTGACACCCACCAGACCATGAAGTTCGATCTGATCGATTGCGTTCTGGAACAGTCCCACGATCGCATCGTCGCGATCAAGCATGTTACCCTGGCCGAGGAGTACCTCGCGGATCATTTTCCCACCTTTCCCGTGCTCCCAGGGGTGATGATGGTGGAGACAATGGCCCAGGCGGCCCGACGCATGCTCGCTGATCGAGGCGATCCGCGGCTGGTCCTCGGTGAGGTCAAGGCGGTCAGGTTCTCGAGCTTCGTGCGGCCGGGCGAGTCGCTGGAGATCGAGGTGCGACTCCGCCGCCAGCTCGAAGACGGCGGCTACCTGTGCAACGGAACCGGGCGCATCCGTCGTCACGGCACGGCACCCAGCAGCTGCGAGACAGCCGTCTCCGGACGGTTTACCATGAGACCGATCCGCAGACCGCCATCGACAATCACACAAGGCCCCGATCAGAAGCCAGACACCAGGAGTCCCTAGAGATGCCCGAGAGCGTGGTGATGACCCGCGAAGAGATCTATTCCAATGTGCGCGAAGTTCTGGAAGAGGCTCTTGGGGTTGATGAGGATGAGGTCACCCTTGACGCGTCGCTCACCGCCGACCTGCAGGCGGAATCGATCGACTTTCTGGACATCGTCTTCCGGCTGGAAAAGACGTTCTCCACGCCCGACCGAGCATTCAAGGTCGAGCCGGGGGAGCTATTCCCCGAGAACCTCCTGGAGAACCCCGAGTGGGTCGTCGACGCCAAGCTCACCGACGCGGGAATGAACATGCTTCACGAACGAATGCCCCACGTTGATTTCTCCCGGTTCCAGGAGGACCGCGACGTCGAGAAGGTGGCCGAGCTGATCACGGTCAAATCGATCATCGATTTCGTCGAGCGCAAGCTGGCAGGATGAGAGCGCCGGCGAGGAGGCCCCAATGCGAACCGGGGCAAGCTTGAGTTTCCCGGGCTCAGCCGTGACCCTCTTCATGTGAATCCGATGCGTTGGCTGTGGATCGATCAGATCATCGAGCTGGAGCCCCGGAAACGGCTGGTCGCGATCAAGAACGTCTCGCTGGCCGAGGAGTACCTGCACGATCACTTTCCTCCCGGCGATGGCCGCGAGGCTCTGCCCGTCGTTCCCGCGTCGCTCTTGATCGAGGGGATGGCTCAGACGGCGGGGATTCTGGTGGGCTCAGCCAGCAATTTCAGCCACAAGGTCATCCTGGCCAAGATCGTTACGGCGAGATTCGATCACGAGGTCTTCCCCGGCCAGACGGTGCGCTATGAGGCACGGCTCGAACGCCTCGACTCCGCTGGGGCGTCCACGACCGGCACGGTCTCTTACCGACCAAGCGGATCGGGCGCGTCCGCTGGAAGCTGGCTCGAGCTCGGATCGGTGTCGCTGCTGTTCAGCCACGTTGGCAAGAGCCTCTCTGGGCTGGCCGTGCCCGAGCACAACTTCGTCTTCGGAGAACACCTCAACGTCCTTCTGCAGACGGCGGGACTGGAGGACCTGAAGCTCAAGAAGTGATTCCCGGGTGCAGGAGCCGCTTCTCGGCGCCCTCCGTCTAACCCGGATTGCGTCAAAGCGTAGCCGCCACAGCGAGCGTGCGGCCCGCAGCCCGGAGGGCTGCCAAACAAGAGTGGCAAGGAGGCCGCGACGCCGCAAGGCCGCTACGGAGCGCTCGGGCGAGGCGCCCGATCAGCGGCGGCGGATGAATTCGCCGCCGCGTACCAGAGCGAGTGTCGGCCGCAGGCCGTACGGAGCGCTCTAAATAATAGAAAACGGCCCCGTCCGGGACGGGGCCGCCTCTATGACCAAACCTCATGGCCGCGGCTTGGGTTGAAATGGCCCCGAACGGGGAGGCAAACCGATCCGGGGCCGATCCAGGGCTTGTAACCACCCGTTCACCGACAGCATCCAATTCAGCCGCCGAGAGACAACCGCCGTGTCGGCGTTTTTGCGTTATGGGGGTTCGGTTGCGCGGATCGCGGGGACCGGAGCCGATTTCCATAGTTCCCGCCCCCCCCTCACGGGCGGCCAAGCCTATACAATCGCCCCATGGCCGCTGCGACACACCATCTCGCCATCTATGCCGGATCATTTGACCCGATAACCAAAGGTCACCTCGACGTGCTTAGCAGAGCACGCCGGCTCTTCGATGAGATCGTCCTGGCGATCGGCGACAACCCCGACAAGCCCGCCCTGTTCAGCGCCGCAGAACGACTCGAGGTCGTGCGGACGCTCGTCGCGGAGATGGTCAGCCAGGAGCCCGATGGGGCGCCGGTGCGGGTGGATCATTACAGCGGGCTGACCGTCGACTTCGCCAAGAGGGTCGGCGCCAGCGCAATCCTCCGCGGGATTCGCAACATCACGGACTTGGCCAGCGAGTGCCAGCTCGCCATTACCAACCGGCAGGTGGCAGGGATTGAGACCGTCTTCGTTGTCACCGGCGAGCCCTACGCCTTTACCAGCTCCAGTCTTATCAAGCAGGTGGCGGCCCTTGGCGGGTCGCTCGATCGATTGGCGGCCATTGTCCCGCCCGTGATCATCGAACGCCTCAAGGAAAAACGAGACGACCCAAGCAACCCGCTGGGTCGCCTGGCTCAGGATCAGTTGGTTGAGTGAGAGAAGAATCACGGAGTGACGAGGGGACACCATGACGGGTGCGCCGCTCGCCCCGGCGCTAGCCGCGCCGGCACGGATGCCAAGCGGCTGACAGAACAAGCCCGGCAGGATGCCGGGAATCCCGAGGGGCGCAGCCCCGAAGGCCTCAGCCGCGCCGGCACGGATGCCAAGCGGCGTGAGAACACAGACGCCAAGCGGTTGACAGAACAAGCCCGGCAGGATGCCGGGAGTCCCGAGGGGCGGAGCCCGAAGGGCGCAGCCCCGAAGGCCTCAGCCGCGCCGGCACGGATGCCAAGCGGCGTAGAAACAAGGATGCCGAGCAGCTGACATCACCATGGGCTCGCCGCTGGACTATCGCGTGGTCTCGATCGGCACGCTTGCCACGCACCCCCTATGGAACGAACACACCGAGGTTCGTACCGGCCACGCGACAACCACCCTGCTCTGCGCCGGGTCCGCAACGATCCTCGTCGACCCATCTCTTCCCGCCCAGGCGCTTCTGGCCCGGCTCAGCGAGCGCTGCGGTCGCGACCCCGGCGAAATCACGCACGTTTTTCTGACCTCGGCCGATCCGCTTCACCGCCGGGCTCTTGGGGCCTTCCCAAACGCCCGGTGGCTGGCCCACGAGTTGGAGCTCGATGCCGCCACCGAAAAGCTCACCGACCAGCTCGCCGAAGCATCCGATTGCGGCGACAGTGAGCTGGGTGCGATCCTCAAGACCCATCTTTCGATCCTGAAGAAGTGCGAACCGGCGCCGGACTCGCTGGCCAATGGCGTGGATCTTTTTCCGCTGCCGGGTGTCACCCCGGGATGCTGCGGCCTGCTGCTTCCTCTTCCTCGGGCGACGGTGTGCATCTGCGGTGACGCGGTGGCCACCTGCGAGCACCTCGCCGAGGGAAAGGTGCTCCCGGAGAGCTTCGACATCAAACAGGCGCAAGAATCGTTCGCGGAGGCCGTACAGATCGCCGACCTGCTGATCCTGGGCCGGGACAATCTCACCTTGAACCCGCTGCGACCGCCGTTTGGTTTGTAAGGAGCGCCCTCGCCATCGTCTCACCGATGGTGGCCGGGCTGTCGGCCACGCTCACCCCGCACTTCCGCAGGGCCTTGATCTTGGCCTCCGCAGTATCGTCTCGACCGCCGATGATCGCCCCGGCGTGACCCATCTGCTTGCCCGGCGGCGCGGTGCGACCCGCGATAAAGGCCACAACCGGCTTGGACATGTGCTGTTGTATCCAGGTCCCCGCCTCCGTCTCGTCGGAACCCCCGATCTCCCCAATCATGACCACGCCGTCGGTTTCCCGGTCGTGCTCGAACATGCACAGCAGCTCCTGGAATCCCAGACCGCGAACGGGATCGCCCCCGATACCGACGCAGGTCGTCTGACCGATCCCGAGCGCCGTTAACTGCCACACCGCCTCGTAGGTGAGGGTCCCGGACCGGCTGATCACGCCCACCGCCCTCGAGGTCGAGGCGTCCTCCTTAGCCATGTGGATGTACCCGGGCATGATCCCGATCTTGCACCCACCGGCAAAGGTCGCCGAGGCGCCCTCCCCGGAAACCCGCCGGCCCGGTGTGATGACTCCCGGACAGTTGGGGCCGATGAGCCGGACCTGGGGATACCCGCCCAGCACCGCCTTGACACGAATCATGTCCTGGGTGGGGAGACCCTCGCTGATCGTGCAGATGACCCTGATGCCCGCGTCCGCCGCCTCAAGCATCGCGTCTGCGGCGAACGGCGGGGGAACAAAGATCATCGTCGCGGTGGCGTCGGTCGCGGCCACCGCCTCCGCGACGGTGTCGAAGATGGGAAGGTCATTGGGATCTCGCTGGCCGCCCTTGCCGGGTGTGACGCCCCCGACCATCCTGGTTCCGTATTCGAGGCAGCCTTTGGTGTGCAATGCCCCGGCGGTTCCCGTGATCCCCTGACAGATGACCTTGTCGTTGCAGTCAACCAGGATGGACATGGCTGTAGGATAAGCTCACAGGTACAAAGGCACAAAGGCAGAAGTTCTTCCTCCCTACACTTCCTCGATGACGACGGTGGCCGCGCCCCCCGACAAACCGCTGACCTACGCCGCCACCGGCGTCAACATCGCCGCCGGAGAACGGGCGGTCAAGCTCTTTGAGTCGATGATGCAGCGAACGTACGGGCCGCGCGTGCTCGGCTGCCACGGCGGCTTTGCCGGCATGTTCCGGCTGGACTACAACGAGAAGCTCTTTCAGCGCAACTACAGGGAGCCGGTCCTCGTGGCCTGCACCGATGGCGTCGGCACCAAAGTCAAGCTTGCCGCCGAGCTCGGTATCTATACCACCGTCGGCATCGACTGCGTGGCGATGAGCGTCAACGACGTGATCGTCCAGGGAGCGGAACCGCTGTTCTTCCTGGACTACCTCGGTCTGCACGCCAACAAGCCCCGGCAAACCGCCGCGCTCGTCGAAGGTGTGGCACGCGGGTGCGAGATGGCGGGTTGCGCATTGATCGGCGGCGAGTGCGCCGAGATGCCCGAGGTCTACGGCGAGGGTGATTTTGACCTGGTGGGGTTTGCAGTGGGGGTGGTCCCGCTGAAGCGGGCGATCGATCCGATGCGGGTGGAGGCCGGTGACGTCGTCATTGGCCTGGCCAGCTCGGGTATCCATTCCAACGGGTTCACCCTCGTTCGCGCGATTATCCGGAAAAGGGGGCTCTCCCTGAGCAACGTCTTCGCGCCGCTGGGGGCACGAAGCCTCGGCGAGATCCTGCTCAGCCCGACCCGCATCTACGCTCGGTCGATCGTGCGGCTGCTCGGGCGGTACAAGGTCAAACGAGTCGTCAGCGGCATGGCGCACATCACCG
Source organism: Planctomycetota bacterium (assembly GCA_022564665.1). Taxonomy (GTDB): domain Bacteria; phylum Planctomycetota; class Phycisphaerae; order Phycisphaerales; family SM1A02; genus JADFKZ01. Next base: position 9,564 of record JADFKZ010000019.1, on the reverse strand, counting down.
GCGGGGGCCTGCCGGGCAATGTACAGCGGGTGCTCCCTGGGAAGCTCGACGCCCGAATCGACACCCGATCCTGGGTGGTCCCGCCCATCTTCTCGTTTCTTCAGGATCAGGGTCGCATCGAGGACGACGAGATGTTTGGAGTCTTCAACATGGGCGTCGGGCTCGTCCTGATCGTGAGGCCGAGCTTTGCCAACTCGGTCCTCCAGCAGCTCAACCACCTCGGCGAGGACGCCTTCGTCATGGGCAAGATCTCGCCCGGGTCAGGTCGCGTGCGGCTGGAGTAGGCTCCTTGCGTCGCTTCGGTCGTTCCGCGGACGATGCGTCGACCGGCTGCAGACTCCGCCGGCCGAGTCGGTCGATCTTTGTGACAAATGGAACGAATCAAAAACTTCCCCCTTTGGGTATTGCATGCCGCGACAATTCCGCGAAGCTAGGTATGGCCGACAATGGAGGGGCAGACTGCACGGAGGCACTGCCATGACGACCGCCGAACAGTATCTCGCAATCAAGGGAGGGCCCGTGGCCTCGCTGTCGCCCCAGGCCACCGTGCTGCAGGCGGCACGGCTCATGAACGACCGGCACATCGGATCGGTTCTGGTCGTCGACAAGAACCGACTGGCCGGAATTTTCACCGAGCGTGACGTACTTCGGAGGATTGTCGCTGAACAGCGGAGCCCGGCCCGCACGAAGCTCGGCACGGTGATGACCAGCCCCGTCGCATGCGCCGCCGGCCACACACCGCTCAGCGAGATCGGCAAGGTCATGCGTGAAAAGCGAATCCGCCACATCCCCGTGCTCGACGGCGACCGAATTTGCGGCATGATTTCAATAGGCGATCTCAACAAGACCGAGCATGAGGGGCAGGCACAGACAATCCACTACCTCGAGCAGTTCATGTCGGTGACCTGAAGACGAAGAAGGCGAAGATTCACCGCGGAGAATAGACGAAAGGTCAAGGCGGCTGGCCGCCGCCCTCTCGGTGTCCGGGTCCTGGACGACCTCTTCCAGGCCTCGGCATAACAGCTCACCGCGGTGAGTGTCGGCCATGTCAGCCCCTCTGCGGCTCTCCGTGGCTCTCCGTGTTGAATCTTCGCCTTCTTCGGCGGTCGGCATAGCCGGCCCTACTCACTCTCCTCATCCGGCCTGGCGCGGCGAGCGTCCTTTTTTCGGGACTGGCGGCGTTTGGCCTCCAGCCTCCTCCGGATCATGGCCCTCGAAGGTGTGGATTTCTTCCGCGTCTTGGGCACCTTGACCGCCTCGGTCACCAGCGACTGTAAACGCTCAAGACACGCCCGCTTGTTGTCCAGCTGCGAGCGATGGAGGTCGGCGACAAAGAGCAGCTCATCGCTGGTCGTCAGCCGATGGCCCGCCAGATCACGCAGCCGGCCGCATACCTCGGGTCCAAGACCCTTCAGGGCCTCCACAGCCACGCGAAGCTGGACCTTTGTCGCAAGCTTGTTGACCGCCTGCCCTCCCGGACCTCCGGCGCGGGAGTATGAGAAACGCAGATCCGCCGGATCCACCCTCACGTCACCGGCCAGCTCTATGACACGATTGTCGCTGTCACCTGGGGACATCAGCGGGCCCTTTTGGCCGATAGTGACGATACGCTGCCGGCTCCGCCCCGAGTGTTGCGACGAGGATTTCACGCATGCCCGGATCCTGGACGTTTGCCGCCACGGTCGCAATCCTTTCGGCCGGGCAGGGCACCGACCCGCCGGGTGCCGCCGCTTTGGCCCCGGACAACCTCCAGATCACCCTCCTGCCCGGCGTCTGGCTGCCCCGCCTCGACGGCAAGTCGTCGCTGGGACCGGCGGTAAACCAGGATATCCGGCTGGCCGCCCAGCTCGACCTGGACCGGTCCGAGCCGACCGTCAACATAGAGCTTTCCATCCGCAAGCACGAGCGGTGGGAGATCATCCTCTCCGGCATGGACTTCTCGACCGATTCGGCTGGCAGCTTTTCCGGCAACGCGACCTTCGGGTCGCTTTTCCTGTTTGACGGCGATCCGTTTCAGGCGACGTTCGACATCACATCGGTCGCGGTCGAACTGAGCTTCGGCGCCTTCCGGCCCTTCACCCGGGACCAGGAGCGGGTGGCGGAGCTTGCCAACCGCAGCCAGGAGGGCCGCTACATCGCCGAGTTGACCGTCGCACCGCTGCTGGCGATCCGGTACGTCGACGTCAAGCAGGTCCTGACGGTGGGCGGCGGCAGGGAAGTCACCGGCGGTGAATGGGCGGGACTTCTCGCGGGGCTTCAAATCACCCTGGATTACCGACCTGAACAGGACATACCCGTTTTTAAGATGCTGAGGCTGCAGGGTGCCGTCGGCGCCGGCCCGGCGCTGGGCGGGGAGGGCGGCACCATGTGGCAGGTCCGGGGCGGCGTTACGATTCAAATCACAGAACAGTTCGGGCTGATGGTCGGCTACCGACTCCTCGAGCTGGATGTCGAAACTGACGACTACGCACTCCACGGCGGCCTGCAAGGGCTGTTCCTGGCCGGATCATTGCGTTTCTAGCGTTTCTCGCCGGCGGCGGGACACAACGCCGGGCATGGTCCGTGGGTTTTTTGCGATTCCTTCCGTACGATTCCACCGCCATGGCAAAGCTCGCCCACCGCCGACGACAAATCCTGCCGAAGTATCGACGCGCCCGCATCAGGAACTTTCTCTTTACGGTCGGGCCGAACCGCGTCAGCGGCGGGCGGATCAACCGACGGCACCTCGCCCAGAAGGTGCTCGTCCGCGAAATCGAGGTGACCACCCCGCTGTGGCCCGCCGAGTTCGACGGAATGCGGATCGGCCATGTCAGCGATTTCCATCTCGGGGAGTTGCTCCCCGTGGACAAGGCCGTCGAGATCGTCAAGTGCCTTGGCGAGCAGCAGCCCGACCTCGTCGTGTGCACCGGCGACATCGTCGATCTGGAGAATGCCCAAGCTCGCCCGTTGCTTGAGGCGCTGGGCGGACTCAACGCGCCATTTGGCGTCTTCCTGGTCCTGGGCAATCACGACGAGCTACACGACCCGGAAGGGCTGGTCAGGATGGCGGTCGAGTCCCGTCTGACCGTGCTCCGCAATGAAGGGGTCAGCATCAATCGCAACGGCACAAGGCTTCTGGTGGTCGGTATCGACTGGGCCCGCTCCGCCGTGGCGTGCGCCCGGCAGATCGACCGTGCCGGAGGCGAGGAGGCGCACCTGCTTCTTGCTCACAACCCCAAGGCCTTCCTCCGGGCCTCCGACCTGGGCATTCCGCTGACACTGGCCGGCCACACTCACGGCGGGCAGATCGCCATGAAGAAGCGTCCCAACGCGAACCTCGCCTTGACCCATCGCCGCAGCGCGGGTCTGTTCAAGTCCAACGGCAGCGTGCTGTATGTGACGAGCGGGGTGGGGGCGTGGTTTCCCCTGAGGGTCAACTGCCCTCCCGAAATCGCCATGCTCACCGTACGTCACGCCGCAGCCCAAACCTAGAACACCATCGGCACGCACATTCGACAACCGCCAAACCGATGAGCACGCTCCTTCTTGACGGGGCAACGGGGACCGAGCTCGGCCGCAGGGGCGCCGACATCACGCTTCCGCTCTGGTCCGCCCGCGCCCTGCTTGAAGCACCCGATCTCCTCAAGGCGATCCACGTCGACTACCTCGACGCGGGGGCCGGGGCGATCACGACCAACACCTTCCGCACCCATCGCAGATCGCTGGCCAAGGCCGGCCTCGGCGACCGCGCGGCGCAGTTGACCACCAGGGCGGTCGAGATCGCCAACGAATCGCGGCAGCAGCGCAACCCTGACGCGCTCATCGTGGGTTCGGTGGCGCCGCTGGAAGATTGCTACCGGCCCGATCTGGCCCCGGACGAAGCCGCCTGCCGCCGGGAGCACACCGAGATGATCAGGGCATTACTCGAGGCGGGGGTCGAGTTTGTCGGCCTGGAGACGATGAACAATCTCACGGAGGCCGGCGCGGCGACCGAGGCGGCGAGACGGCTCGCGGCGGGCAAGTGGATGGTCAGCTTCTGCACCAGGAGCGAGGGGCCGCCCGGTGTTCTGCTCAGCGGAGAGCCGCTCGCCGACATCCTTCCATCTCTGGGCGACGCCCACGCCGTCGGGGTCAACTGCGTGGCCGCGCCCGCGGTCGAGTGTCAGGTCACGTTCCTCCGCGACGCGTTGCCGCCACACGTTCGAATCATCGCCTACGCCAATATCGGGTACGCCGACAGCGCCGGCAACTGGGTGACGACCGATGCCGTGGACCCCGCGGCCTACGCACGATACGCCAGCCGCTGGGTCGCGGCGGGGGCTGACATCATCGGTGGCTGTTGCGGGACCACGCCGGACACAATCCGCGCGGTGAAGAAAGCGATCGGTGCCTAAAGGCTGTCAGCTGTCAGCCGGGGCGGAAGAGGGGGCACGGGAAAGCGCGGATCCCTGAACCCTGGCCCTGCTCTTTCCTCCGCGACCCACCGCGTTGAATCTTCGCCTTCTGGGTGGCTGTGACGGAGTCCCGATCGCATCGGGGCGACGCCACTGTTGATTCGTTGCCCCAAAGACCGGGGCTTCGCTTCGCTCAGCCCCAGCCACCCAGAGGTTGCCGAGAGCCCGCTCCGTCAGGAGGGGTCATGGGTTCGGGAAGAGCGCGGACCCCGAACCCTTTCTCACGTCCCCCCTCCGCCACTCTGCCCCTCCATCAGGGCCTTGATACGTACCGCCATCGCACGCGCCGCCTCGCCGCGGTGTGATCGTGCGTTCTTTTCTTCGGGCGAAAGCTGGGCCGAGGTTCGCCCTTGATCGGGAAGAAAGAGCAGGGGGTCGTAGCCGAAGCCGTTGTCGCCGGCGGGGGATTCGGCGATGCGCCCACCAAAGGTGCCCCGCGTCTCGGCCACCACCCGGCCGCCGGGGTCCGACAAACACATCACGCACACGAACCGGGCCCGACGCCGCTCGGCCGGCACGCCCTTGAGCGCCGAGAGCAACCGGGTGTTGTTTGCTTTGTCGCGTTCGGCGGGGGTGCCGCCTTCTCCGGCGTACCGGGCTGATCGCACACCGGGGGTACCGCCGAGAGCGTCGACCTCGAGGCCGGAGTCATCGGCCACGCAGAAACGCCCTGCTGCCCGGGCATAGTAAACCGCCTTGATCCGAGCGTTCTCAGCAAAGGTCCGGCCCTCCTCAACCGGCGCCGGCAGCGCCGCGAGGTCATCGGAGTCGGACAGCCCGACGACCTGGATGCCGCAGTCCGCCATGATCCGGTGCACCTCACGGAACTTGTGACGGTTCGCGGAGGCGAAGAGAATCTCCATGGCGCCGCATCATACCGCGGCGAGGCGCGCGAAGTTTACCCGGAGTCACCAACCCGACCGACCGGTGGTCCGGGGATGGTCGGGCGTGCAATCGACTCGCGGGTTCTTGGACGCAGCGCTTCTGAATCGTACGGTATTCGTGTCGTCCGCCGATTTCGGCGGGGAGGCCGAAGGCCCCTGCGTGACAAACAGGGTGAGAAGCAAGACATGCAATGCAACCTGCGCGCCTTGATCGGAGCGCTGTGCGCCCTGGCGGTGCCCTGCGCGAACACACAAGCCAATGATCGTGATGCCCCGGCTGCCGCCGAGCGCCCTGCCCGACATGTGGAGGTACCTGGCGTCAAGCAGTTCTCCGGACAGCTGATCGTCCGGCCCCGGCAGCACGACGCCTGGACAAAACGCGGCGCCACCCCGAAGGAGGCGACCCAGTGGTTGGCCGTCGCCCGCATGGTTCTGGCAACCTATCCGATGAAGCGCTACGTTGCGGAGACCGACGAGTACGTCATCCAGTGTCCGGGGGGCTTCGATGAGAACGCCGTGGCCAATGACCTCTTGGCCATGGGTTGCTATCAGTACGCAGAACCCGACTGGATCATCTATCCATCGGCGTGCCCCGACGACCCACTTCTGAGCAATCAGTGGCACCACGATGCCGGCAAGCTTCAGACGTGCGATGCCTGGAGCATCCACACCGGAGATCCGTCAGTCAGCATCGGCATCTGCGATACCGGCATCCTGACCACGCACGATGATCTGCAATTGAACCGGCTGGAGGGCTACAACGCCGTCGATATGCTCTTCGAGTCCCAGGGTGGTCAGATCGGTCCCGTCCACTCGCACGGCACACAGACCACCGGGTGCGCCGCGGCCAACGGCAACAACGGCGTCGGCGTCTCGGGTGTGGGCTGGAACCTCAGCCACCGGATGCTCCGGGTCAGCAACTCCACCAGCGGCGGCACGACGCTTTCGGTGCTGCAGCACGCGGCCCGCACCTCCATCCAAAACGGTGACCGGGTCGCCAGCGTCAGCTACAGCGGCGTGGACAATGCTTCGAACCTCACCACCGCCACGTACATCAAGTCGATCGGCGGCCTGCTGGTCTGGGCGGCCGGCAACGATGCCCGATACCTCACCCTCGGCGACCGCGACGCCGACGACATCATCGTCGTCGGCGCCACTGATTCGGTCGATAACAAGGCGTCGTTTTCGGCCTACGGGCCCTTCGTCGACGTGATGGCGCCCGGAGTCGGTGTCGTCACCACACACTCCAGCGGCAACAGCTCGTATGCCGCCGTCAGCGGCACCAGCTTTTCCTGCCCGCTTACGGCGGGTCTGATCGGGCTGATCTGGTCGTCGGATCCGTCACTGAGCCCCGATCAGGTCGAGACACGGCTCAAGGAGGGCTGCGACGATCTGGGCTTGCCGGGCGTGGACAACACCTTCGCCCATGGTCGAATCAACGTCTACAACTCGCTGGCGACCGCCGCCGCACCAGTGCCGCCGGTCGTCGACGCCGGGACGGACCTCTTTATAGACGACAGCGACGGTGACGCGCTGGAGACGGTGATCCTCGATGGCACCGGCTCCTTCGACCCCGACGGCACAATCGTCGCCTACCAGTGGTCCGAGGGGGCCACGCTGCTGGGAACGTCCGCCGTGCTGAGCGTCGAGCTCGGTCTCGGCGTGCACTCGCTGACCCTGACGGCAACCGACAACGATGGCCAGTCCTCCACCGACACGGTCATCGTGACGATCAACCCCAACCAGCCGCCTGTTGCCGACGCCTCAACGGACATCACCGTGTCCGACCTCGACGGCGACGGGATGGAGCTGGTGACGCTGGACGGCTCGGCCTCCTTCGATCCCGACGGCACGATCGTTTCGTTGGAATGGGCCGAGGGCGCCGTGGGTCTCGGTTCCGGCTCCCTCCTGAGCGTCAATCTCGCTGTCGGTGACCACACGATTTCCCTGACGGTCACCGACAACGGCGGCGCGAGCGCCTCCGACACAGTTCTCGTTTCGGTGGTGGGACAGTCCCCCACACCCCCCGAACCCCCCGCGCCCCCCGCACCCCTCAGCCTCGCCTCTGACGGCTTTGAGTCCGGCGGGTTCAACGGTGGCGCCGGGAGATGGGTCGGCGGCTGGGCGGCATCGGGCGATGTCTCAGTGCCAACCAAGGGCGCACCGCACGCCGGTGCATTTCACGCCAAGCTGACGAACGCCAACACCGACCTGAGGCGGGCCGTGGATCTGCGGGGCGCCTCGGAGGTGCACCTGACCTTCTGGGCCAAGGCAAAGACCTTTCAGAGTTCCGATCGGGCATTCGTGCGGGTGAGCCCCGACGGCAGCAGCTTTACGACACTCCGCACGTTCACCGCCGCCGACAGCGACAATGCGTATCACCTCTACGATTTCGACCTCGGGAATTTCACGATGACCGCGGGCTTCATGGTCGATTTCGCCACACACACGAACAGGGGCCAGCTGTTCGTCGATGACGTGAACATCACCGGCTTGGCGGGCCCGCCCTTGAACCTGGACCCCATCGCCGACGCCGGACCCGATCTCATCGCCGGCGACACCGACGGCGACGGTGTTGAGATCGTCACCCTCGACGGGCTTGGCTCCATCGACTTCGACGGCTCCATTGTGGGCTTTCAATGGACCGAGGGTGCGGCCGTGCTGGGGACCACGGCGCTCCTGGACGCAGCCTTTAGCGTCGGTGTCCACACCGTGACCCTCACCGTCACCGACAATGAGCTGGCGACCGCCAGCGACACGGTGCTGGTCACCGTCCTTCCGCAGGGCAGCGATCCGGTGACGCTCGCGTTTGACGGCTTCGAGTCCCAGGATCTCTCCGGCGGCGCCGGCGTCTGGGTCGGCTCCTGGTCTGCGACCGGCGGCGTATCGATCCGCACCAACAGGGACAGCCCTCACTCCGGCAGCAGCCACGTGCGGCTGCGGCGGGTGGGAAGCACGCTCGCGCGGACCGTTGATCTGACCGGGGTTATGGGAGCGCGGCTGCAGCTCTGGATCAAGACCGCGTCCTTCCGGGGGAGCGATCAGGCATCGGTCCGGGTCGCACCCGACGGGGTGAACTTCGTCACCGTGCTGTCGATCTCTACCGGCGACGACGACACCCTATACCACTTCCATGACATCGACCTGTCGAGCTTCGCGATGACGGCGGATTTCCGCGTCGAGCTCCGCTCCGACATGAAAAGGGGCAAGTTGTGGGCCGATGACATCGAGGTCATCGGCGTGTCCGGTGGCTGATCCGGCCGGCAGTTGGTGCCTCAGGCAGCCTGCTGCAGCGCGTCCTGCGACGCGCCGAGTCCTGTCGACGAGAGGTACTGCGCGCCGCCAAGGCCCAGGATCGGATAGAAGATGAAGCCGAGGAATGCCAGCCCCAACCCGAATCCGGCGCCTTTGCCGAAGTTCCTGGCAATGCCAATGCTCAGCGTGATGGCAATGATCAGGTTGACGATGGGAACGAACATCAGCAGCAGCCACCACCCCGGACGATGGGCGATTTTGCACATCAGATAGACGTTGTAAAACGGAATGAGCACGCCCCACCCCGGCTGGCCGGCTTTGCTGTACACCCTCTAGATGCCGGCGATTACGGTGATGAGAATCACCAGCATCACGATCGGCGCAACGAGACCGGCATCGGCCTGCGAGCTTGTCGCTGCGGTCAGATTAAACACGGTACTTCCCTCCCCTGGATTGTCTTCGTTTTCAATTCAGAATCATCGTCGCTGTCCATCACAGACTTAAGAGGGTTGCATTGAACCCGCTGGAGCGTCGTCCACGGGCGGCCACTGGCACGAATCGGACACACGACGTACGACTCTGATGGACTGACAACTGACAGGGCATTTGATTCGGACCCGTGGGGCGGGGCGGGCACATGGGGCCCGTGCGGCCAATTCAATCGGCCGCTACGCTTTGTCGCAACCTGCGCTCGCCTGAGTTCTTCTGGGTTCTTCATGAACGTCGTCGGGAGGGCGCAGTACATGGTCATGAAGAATCCGGGCTCGGTCGCTCTGGGCTTGTCGGCGAGCGTCTCGGCGCTTTGGCCCACCCTCAAGGCACCTCCGCACGCCGTTGACCCCGACTCTCGACGGCCCCGCCGGACTCAAATGTCCCATCCTTCTCACGGGGTCGGACCCGCTCCGCCTCCCAGCAGGGAGAGCACGATGAAGAGGAGGATCCCCTGGATGAGCCACCCCAGGGCGCAGACGCCCACGGCCCGGAGAGTCCCG
>JADFKZ010000225.1 GCA_022564665.1 Planctomycetota bacterium | reverse complement strand
GTTTACCCGGGAGCTTCATCGGCGGCGGGGTCGGGTATGCCGGATACGACCTCGCGCGGTACCTAGAGCCCGGGAAGCTTCCTTTCCGCACCGCCCCACCGGATGACCGGTCGCTGCCGGAGATGCATTTCGGTTTGTACCGCCAAGTCGCCGTCTTTGATCATGTGGAGAAGGTCCTCTACGCGGTCTGCCACGTTCTGCTGGACGAGCACACGTCCACACCGAAGGCGTTCGAGGCGGGGTCCGAGCAGCTCGATGCGTTCGTCGAGCGGCTGTTGACGCCCTCCGATCCCCTGCCGACAGGCTCCATCGACCTGGATCTGAGGGATCTTGCCGCGCCACCGATGGCGGGCAACTTCACCCGCAGCGAGTTCGAGTCGGCAGTGAGAAGGTGCAAGGAATACATCGCGGCGGGCGACGCCTTTCAGATCGTCCTGAGCCAGCGGTTCGAAAGGAAGACACCGGCCGACCCGTTCGAGATCTACCGCGCGTTGAGGATCGTCAACCCCAGCCCCTACATGATCTACCTCCAAGCCAGTGGATCGATCCTGGTGGGGGCCAGCCCGGAGATACTCTGCCGGACCGAAGGCGACATTGTCACCAGCCGTCCCCTGGCGGGCACGCGGCCGCGCGGCAAGACCCCCGCAACGGATCGGGCGCTGGGTCGGGAGCTGCTGGCCGACGAGAAGGAGCGGGCCGAGCACGTCATGCTGGTGGACCTCGGCCGCAACGACCTGGGACGTGTCTGCGAAGCGGGGTCGGTTCAGATCCAGCGGCTCATGGAGGTGGAGCGGTACAGCCATGTGATGCACTTGAGCTCCACGGTGACCGGCCGTCTCCGGTCCGGGTTGGGGAGCTGGGAGGCATTGCGCGCAACACTTCCGGTGGGCACCGTCAGCGGGGCCCCCAAGGTGCGGGCGATGCAGATCATCGACGAGCTGGAGCCCTGCCGGCGCGGACCATACGCCGGCGGCATCGGGGTGGTCGGGTTCGACGGCAACATGGATATCGCCCTGGCGCTGCGCACAATGGTCGTGCCCACGGCAGCGCGGCAAGGCGGCCAATGGACCGTCCACATCCAGGCCGGGGCCGGCATTGTTGCCGACTCAACACCCGAGCGCGAGTACCAGGAGACCCTGGACAAGGCCGCGGCACTGGCGCGCGCGATTGACCTTGCCGAATCGGCCTTCGCAACTGGGCACTGACGCGCGCGGGCTTGTCCGATCACGTGAGTTATCGGATGCAAGGCGCCCAGGCAATCTGGGGCCGTTGAGAAAACCGCGCCGTTTGCACCGCGAGCAGGATCGCCAATCGGCGGATGAGCTCTCCGACTCAACAGAAGTTACGTCGATCTATCTCGGGCGCCCTCTGCACGGAGGCTCCGGGGAGAAGGTCTGGTGGCCATGACCGAGACGGGAAAGTCAATCCTGACCCCACGCAGCGCGTCCGCTCGGTGTCGTTTCGCCGCTTTGGTGGCGTTGGCGGTGGCGCTGGCGATGAGCAGCGCCTCGTGGGCGGCGGGTGAAAAGATCACCTTCCACTCCCAACGCGACGGCAATCAAGAGATCTATTCGATGGACCCGGATGGCTCCAACCAGACCCGCCTCACCAACAACACCTTCACTGACGGAGAGCCTACGTGGTCGCCGGGCGGGAGCAGGATCGCCTTTGCCACGAACCGGGACGCGAACACCGAGATTTACGTCATGGACGCCGACGGCACCAACCAGATCAACCTCACCAACGCCCCCGGCAGCGTTGAGAGCGAGCCGGCGTGGTCACCTGACGGGAGCAAGATCGCCTTTCAAACGAACCGGGACGACGGAGGCGGACTCTACGATATCTACGTCATGGACGCCGACGGCTCCAACCCGACTCGTCTCACCACCGATCCCGAGCGGGACCTGTATCCGGCGTGGTCGCCTGATGGGACCAAGATCGCCTTTACGTCCTTCCGGGACGGCGACTGGGAGATCTATGTCATGGACGCCAACGGCTCCAACCAGACCAACCTCACCAAGGCCCCCG
>JADFKZ010000018.1 GCA_022564665.1 Planctomycetota bacterium | reverse complement strand
CGCTCCAGCTTCGGGGCTGGATCCGGGGCTGGATCCGGGGCTGGATCCGGGGGTTGCCCCGTCCGGTGGCGCGTCGGCCGACTTGATCTGCCCGGCGGAAATCCAGCCCGGTTGTCTCTCCAGCCGGCTCAGCAGCCTCTCGCGGAGCTGGTGAATGGGGATTTCCGTTTCCATGACGCCCTGCTCGACGAGGGCGATGCCTCCCGTCTCCTCGCTCACCACCACCACCAGACAATCGCTCTCGAGGGTGATCCCCACCGCAGCGCGATGGCGAGAGCCGTGCTCCCTGGCGACCAAACCCTCCTCCGCCAGTGGAAACTGCACGTTGGCGGCAAGGATACGATCGCTGCGGATGACCACGCCCAGATCGTGCAGCGGGCTGTTCGGCCAGAAGATCGACCCCAGCAGACGGCCGGAGATCTCCGCGTCCAGACGCTCGCCGCCCTCGATCAGACCGCCGAGACCGACGCTCCGCTCGATCGCGATCAGGGCGCCGACCTGGCTCTTGGAGAGGAACTCCGCCGCTTCGGTCACCGCCTCCACGACGCGGTTGACCCGACCGCTGGAGCCGCGAAAAAACCTGGCATGGCCGAGCCGGACCATGAACTGCCGCAGCTCCGGCTGGAATACCACGATAAGGAGAATGGCCAGAAGACCGAGGAACCGGTCATAGATGAAGTTCAATCGGTCCAGCGTGTCCTGGCCGAGCACCTTGATGGTGATCGTCACGAGCACCAGCAGGACCGCGAACCCCTTGACGATCCCAGCCCCGCGCGTCCCTTTCAGGAAGCGGACGACCAGGAACACGCACAGCCAGATGACGGCGATTTCGATGAGGATCTCATGCAGCTCATCGCTGCGAAAGATCTGAAAGATGCGGGACATGAGGCTTCTCGCGTCCCTCCCGGCTGCAAGCGGTGCCTGTTACGTGAGTATATCGGCTCAGCGCGTCGGTGCCCTAACCGGCATTTCCCTCCGGCTCACGTCCGTGCGTGACTCGCCGAAGCTGTTGTCGTAGGATCACGTCGTGTCCAGGTTCGGCCAGGAATACCGCGTCGGCCGCAGCCGCGGTGTCTGCGCGGCGACGGGCCAACCGCTCGAGGGGGGGTCGGTGTATCTGGCGACGTTGTGCGACCGTCCCGACGACGACGGGTTCGACCGACTCGACTTCTCACTTGCGGCGTGGGAATCGGGGGCCCGCCCCGAGGGTCTGGTGGGCTATTGGAGGACCACACTCGGGGCGTCCGATACCGCCGGCAAGCCCTTGGTCGACGAAGAGGTGTTGATGGACCTTTTCGAGGCGCTGGCCGCCGACACGCGCCGCGGCCGGGTCGCGTATCGCTTTGTCCTGGCGCTCATGCTGCTCCGAAGGAAACGGCTGAAGTATGTCGGCCGCACCGGGAAAGGCGCCAACGAGCGATGGCTGATGGTGCCCAGGGGCTCAGAGGCGACCCCGCCCCTGGAGGTGGTCAATCCTCACCTGCGCGACGACGAGGTCCGCGAGCTTGCCGATCAGCTTGGTGACCTGCTCCCGGTACAGCTGTGAGTCGGCCTCTGCGGTGGATCATGGGTCTGGTGGCAGCGGTTGCTGCGGGTTGCCAGACGCCGTCCCCCCGGGGCGGTGAGCCACCTCCGGCCTATGAGACCCTGGCCTCGTTCCACAACAAGCGGGTGGAAATGCTCTCGAGGGTGTATGCCAGGGGCAACGTGGAGATTCGCTGGACCGACGACGACGGGGGGCACTTCGAGCAGGGCGACCTCGACCTGTGGATCGCGCTTCCCGATCGGACGGCGCTGAACATCTCGAAGTTCAGCGAGCGGATACTCTGGCTTGGGTCGCGTGGGAAGTGGGCGTGGGTCTTCGACTTTCGCGGTGACGAGACCGTCCTTTCCTGTGTCGGTCATGAGGAGTTCCGGGCCCCGGGCGACGCCGCCGGGATCTTCGTGGTGCCGCAGAGCTTGCTGGGGCTGTGTGGTCTGACGCGGCTGCCGGAGCCGTCCGCAGAGCACCCATCGGTTAGCCACGACCCTCACAGCGACGTGTTGATGGTCACCGTGAGTCGCCAGGACGGCACGAGGCGCCTCTTCATCGATCGCGAAACGCTCTTGCCTGTGGGCGTCGAGGACCTGTCGGCCGAGGGGGCGCTTCTGGTGTCGAGCACGATCAATCTGGCTCGCTACGCGCCGGTCGCCGTCGAAGGAGCAGGGCCGGGTCAGCGGCCGATGTTCCCCACGCTCATCGACATCGACGCACCCGACAAGAGCGCCTCGATCAAGATCGCCGTCCGTCGACCGACGAACGAAGTCGAGGACCGATTCTTTGATCTGAATTGGCTGATGAGCGCCATGCGGCCGGAGCGTGTCGAAGGCGAGTGCCCGTGCTGGGAGTGACGATATCCACTATCTGCAACGGGCTGGCAGCTCCTTCCACCAGCTATTGTGGTTCTGGACCTGGTCAGTCTCTGCCCGGCGCGGGTTGGGTGATCGGCTGGAGCCGACGGTCCTCAGCCGGCCGGACGCCACCGGCGCCCACCGTCGGTCCAATGGCCGATAATCCATTTGATCAGGCCCTATCAGGGCTCCTTTGAATGCTGCAGGGGGACCGCCCCTCCAACCGATAACCGACCTTGCGGCCAATGGATTGGCCAGAGGTGATCGTCCGACCGGGCGAGGCGGATGTCCTGCGCTTCTGCCCCGGTCTATGAGAGGATCTCAGGTGGTCGACGATCGGCACACCGACGGTGACGATGTCGCGGTGGCAGAGGGCCTCGCTGAGGGCCCCGGGCCCGGCACAGAAAGCGGTCGGGATTGGTCCAATCTTTGGCAGCTGCCGACGATCATCGGCTCGATCATTCTGATCCTGCTTGGGTTGCGGGTGGCGGTCGATCGCGCCCCGGAAAACGACTTCCAGGGCGCCTTCGCCCAGATCGACCGGCTCATCGCCTCCGGCGATTTCGAGCTGGCTGCCCAGCAGCTCAACGAGGTGATCGAGCCGAACCTCCAACTGGCCACGCCGCTGGAGCAAGCGCGTTTCCATGCGACGGTCGCCGACTGGATCGCGCTGGCGCAGGACGCGGAGAACCTTGAGGATGCCCAGAACGCCCGTCGCGTGGACGACGAGTACACCGAGGCGGTCCGGCTCGGGGCGATGCTGGATTCCGGCCGCCTTCAGCGGTGGGCACTAGCGCTTATCGACGTCGGGGACCTGGACGCGGCCCGACGTCGCCTCACCGATCTCGAAGCGATGACAACCGACAGTTCGGAGGGGCTGGACGTCCGTCGGCGTCGCAACCGGGTCCTGCGGAGGCTCGTCGAGGTCAGCCTGCGGCAGGAGGATCTTTCCTTTGACGCCCTCATGCGGCTGCTGGAGGATTTCCGCGCCGACAGAATGCTCACGCCGGGCGATGAGCTGTGGGCGATCGCCCGCCAGGCCCGGCTGCGGCTGGAGGCGGGGTTCCCCCGGCAGGCGGTCGACCACCTGCTCGTCGAACTGCGGCGCTTCGAGCCCAAGCTCGACGCGACGCCCGAGCTGAGCTTCGGCCCGCTCTACACGCTGCTTGGGCGCGGGTATTACGACTTGGGCAACGACCGCCACGCCGAATTCTACGCTGAACGAGCGCTGGAGCAGTTCGCCCGTTCGGCCGACGGCCGCGGAGACGCCCTGGTTCTGCTCGGCGAGGTGGCTGTCACTGGAGGCCGCTGGCAGGAGGCGTTGGAGTACTTTGACGAGGTGGTTCGGCGCTACCCATACACGCCCAGCGGACCGGCGGGGCTACTGGGCCGCGCGGAAGTCCTCAGCGTGCTCGGCGAGCCCGACCGCAGCCTCGCCGACTACCGGGCGTTGCGTGATCGCCTCGCCACGACGCAACTCCGCCGCGATGTGAGCCGGGACCGCGTCGCCCGCAGCCTTGCCGGCCAGCACGACAACTCCCTGACGATGGGCCGGCTCCAGGACGCGTTGGGTTTCATCGGGCTTGCCGGGACACTCTTTGGGCCGGGGCGGATTCCGCTGGACGTCCTGACGCGGCTCACCTCGACCAATCGGCAGCGAGCCGACACCCTGTTGGCCGAGGGCCGCCGCGCCGCGACCGACGGGGAACCCCAGGACTTGAGGCCGGAGCAGATCGATCCCGCTGTCCGCGCCCTGGCGGCGGAGCACTACCACCGCGCCGCCGAGTACGCGGTCCAGCATGCACGGAGGCTCGCCGGAAACCCGGGTGCCGACGAGGATTGGGCGCACTCGCTCTGGCTGGCCGCCGACAGCTACGACCTGGCGGGGTGGCACGACGAGGCCGTGACCCATTTCACTGAGTATGTCGCGGGCCGGACCGTGGACGATCCCCGGCGCCCCGACGCCATGTTCCGGCTCGCTCAGGCCTACCAGGCCAAGCTGGACTGCGTCTCCGCCGTCCTCCACTACGAGCAGCTGATCGCCGAGCACCCCCGCAGCCTTGTCGCCTCGCGCAGTCACGTTCCGCTGGCCCGCTGTTACCTGGCGCTTGGCCGGCGACCGGAGGCGCAGCAGCAGTTGATCCAGGTGCTGGCGGGTAAGCGGTTCCTCAAGCCCGATGCGGTGGACTACCGCGACGCCCTCATCGAGCTGGGGACCTCCTACTACCAGGACGGCGAGTATGTCCGGGCGATCGAGCGGCTGGATCAGGCCCTCCGCCGCTACCCCGAAGACCCCCGCGTCGATGACGTCCGCTTTCGACTGGCCGACAGCCACCGGCGCCGTGCCGAGGAGCTGAACAAATTGATCGACGAGCCGGTGACGCCGCCGGGCGAGCAAGCACGGATCGCGACGCTTCGACGGGAGCACTTGGCGGCGGGCTTGGACCTCTTTGGGGACCTCAGCCGCCCCATGGCGGGCCCGAGCGGGCGAGCGGAGACCGCCCTGCTCTATCAAGCCCAGTGCGCGTTCGAGCTTGGGCTGTTCAACCGGGCGATCGAGCTCTACGAGCAGGTGGCCAGCCACTTTCCCCGCCACCTCTCATCGTTGACGGCCTTGATCCAGATCGTGAACTGTTACTTCAAGCTGGGAGACAGCCACACTGCAGACGTCGCCCACAGGCGCGCGCTGGCAAAGTTCGATGAGCTGCCGGCCGAGGCGTTCGACGGCCCCAACGACCTGCTGGATCGCGCGGCGTGGGAGCGCTGGCTGCGCAACGTCCCGTACCAGCCAGCCGGCCCCTCGCCCAAGAGCCGGTGACGCCCGGCAGGCCTGCGGAAAGGAACCGAAGGGAAACCGATGACCGATCAAGCCGCCTCCGCTGACACCCTCGTCGAACTGCTGGAAGCTCAGCAGGCGCTTGTCGAAGAGCTCTCGCTGCTGGCTGCGCGCCAACCTCCGCTGATCGAGGCCGGCGAATCCGATGGGCTGCTGGCCCTCCTGGCCGACCGACAGCGGATCTTGGACCGGCTCTTTGGGGATCAGGAGCGGATCTCGCAGCTGGCGGCATCCCTTGACCACCCGGCCGGGAGGCTGGGTGGCGAGGCCCGCGCGCGGATCAGCCGCGTCGCGGCCGCCATCAGCGGCCGCCTGTCTCAGATCGTTCGCAGTGACGAAGAAGATCAGGTGTTGATAGGGGCTCGCAGCCAGCGGGCCTCCCGGACGATGGCAAAGCTGGACACCGCCAAGCAGGCGCACAGCGCCTACCTCAGATCCAGAGCTGTCAGCAACAGGTTCGCCGATCGGAAGGGATAGCAATGAGCACCGCTTTGACACCCACTAGCGCGCGGCAAAAGGTCGGGCTCGAGGAGCTCAGGCAGCTCATGCGCTCGGTCAACGACACGACCCAGCAGCTCGAGCACACGCACGCGGCGCTCAGCGAGCAGGTGGCGCGTCTCCAGGACGAACTGGCCGAGGCCAACTCGCAGCTCCGGCGATCGCGCACCCTGGCCGCACTGGGCGAGATGGCGGCCGGTATCGCCCACGAGGTCCGCAATCCGCTGGGGTCGATCGGGCTGTACGTGCAGATGTTGGCGGAGGACGTCGCGGATCGACCGGAGCCGGCACGTCTGTGCCAGCGTATCGCGCGCGCCGTGGAGGACCTGGACGCGATCGTGCGGGATGTATTGCTCTTTGCGACCGAAAAAACGTTCCAGCTGCAACCCACCACCGCTGAGACGCTCATTGACAAAGCGCTGGAGAGCTGCCGGTCGCTCTTGGCCGAGGCGGGGGTCGACGTCATCACCGCGGGTGGGGGCCCGGCGCTTGACCTGGAGGTCGATCAGGGTCTGATCGTCCAGTCGCTGGTCAACGTCATCCGCAATGCCGTTCAGGCAATGGCGGAGAGCGACGCCGCTCGCCGCGAGCTACGGATCGCCGCGGCGCGGCAGCGGAGGCGTGGGCCCGACGGGCGGCGAGCGGAGCGTATTGTCATCTGGGTCGATGACACGGGACCGGGAATTGCCCCGGAGGTTCTCAAGCGGATGTTCAACCCCTTCTTTACGACCCGCCGCACGGGCACAGGGTTGGGCCTGGCGATCGTCAACCGGATCGTGGACGCCCATGGCGGACAGGTGACCGTGTCCAACCGTGACGGGGGTGGCGCACGAGTGGCGTTGTGCCTTCCGCCCCGTGCCACCGCCCGCTCCGGCACCCCCACAACGCCCCTCACGCCCTCTTCCCCCACCGCCCAAGCAGGGAGTCCCCAGACATGAGCAGGCTTCTCGTCGTTGATGACAAGGAAATGATGCGCGACAGCGTCGCCACCATGCTGGCCCGCAAGGGACACAGCGTCGTTGTGGCGACCGGTGCCGAACAGGCCCTCGAGAAGATCGCGCAGCGACCCCTTGACTGCGTGATCACCGATCTGCAGATGCCCGATCGAAGCGGGCTGGAGCTCCTCCAAGAGATCCGCCGCCAGGACGAGCAGCTGCCCGTGGTGTTCATGACGGCGTTCGGCACCGTGGAGACGGCCGTCGCTGCCATGAAGCAGGGTGCCTTTGACTTCCTGACCAAGCCGTTTTCCGGTGACGAGCTGCTGGTGGCGGTTCACCGCGCAGTCGATCACGGCCGCCTGGTGCGGGAGAACCAGATTCTCAAGGTAGCGGCCGGGTCGGCCGGCCAAGCGGCCGGGGTGTCACACACCATGATCGGCGGGTCGCCTGCGATGCGCCGGCTCAAGAGCAGGCTGGCGCGTATCGCCGACAGCCACGGAACCGTGCTGATCTCCGGCGAGTCGGGCACGGGCAAGGAGGTCGCGGCGCGGTGGATTCACCGCAACAGCCCGCGGGCGGATGCAGCCTTTCTGGCGATCAATTGCGCCGCTCTGTCCACCAGCCTGCTCGAGTCGGAGCTCTTCGGACACGAGAAGGGTGCGTTTACTGGGGCGGACAGGCTCCGCAAGGGGCGGTTCGAGCTCGCCGACAGGGGCACGCTCCTGCTCGATGAAATCAGCGAGGTCTCGCCCTCTGTCCAGGCGAAGCTGTTGCGCGTCCTCCAGGAGCGTGCGTTCGAGCGGGTCGGCTCGAGCACGAGCCGAACCATCGATGTCCGGATCATCTCCACCAGCAACCGCGATCTGCCGGCGGAGGTGGCCCGTGGGACGTTTCGACAGGACCTCTATTTCCGACTGAATGTCCTGCCGGTGATGATGCCGCCGCTACGTCAAATGATCGAGGATATCGGGGAGCTGATGCGACATTTTCTGCAGCAGGTCGCCGATCGTGAAGGCAAGCCCGTCAAGACGATCGAGCCGGAGGCGCTGGAGCTGATGCGGCGCTATCCCTGGCCGGGCAATGTGCGCGAACTGCAAAATGTCTGCGAGCGGGCGGCGGTCCTCACCACCGCCGGCGTCGTGAAGGCCTCGCTTATCGAGCCGTGGCTGCACCCCCAGATGGAGGTGAGGCAGCCCGGGGCGATGATCGAGGTGGGCCCCGATTCCCTCTCCGGCCGCCCCTGCGCGGGGGTCATCTGCGACGGCTCGCTGACGCTGGAGGATGTCGAGCGGGAGGCGATCGTGGCCACGCTGCAGCACAATCACGGCCACCGGCAGCGAAGCGCCGCTGCGCTGGGAATCGGGGTCCGAACGCTGGGATTGAAACTCAGGAAATGGAAGGATCAGCACCTTGTCTCAGAGAAGCTCTAGCGGGGCGCAGGTCTTGCGCAGGGCGCATTTCGTGCCGACCGAGCGGCTGTGGCGACATTCGCCGCGGCGGGTTATCGGGCGGTCCATCGTTTGCTGCGGTGAGGTGAGATGATCGAGGGCGTGACGAATTCCGATGCGGTCCCCGTCCTGGAGCGGATGCTCCAATTCGCCGGTGCCCGGCACCGGCTGATCGTCAACAACATCGCCAACCTGGACACTCCGGGGTTCCGTCCGGTGGATGTCTCGGTGGGCGCCTTTCAGGAGCAGATCGCCCGGGCCATCGACGCTCGTCGCGCCGGTTTGGGAAGGTTCGAGCCCGCCGACTCCAATCAGGTTGAGTTCTCCCCGACGGGCGTCAGGCTCCACCCCGTGCCGGTGGGCGCGAACATCCTGTTTCACGACCAGAACGACCGCGACCTGGAGCGGAGCATGCAGGATCTCGTCGAGAACTTCCTGACGTTTCGACTGGCGGCGGATCTTCTCCGCAGCCGATTTGATCTGATCAACACGGCAATACGAGAGCGCGTGTGATGAAGTCTTGCGCCTGAAACTTGATACCTTATGTTGTATAATCTGCTGGATGTCTCAACTTCGGCCCTCGTCGCGCAGCGGACGCGTCTGAACGTGATTGCGGCGAATATCGCCTCGCAAAAGGCGATCCTCAACGCCAACGGCGAGTATGAGCCCTACCGCAGGAGATTTGCGGTCTTTGCGCCGGGTGATCCGGCGCGGGGGACCGCCGACGGTGTGCACGTCGCCTCGATCGAGGTGGACCGGGGACCGCTGCGTCCCGTGTACGAGCCCGGCTCACCCTTCGCGGATGCCGACGGGTATGTCTCCTACCCCAACGTTGACCCCGTCATCGAGATGATGAACGCGATGGAGGCTGCCCGCAGCTACGAAGCCAACATCACCGCGATCGAGGCCACCAAGTCGATGATCACCGCCGCACTGCAGATCCTGGCCTAGTCCCACTGACCCCCCAGCGATGCCTGATCCTCTTGGAATCATTTCGAATAGCGCCGGGATCACCGGGCCGCTCCCACCGATCCCCGATCGGCCGGGCGCCGGTGCGCCCACGCCGGGATTCAAGGAGGTGCTCACCGAGGAGATCTCCAAGGTCAACCAATTGCAGCGGGACGCCAGGGAGGCGGTCGAGGATCTCGCAGCGGGCCGCCGCGATGATATCGAAAGCGTCCTGATCGCGACGCAGAAGGCCGACACCGCCTTTCGCCTGCTGCTGCAGGTGCGGAACAAGGTGGTCGAAGCCTATGACGAGGTGAGGCAGATACGGATCTAGGGCGAAGACCGAGGGCCAGGACGGCCGGGTCTGAATGAAGAGGCATGGAGGCCGACAAATGCGGGGACTGCAGCAAGCCCTTCGATCGACCGGCGATCAGCTAAGCGGTCTGCCTGCCACGGCGAAGCTGCTGATCGGGTCGCTGATGGTGATCCTGGTGCTTTCGCTGCTGCTGGTTGGCCAGTTTGCCTCGAGATCGTCGATGGTGCCGCTCCAGATCAGCCCGGAGGCGCGTCCCGCGGCGCTGCGCCATCTGGAGGCTGCGGGCATTCCCTATCAGGAGCGCAACGACAAGGTGCTGGTGCCTGCCCAACGGCAGCACATGATCCTCAGCCGGCTCACCGACACCGCGGTCATCACCGGAGAGCAGATCGACTTTGACTCGCTGATCAAAGAGAACAGCCCATTTCTGACACGTGACCAGAACGACAAACGCTGGCTGGTCGCGAAGATGAACGTGCTCTCGGGGCTGATAAGCGGGTTTGCGGGGATCGATCGGGCGACGGTGGTGATCGATCCATCATCGGGCAATCGCGGGCTTGGCAGGGCACACATCCCGCCCACCGCGTCCGTCAATGTCTGGTCCAGGGGCGAGCTGACCCAGTCCCAGGCGGAGGCGATCGCCGCCCTGGTCGCGGCCTCCGAAGCAGGCCTTGACCCCACCAACGTCAGCGTCATCGACGCCAGAACCCTCAAGCGGTTTAAGGTCCGAACCGACGACGACCTCTCCACCGATAAGTACCTGGACATCAAACGTCGCGTCGAAACGCACGTCAAGCGCACCATCTCGGCGCTCCTGGACTACATCCCGGGAGTGCGGATCGGGGTCAACGCGATCGTGGATGCAAGCAGGGTCGACAGGCGGACAGAGAGCTTTGAGGAGCCAAAGATCGGCCCGTTGTCTGATATGTCGGAGTCGGAGGAGTCGGTCGAGCAGCGGGCCGCCGCCGAGCCGGGCATGAGACCCAACGCCGGGGCAAAGGTCGCCTCGAGCCAGGGTGCAACGAGAACGCACAGCAGAGAAAGCAGGTCGTCGAAGACCTGGCCCGCCTTTCCCACCGACTCCAGCCGCGTGCATGATCCAAGGGGGTATCCCCTGAAGATCAACGCGACCATCAGCGTGCCGCGGCCCTATTTCGTGGCGACCTACCGCCAGGACGTCAACGACGCTGACGCGGTCCCCGATGACGCGGCGCTGGCGTCGGTGGTGGCCAGGGAGACGTCGCGGATCAAGGCCGCGGTTGAACCGCTTATCGACACCGTGGCGCTTGAGAACGCGGTGCTGGGGACGGTGGTGGTCGACATGATCCCCGACTTCGGTCACCTCAGAGATCTGCCTGCCGCGGCGGGGGATTCTCCCGCGGCCCGCTGGGTGGGCACCGGCGGTGGTGGCGGCCTGGGAGGGATCGACTTCAGCCTTCTGAAGCAACTTGGGCTGGCGGCGCTGGCGCTCTTGGCGCTGCTCCTCATGCTGCTGATGGTTCGCAAGGCCGGCATCCGTGAGCCGCTGCCTACACCGGCCGAGATGGCCGGGGTGCCGGCACCGCTTTCGACTGGTGATGTAGTCGGGGAGGCTGAGGAATCCGACGTGGCCCTGGAGGGCGTAGAGCTGGACGTCGAGGCCCTGCGTCGCCACCGGATGCTTTCGCAAGTGAATGACATGGTCAAGAAGAATCCGGATGAAGTGGCCAACCTCCTTCGCCGATGGATTTCAACGGTTGAGTCGTAGACGCATCCCCTGCCATGGGCGCGGCCCCCGGAAAAAAATCTGCCAAGGATTTCGAAGACCTTGAGGGGGTTGTCAAGGCCGCGATCATCCTGCTGAGCCTCGACCATGACGTGGCCGGCGATCTTCTGAAGCACCTGCCAACTGGGATGGTCGAGGAAGTCACGCGGGCGCTGGCCTCGCTGGGCGACGTGCCCGTGGAGGTCTCTGAGCGGGTCGTGGAGGAGTTCTACACCATCCGCATGGCATCGCTGTATGTAAAAAGCGGCGGCCTGGAGTACGCCAAGACGCTTCTGAAGAACTCGCTCGATTCCAAGATGGCCGAGCGGGTCATTCAGACGATCCAGAACCAGGTGCAGCGGACGCCATTTTCCTTTCTTCAAAAGGCCGAAACCGAAAACCTGCTCACCTTCATCCAGGATGAGCATCCCCAGACGATCGCCTTGATCATCAGTCACCTGTCCCACCATAAAGCCTCGGAGATTCTCGTCGGACTGCCGCCTGAGAAGCAGATCGGGGTGGTCCGCCGCGTGGCCAATATGGAACAGACGAACCCCGAGGTGATTGCGGAGGTCGAGCTGGGTCTGGAGGCGAGGCTCTCAAACCTGCTCCTTCATTCCATGGAGAAGGTCGGCGGGGTGGGCACGATCGCCGAGGTCCTCAACCTCTGCGACCGGACCACCGAGAAGTCGATTCTGGATGGCATCGAGTCGGATGACCCGGACCTCGTGGAGGACATCCGCCGGCTCATGTTCGTCTTCGAGGACGTCCTGAAGGTCAATGACAAGGGCATCCAGTCGGTGCTGAAGGAAGTGGACAACGAAGAGCTGTGCCTGGCCCTGAAGACGGCCAGCGACGAGCTGAAAGAAAAGATCTATTCCAACATGTCGGCGCGGGCCGCCTCATTGATCAAGGAGGACATGGAGTACATGGGACCTGTGCGGCTCAGCGACGTTGAAGCGGCCCAGCAGCGCTTCGTGGATATCGTGCGGCGTCTTGAGGAGGCGGGCGAGATCATCATCTCCGGCCGGGGAGACAAGGACATTATCGTATGAAGAGAGACGAAGAGGCAAACCGACGAAGCGAAGGAAGGCTAATGGTGCGCATACCGCTGTCTTTGGTCGCCGGGTCGCTCCGTCGCAATCTCACTGGTCACGCTTTCGATCCGTCTACACCGTGGCGCTCATAAAAAACACCCAAGCGGAGCGGATCGTTAAGCCGGGCTTTCAGGATCTGGGCGATCTGAAGCGTCAGGCCGAGGAGCTGGTGGCCCAGGCCCGCCTTGAAGCTTCGCGGATCATCGAAAGGAGTCGCGTCGAAGCGCAGGCACGTGTCGATGAGGCCGTACGGGACGGGTACGACGAAGGCAGGCAGAGGGGGTATGCCGCCGGGCAGGTCGAAGGGCGCGACGATGGCCGCACGGAGGTCCTCAGCGAGTTGAGCCGGCAGATCGGCGAGCTTCTGGTAGGTTGGACAAAGGCGCTTGAGACATGGGAGTCGCAACGGGCGAGTATGTTGCTTGCCGCGCGCGAGGACATCGTGAAGCTTGCGCTTGCGATGGGCGAGAAGATCACGCACCGCGTGATCGAGGCAGAGCCCGCCGCCGTCGTCGACCAGGTGGCCGAGGCACTTGCGCTCTTGGCCAAGCCAACCGCGGTGATCATCTCGATCAACCCCGCCGACAGACCAATCGTTGAATCGGTGCTTGGCGATCTGGTCAAGTCGATCAACCTGTGCACGCACATTGATCTGAGCGATGATCCGGAGGTCTCGCGCGGCGGGTGTGTTGTGGCCACGGACCGAGGCCATATCGACGCCACGATCGATCGTCAGATCCAGCGCATCACGGACACACTCCTTGCCCGGACGCCGCGCCCCGGGGGCCGCCGGCGGAAGCAATGACCCTGCTGGACCCCCAGCTGGATGCGCTGGCGCGGCTGCAGGCCCAGGAGGTCGTGGGCACGGTGGCCGCTGTCAAGGGGCTTGCCCTTTATGTTCACGATCTTCCCCTGGGGATTGGGTCCCTGGTCAGGCTGCAGAAGGGGGGTTCATCACGGCACCTGCAGTCGGTCACCCGCGGCGAGGTGATCGGGTTCGATGGCCCGTGCTCCATCGTCATGCTTTTTGGTTCCAACGACGGCGTCTCCCCGGGCATGCTCGTTTTCTCTGAACAGAACGCGCAGACCGTAGCCCTCAGCAGCTCGCTGCTGGGGCGGGTTATCAACGGTCTGGGGCGGCCGATTGACGGCCGCCCGATGCCCAGCGATGTCATGGCCCGCCCGCTCGACCCGCCGCCCACCCCGGCCCTGGCCCGTCGCCGAATCGACGAGCCGCTTCCGACGGGGGTGCGCGTCATCGACGCGTTCCTCACCATCGGCAAGGGCCAGCGCGTTGGAATCTTCTCCGGACCCGGGGTCGGCAAGTCGACCCTTATCGCAACGATTGCCCGCGACACCACCGCCGATGTCAGCGTCATCGGCCTGGTGGGGGAGAGGGGGCGGGAGGTGCGTGACTTTATCGAGGAGACCCTGGGTCCGAAGGGGCTTGCGCGATCGGTGGTGGTGGTGGCCACGGGGGATGAGCCGCCTCTTCTTCGGGTCCGCGCAGCCCTGGTGGCGTGCGCGGTTGCGGAACACTTCCGCGACGAGGGCGCGGACGTCATTCTCATGATGGACTCGCTGACCCGGCTGGCACAGGCGCAACGCCAGATTGGTCTGACGGTGGGCGAGCATCCGGCGACCAAGGGATATACGCCTTCGGTCTTCGCCATGCTGCCCAGGCTTCTGGAGCGCGCCGGGGCGATCGAGGGCCGCGGTTCGATCACGGGCATTTACAGCGTCCTGGTCGAGGGCGATGATCTGACTGAGCCGATCTCCGACGCCGCCCGCAGTGTGCTTGACGGGCATGTTTCGCTGTCCCGCCGGCTCGCGAGCCACGGCCACTTCCCGGCCGTCGACCTGCTGGAGTCGATCTCCAGGGTCGCCGACATTGTCTGCGACGAGAGCCACTGCGAGGCGCGGCGGACCGTCAAAAGGCTTCTTGCCGCCTACGCCGAGGCGCAGGAGCTGATCAACATCGGGGCCTACGCCCACGGCTCGAACCCCGATTGCGACGTGGCGATCGCATTGAAGCCCCGAATCGACGGGTTCCTGCGACAGGAGATTCATGAAAACGCCCAGTATCCGCAGACCGTGCGGGAGCTGCTGGAGCTGGCCGCCGCCGCAAAGAAGGAATATGAGCGGATTGCAAACACCAAACAGCCGCCAGCCAAAAGCCAATAGCTGACTTCAAAGGTCCACTCCATGCCCCGTTTCGTCTTCAATCTGCAGCCGCTCCTGGAAGCGCGGAAACTCGCTGGGGAGGCGGCCCAGCGGCGGGTGGCTGAAATCCAACGCGAGCGGCTGCAGCTGGAGGAAATGCTGCGTCGGCACCAGCGGGGTATCACCCATGGCAAGCAGGTCTGGCGTGAGGAGCTTCTGGGGAGAATCGATCTGGACGCCCTTCGGCTGGGTGCCAATGCCTCGCTGCACCTGCAGCGGAAGGCGCAGCAGATCGTCTTGACGCTTGCCGGCGTGCACAGCAGGCTTCAGACCGCCCGCGCCCGGCTCATCGAAGCCACCAAGCGCCGGCGGGCGATCGAGCTGCTCCGCGACCGGCGTTTCGAACAGTTCAAGGCCGCGCTGGCCAAGGCCGAAACCGCCGCCCTCGATGAGCTGGCCGTCAACCGATTCGCCCGCGAGGAGATTGTCGGATGAAAACCATCTGGAGTGTTGCGAGCTTCCTTGCGGTGGTCAACCTCCTGGCCATCGCCATGTTCGCGGGCTGGCTCTGGCAGACGAAACGGCTCAGCCGCGAGCGTCTGGACGACGTCAGGTCGATCTTCGCGATGAGCGTTCCGGCGCAGAAGGCCGCCGGGGCCGAGGCCGACCGGGACGCGGAGGCGCGGCGGCAGGAGCAACAACTGCGTGAGCGCCGGCAAAAACCGCCGCTGTCCAGCGCCGCCCAGATTGGCCTGCTCAGCGAAGGGCAGGAGCAGACCCAACTGTGGATTGAGGGGCTCGAGAACCTCAAGAAGCAGTTCCGGCAGCAGATCGCCCTTTCGGCGGAGCAACTGGAGCAGGAGCGGCTCGCGTTTGAGGCCGAGCGGCGCCGCTGGGAGCAGCGCGTCGAGGCCGAGGACAAACTTCGTTCCGACGCGCAGTTCAAAAAGGCGATCAAGATCCTGGAGACGCTGCCGCCGAAGCAGGCCAAGGCCAAGATCGTCGAGCTGGTCGAGACGGGCAGAACCCCCCAGGCGGTGGCCTACCTCAACGCCATGAGCCCGCGGGCGGCAAGCAAGGTCCTGTCGGAGTTCAAGACCGATCAGGAGAACCAGTTGGCAACGGAATTGCTAGAGCGTCTCAGGACCTTCGGAACCCGCAAGGGGATCGATCCCGCTGAGGCGTCGTCGAATGCTGACACTGTTGCCAACTCTCAGTAGCCCCGAGGCCGCCCCGACACGCCTCGCGAAAGCCCCCGCCACCCGATCAGAGGGCCGTTCGCGTTCCTTTGCCAAAGTCATGAGCGCCGAACGCCGTAAGGGGAGCCCCCCGCGGCAGCGCGATGCGGAACCGGAGGCCCTCGCGACCAACGGCACCCCCCAGACAAGCCCCAGACGCGATCAGCCGACCTCGCAGCAGACCGGGTCGGCTGCGCAAACGCCTGCGTCATCAGCGCAAGGTTTGCCGGAGTCAGGTAACGCGGCCGAGGTCTCCGGGCGACCCGTACATGGCAGCAGCGCTTCAATTGCCCGCTCCGCGCCCGTGCCGTCGGCCACCGCGCAACCGCCTCCCGTCCAAGAGCAACCTCCGGCTCAACGGACTGACACAGCTGATCGGCGCGGTTCCGACGATGCCGCCGGCACGCGAAACCCCGCCCAGGGACGAGCGACCCAGGTGCAGGCGGCGGTCCAGGTTCAAAACACCACCGGTCAGCCACCGGTTTCGCAGGGTCTTGGCGTCACCGGCGGCACCTCCGCGGCGTCCAGCGTGACCGCGGGCTCCGGCGCTTTGGTCCTGGAGTACCTTGTGCCGGCAACGGCGGCCGGGCCCGACGATGGGCCCGAGCAATTCTCCACCCGGATCCTCCGCGGGTTGACCACCATGTTCAACCAGCGGGGGGGGGTGATGACGATGCGGCTCCATCCGCCGGAGCTTGGCGAGCTCCGCGTCCAGATGACGCTCGCGCAGGGCCGGGTCAGCGCCGAGTTCCGCGCCTCGACACCGTCGGCCCACGCTCTGCTGGAGCGATCGTTGACAATCCTTCGATCGGCGCTGGAGACCCATGGGCTGTCGGTGGATCGCCTGACCGTCCAGCCGCTTCCGAGTGTCCAGGCGCGCCACGCTGCTCCCGACGAGCAGCCGCAGCAGCGGCACCACCACGACGCCGGGAGCGGCCAGAGCCGAGGTCGCCGCGACGGCGACCGCGAGTCCCCCCAGCGACGCGCCGGCAGCGCGGAGACCTTTAATCCATCTAGGTCGGATTATTCATGACCATCTACTGCGGCCGCCGTCCTGGTGACGACGGTCATGAATAATCCGGGCCAGGAGCTCGATGCCATGAGCCAGATTCCCTCAGTGAGCCCGCTGGACCCCGCCTTTTCCCGGCAGCCCTCCGACGGCTTCAGCGCGATGAAGACGGAGGATTTCATCCGAATCATCTTCACCGAGCTTGCCAACCAGGATCCCTTCTCGCCAAGCGACTCCGCCGCCCTTCTCGACCAGCTCAACTCGATTCGTGCCATCGAATCGAACATCGATCTCATGGAGCAGCTGCAGGCGCTCGTCTTTGAGAACAAGCTTGCCGCCGCCGCCAACCTCATCGGCAAGCGCGTAGCCGGCCTGACGGCGAGCTTCGAACGCGTCTCGGGGACCGTCGTGTCGGTGGTCCGCGAGGGCCGCAACGTGACCCTGGAGCTGGATAACGGCTTCCGGGTACCGCTGGAGTCGTTGGAGACGATAGAGGAAGTCACGGGATGACGACGGATCCCACGATTCTCCTGAAGCACCTCGAGCCCCCGATCAGCCCGGCGTACGCGCACGGGGCCGTTGGGGGACCTCGGCTGCCGATCGAGCAAACGCCCTTTGATCAGCTGCTGGCGCAGGCGAGGCAGGGATCCGTCTCGAGCGGGCGGAGGATCGAGGTGGCCTTTGCCATGAGCCCGGCGCTTGACGAGACGCAGATGATGCGTCTTGGCAGGGCGGCGGACCTGGCCGAGGCCTCCGGCGCCCGGCGGGCGCTCATGCTCGTTGACGGGCGGGGTCTGGTCCTTGGGGTCTCTGACCGCTCGCTGCAAGCGGAGCTGGCCGCCGCGACGCCCGTCGCAGGTATCGACGCGGCTTTCTATGTCGGAGGCGATGAGGGCAAGTCACCGACCGCCGCGCTGAAGCTCCCGGGCGGTGTCGCCCCTCGGGCCATTGGCGAGGAGATTGCCAGAAGAAGCGATGGAGGGACTCGATGAGGCGTTGGAAGCACGTCCCGGCAGGATGCCGGGAATCCCGAGGCCCCAGCCGCGCCGGGCAGGACGCCAAGCGGCGTGAGGGACCGTAGCCCCGAAGGCTCAGCCGCGAAGGCAGGATGCCAAGCGGCTGACAGAACAGCGGTGACCGAGCGACGGAGTGGAATCGATGCGGCGTTGGAAGCACGTCCCGGCAGGATGCCGGGAATCCCGAGGGGCGTAGCCCCGAAGGCTCAGCCGCGAAGGCAGGATGCCAAGCGGCTGACATAGAAGGAAACACCCATGGCTTCAACAACCGCCATGTTCATCGGACTGTCGGGGCTGGTCGCCCACGCTCGCCGGCTCGACGTGATCGGCAACAACATCGCCAACATGAACACGACCGCGTTCAAGTCCAGCCGGATGATCTTCGCCCCGACCTTCAGCCGTAACTTCTCGCTGGGTACCGCGCCCACCGCCACCACCGGCGGGACCAACCCCAAACAGGTCGGCCTGGGCGTCTCCATTGCGGGCACCCAGCGCAACTTCAACAACGGCTCGATCAGCCCCACCGGGATCGCCTCCGACGTCGCCATCGAGGGCGACGGGCTCTTCATCGTCGATGCGGCGGGCGAGCAGGTCTACACCCGGGCCGGAGCATTCCAGCTCAACTCCGCCAAGGACCTGGTGACGATCGCCGGCCACAGGGTACAGGGCTTCGGGGTCGACGCCCAGTTCCAGGTCATTGAGGGCGCGCTGGTCGACCTGAACATTCCCGTGGGGACCCTCACCCTCGCC
This sequence comes from Planctomycetota bacterium, assembly GCA_022564665.1. GTDB lineage: Bacteria > Planctomycetota > Phycisphaerae > Phycisphaerales > SM1A02 > JADFKZ01. The sequence continues at coordinate 9,532 of JADFKZ010000018.1, read as the reverse complement.
GAGGCGACCCGCAACGTGACCTTCAACGGCAACCTCAACGCCTCGGGTGACGTTGCGACCACGGGAAGCGTGCACAACACGCGGGCGTTCTTCAACGTCGCCGGCCCTCCGCTCTCGTCGCCGATGGTCGGCACCGAAGACCTCACGTCGATCGGCACGAACCTGTACATCGATGACGGGGCGGGTGGGTCGTTCCTGGCGATCGAGGGCGGCCGCCAGGCGATCGTGACCGTCAGCAACCTGGAAAAGGGCGGCAAGGACCTCGGCACCATGACCTTCGGGTTCATGACGGCGGCCCAGGCGGCGGCCAACAACGTCGACGCCTTCGGCTCGAACATGAACGACTACAACAACTTTCTTGAGAGTGTCCTGGGCCTGGACTCGACCGTGATCAGCGGCCAGACGCTCGGCGGCCAGGTGCGGATATCCACCGGTGCGGCGGGGGATCCTCCCGCAGGGACGATCCTCATCGAGGGAAACGAGGGGACCGTGCAGGACCTCGACATCGACACCGCCGATCTGGTGGTCACCTACGCCGATCCGGCGGGGGTGGGGATCAACCAACCGTTCGTGATGACAAAGGCCGGATCCGCCGACGGTGAGTCCGTGCGTACCAGCTTTGTGGTCTTCGACTCCCTGGGCTCGCCGCTGACCGTGGATCTGACCTTCGTGCTCCAGGCCACGACGGCGGGCACCGGCTCGACGTGGGAGTTCGTCGCCGAGAGCATCGACAACGACGACCCCAACTCAGCAGACGCGCTGGTTCCGCGCATCACCGGCCTCGGTGTCGTCACATTTGACGCCAATGGCCGGTTCGTCTCCGCCACCAACCAGGCGTTCTCGCTGACGCGGACCAACGGTGCCGTGAGCCCGCTGACGATCTCTATGAACTTCGATACCACCACGGACTCAATCACGGCGCTCTCCGACACCAGCAGCAGCCTGGCCGCGGTATTTCAGGACGGCTCACCCATCGGCACGCTCGGTGCGTTCTCCATCGGCGAGAACGGGATCATCGAAGGGTCGTTCAACAACGGCCTCAGCCGCACCATCGGCCAGATCCCGCTGGCGAAGTTCTCCAACCCTGAAGGACTCGTCGACATCGGCAACAACCTTTTCCGGACCGGGACCAACTCCGGCCCGGCGGTCATCGCCACTCCGCTGGAGTTCGGCGCGGGCCGGCTCATAAGCGGCGCACTGGAGCTTTCCAACGTGGATCTCTCCCAGGAGTTCATCGACATGATCCTCACCTCGACGGGCTACAGCGCCTCGAGTCGGGTCATCACCGTCACCAACGACCTGATGGACCAGCTCCTGCTCCTGGGGCGATAGCTCCAGCGGCCCTTTGGCGGCTCATTCTCATGATCACGGTTACCCGACTCAACGGTAAACCGATGGTGGTCAACGCGGAGCTTATCCGCACGGTGGAGGAGAACCCCGACACGACGATCACCCTCATCAACGGCGACCATCTGATCGTCAAGGAGTCGATGACCACGATCGTCGAGAAGGTGATCGAATACGGTCGGCACCTGCGGCGGATGCTGCCTCCGGATTAGTTTGAGCGCTCCGTACGGCCTCCGGCCGACACTCGCTCTGGTACGCGGCGGCGAATTCATCCGCCGCCGCTGATCGGGCGCTTTCTTGAGCGCTCCGTAGCGGCCTCCAGCCGCACACTCGCTCTGGCGGCTACGCGGCCTATCAAAAAGGCCGCTGCGCTTGGACGCACACTGCGCTAGCTCCTGGAAAAGGTGATCCGCGTCATCATCAGCTCCAGCGTCTGGCAGACGAGGTCCACCTCGCGCTGGGTCAGACGGGTGAAAAAGGGAAGCGCGATCGTCCGCTGGCTGACCGACTCGGCAATGGGGAAATCCCCCGGCGCGTGGTCGAATCGCTGGCGGTAGAAGGGCAGCAGCGGAATCGGCGGGAAGTAGTTACTGGCTCCCACATCGTGGCGGCGAAGCCCGTTGATAATGAATTGACGGTCCTGAGCGGTGAATCGATCGCTCAGCCTCACGACGTAGACGAACCAACTCATGAAGGTCTCAGGCTCCACCGTCGGCAGGATCAGGTCGGTGTTGCCCATGAGCCGGCGGGTGTAAAGGGCGGCGATCCGCTCGCGGGCTTCGATCAGGCTGTCCAGGCGGTGCATCTGCGCAACGCCGAGCGCGGCGTTGATCTCGCTAAGCCGGTAGTTGAAGCCAAGCCGCTCGTGGACCAGCCAGCAACCGAGCTCTTGCCCAGAGTCCGTGGATGAGGACGCCCGACCCTGGTTGCGCAGCGACCGACACAGATCAGCCAGGTGGTCGTCATCCGTGAGGATCATTCCGCCTTCCCCCGTCGTGATCTGCTTGTTGGGGTAAAAGCCGAAGATTGACACGCGTCCGAATCGTCCGATGGGATCCGAGCCGCTGCGGCCACCGAGGCCTTCACAGGCGTCTTCCACCAGCGGAATCTCGTACTTGGCCGCAAGCGCCGCAAGCGCCGCCATCCCCGATGGGTTGCCGAAGACCTCCACGCCGATGATGGCCTTGGTCTTGTCCGTGATCCGCTTCTGAACCTCACGGGGGCGCATGTTCAAAGAGCCCGGATCACAGTCGACAAAGATGGGCGTGGCCCCGGTAGCGAGCACGCAGTTGGCCGACGCGACAAAGCTGAAGGCAGGCGTGATCACCTCGTTGCCCGGTCCCACGCCCAGCGCCGTGAGCCCCAGGTACAGGCCGCTCGTTCCCGAGCTCACACCGATGCCGTGCCGGCGCCCGATCCGCTCGGAGACGAGGCGCTCGAACTCCTCGAGCTGCGGGCCCATGCTTAGCCGGCCGCTGCGGAGGGTCGCGACGACGTTGCGAATCTCCGCATCGGTGATATCCGGCAGGCTGAGGGGGATGGCGTCAGTCACTGGTCGGTTGCTGATCGTGGGGTCGGTGCAGCCTAGCTTGGGCTAGGGTTCCCGGGTGTCAGCGAAGGTCTCGCTGAGCGCCCGCTCGATCTTCCGTGTGTGCTTGAGATACAGCCAGGAAGTCTGCGCTTGCAGGACACTGGAGATCCGGCCCCCGCCTGCCGCAATGACCCCAAGCTGGTCCAACTCCCGCTCGCCGAGCACCGCTGCGTGCTTGGCGATCAGGAGCATCGCCAGGGAGTCGGCCTTTCCGAATCCGATCCGCTTGACGCCGCCGGCAGCCTCGCCCGCCTCCGGCGATCGCGAATCCAGGAGCCCCATCAGGATAACCTGCTGTGTAAGGCTGTCGTCGGCGGCGCGTTCAAGACGTCCCCTCAGGGCGTCGGGGTCGATTGCAAAGAGGCGACTGGTGGCGGTGATCGCCAGTTGCGCCCGGAGGTCTCGGCCCTCGGGGTCGCCCTCGACGGCGTCGATCGCGTGCAGATACACGGCGGCGGAGCGCTGGTGATCGAGATCGCCGGCCGCCCTCAGCGCCCAGCTCGAAGCACCCTGATGGCCAAGATCCAGCAGCTCGATCAACGCCGCAGTGGGATCGCTGCCGTTTGAGATTGCCGTGCCGGCGCGCACCAGCGCCCCGATGAGCCCATCGTCTGCGGGAAGCTGATCATAGGTCTGGGCGTCCACACCACCGCCCGCCTCCACGAGTAGCAACGCAAAGCGTACGCACCTGCTGTAGTCCGGGTCATCACCCAGCGAGCGGCGCCACAGATCGACACCGCGGGCGAGGTCCAGCGCCAGGACCGTCGAGACGCCGCCGGCCAGGAGACGCTGATCCGTCTGGGGGGCCTGCACCGTCCGCTGGACCCATCCCGCGACGGCCGAAAGCCCGTAGGTGGACACACGATCGAACAACTCCATGAGATGTGCGGCGCGTCGGTCAGCGGGCAGCGATTTCAACCGCCGCTGGTAATTCACCAGAGCGTCCCCCTCGCCGAGCTGCGCGAGCACGCACGCGGCCAAGCCGGCCGTGGCAAGGGTGTCGCTGTCGGCCAGTCGGGCGACGTTGGCGGGATCGACCCGCTGACCCCTGCCGACCAGCGCTGCCAGAAGCAGCGCACGCGACCCCGGGTGGAGACCTTCGCCCGCGAGGAGCTCATGTATCGCGGCGGTGTCGATCAGCTCGGTCTCCAGCGCGTTGACGATGACCGCGTACTGGGCGTGGCGCGAGTCGAGCCCGCGGATCAGCGCCGGATCAATCCGCGCGGAGGCGTCGGTCTCGGCCAATCCCAGGATGGCGTGGACGCGAACAAGCGGATCGTGGTGCTGGACGAGCCGGTTGAAGAACGGCCGCAGGGTCGGGTCTCGCAGCTGCCTGAGTGATGCAAGAAGCGGCAGCTGGCTCGAGCCGGCACGCCGCTGGACAGCCTGTCGGAGCTGGCGAATCGATGACTCGAACGCGCGGTCGCCGGGTCCTGGGGCGGCCAGCAACAGCATCGTCGTCGCCAGGGCGAGCTGAGGACGGCGAAAAATCCTCGGCATGTGGTGGAGTCTATCCGATTCGCCTCGCCGTCGAGCGGCATGCGCGCCCCGCAGCCCGAAGGGCTGCCGATCAAGAGCGGTAAGGATGCCGCGACGCCCGCGCAGGCCGAGGGTCGCTACGGGCTGCGGGCCGCGCGCATGATGCTGTGGCGGAGTTGATCCGCGAGTTCGTTGATCGAGAGCGTCTTGGTGTCGAGCCCGACGTCGATGAGACGATGCTCGGCGAGCTGCCTCTTGATGCGGCGGACGGCGGTGTGAATCGTGGAGTGGTGCCTTCTGCCAAGGCATCGGGCCAGCTCCGGGTAGCTTCGCGTGGTCAGCTCGCGACCGAGGAATGCGATCAGTCCCCTGGCCAGCACCACCCGCTGGTGGCGGCCCGATCCCAACAGCTGAGCCCGGTTGACGACCAGGCGCGCGCAGACCTGATCAACGATCATGTCGATACGCACGGGGGTCTTGGGTCGCCACCGGGCCACGGTCGACAACTGCTCGACGAGCACGAGGCCGACTTCGGCCTCGGATGAACCGGCGGCCAGCTGCCGGAGGGCCGCGAGCTTGTTGAGGGCCCCCTGAAGCTCGCGGACCGATCCCGTGCAGCGGGCGGCGAGGGCCTCTGCCGCGGCGGTGGTAAGCGAAAAACCTCGTTCCTCGGCCAGCTTGCGCGCCAGCGTGATCCGCGTGGAGAGATCGGGTCGCTCGATCGAGGCCACCATCCCGGCGACGAAGCGGCTGCGGAGCGCCTCGGAGAATCCCAGCTGGCGGGGATGCTCATCGGAGGCCAGGACCAGCCGCGCGCCGGCGAGGCTGATGGCATCGATCGTGTGCAGGAACTCCTTCTGGGTGGCGACCTTGTTCAGGAGGAAGTGGACATCGTCGATTGCCAGAAGCTCCAGCTGTCGCATCCGCCGCCGGAACCGCTGAAGCGTGTTGTTGCGGACCGCGTGGATGTACTCGTTGGTGAACTGTTCGGCGGTGAGGTAGCAGGCCCGGTTGCCCTCCGTGCCGCGGCCGAGTTCGGTGAACCGATGGACTGTTCCCTGCAGCAGGTGTGTCTTGCCCACCCCGCACTCACCGTGGAGAAAGAGCGGCGAGCCGACATCGGAGGCCGTGGCGGGCTCCTGAGCAATCCGGCTGGCCGCGGAGAACGCGAGGCGATTGGAGTGCCCGACCACGAAGTCAGCCAACTGCCGGACGGGGACCCGGTGGCGGGCGGGGCTCGCCGTCGCTTGGCCGCGGCCGCCGTGGCCGTTGCTGCACCGCTCGTCGGGCGTTTGGGAGACCGCGGCGCCGATCTCGAAGAGGTCCGGGGCGACCCGCACATCGACCCGTGCCCGCTCACCCAACGCTTCCCGGGCGATGCGGTCGAGGTCGCCAAGAAAGTTACTGGCGATCCACGTGGCGACGAACTTCGTGTTGGTGGCGACCTGGACGCATTCACCCTCGACGTGCAGCCTGGTGGTGTCGCCGAACCACATGTCATAGCTGCGATCGCCAATGCACTCAGCCAGGCAGCGGCTGATCCGGCGGGTTGCCGCGGTGGGAGCGGGTGGGCTGAGGGGCATGGGGGCAAGCCTACGATCGGTGCGGGTGGTTCACAAGACCGATCCTGTTACGCCCCTCGCCGTGGACGGCAGGAATGCCCTTAGATCATCGGGTGGTTGCGATGAGAAAAAATCTTTCTCCACCACCTGCGCGGCTCGTGTCGATGCCTCGTGGAAAACGTGTGTGGCAACCGCAGATCCTTCGAAGCTGTTTCACAAGTGATCCGAAGGTCCGTGCCGGGAGGAGGTTGTGAAACCGCTGGCGAGGGTTCATCGTGCGGGCTGGTCGGGTGGTCGTCCCAGAGGACGGATCAACGCAACGCGTTGCACCAGGGGTCGAAACCCTTCACTGCGGTAGAGGGCAAGCGCTGGCGTGTTGCGCTCGTCGACGGCCAGGGTCAGCGCTCGCTCTCGACGCTTCTTGAGAAGTCCCAGGCCGTATCGCAACAGCTTGCGACCCAGCCCGCACCCCCTGGCTGCGGGGGCCAGGCCCAGGTAGACCAGTTCGGCGGTCCTGTGCCCGGGAAAGGGGTTGAGCAGCAACGCGCCCACGGGCTCGTCGGCCATCCGCAGAATCGTCCAGAGCGATTCAACGAACTGACCGGTCGCCATGTGCCCGGCAATAATGTCGGCGGTGGTCCGCAGCCCGTAGAGGCCGGGGCAGTCCAGCGTCCGCTCGTAGCTCGCCTCCAGGGCCCTGACCAGATCGTCGTGGAGCGTCTCGGCATAGGGCTCGATCCGCACGCTCGGGGGCCATTGCGGCGCGGGTACGGCGTCGCTGCTTGAAAGCGGCCGCTCCAGGTAACTCAGCAGGGACAGCTCCGTGAACCCTGCCGACGTGAAAGCCTCTTGCTCAGCCCGCTCAGCAGGCTCGATGAGGGCCTGGGCCAGGTTGACATTCCACCCGCTGAGCTGGCGGCAGGCGTGATCGATCAGACCCGCGATCGCTGGAATCTGGCGGCTGGAGGCGGGTCGGCTTGAAAAGACCATCGCGGTCCGGCCCGGGCTGGGGACGACCAGGACGCTGAAGGCGAGGCCACCGGCCCGATCGAGCCGCGACCACAGCCCGTCCAGGCGGATGGCGTTGGCCTTGGCGTAGTGGAGGAACCGGTCGACGGCGACGCGGTCGCCCGAGATGGTGCCCACAAGCCGCTCGATCGCCTCGGACCGCCTCCCCGGACCCACGTGGATGATGGCGCCCAGACCGTTGTCGTCCGAGGGTCGCAACTGATCGCTCTTGGTCTGCGAAATGGTCAATAATCAAGCGCCGTTGACCGCGTTGACATCGCCCATAGAATAGCGGTCCCTGGAGGTTGAGACATGCCGCGTCTGTGTCCTGTGCGAGTTGCCATTGCCGCTGGAGCGGTCCTTTGGGCTGCCGCGAGCGTCCTGGGATACCCCAAGCCCGCCGCGGTCGCCCAGCGGTGGGAGCTTCAGTTTGAGCCCGGCCCGCTTCGTCTTATTGTCGACAAGCCGACCTCCACCTCCTATTGGTACTTCACCTACAAGGTCACCAACCGCACCGGCCACGAGCAGGTCTGGGCCCCCAGGTTCACGCTGTTTACCGACGCCGGTGAGATCCTGACCTCGGGTCGACGCGTGCCCGGCCGCGTCACCGCGGACATCATGGAGCTGCTGGGCAACGAATTGCTGGAGAATCAGAACCAGATCATCGGGGAGATCTTCTATGGCAGGGAGCATGCCAAGGAGGGCTTGGTGGTGTGGCCCGCATTGAATGTCCAGGTCAACGAACTGTCGATGTTCGTGGAAGGCCTCAGCGGGGAGAAAGCCGCCGTCCGCCATCCGATCACGGCCACGGAGGTCCTCCTGAGTAAGACGCTCCAGCGCGACTATCTGATCCGCGGCAATGCCCCGGCCCGCGGCAGCAAGCCGATAGAGCTTGTGGGGCAATCCTGGGTGATGAGGTGACATGGCGCACAAGAAGGGACAGGGATCAACCCGTAACGGCCGCGACTCCAACCCGCAGTATCGCGGGGTGAAGCTTTTCGGTGGCCAGCTGGCCCGGGCCGGCTCGATCATCGTCCGCCAGTGCGGGACGCGGTTCAAGCCGGGCTATCTCGTCCGCCGCGGCGGCGATGACACGCTGTATGCGATCGCGGCGGGAACGGTTCGGTTTCGCACCCGATACATCGACATCATCCCCGCCGACCCCCAGGTGCCGCGCTACAGCGTCGCAGGCTAGCGCAGTGTGCGTCAAAGCGTAGCGGCCTTTTTGATAGGCCGCGTAGCCGCCAGAGCGAGGCAACGTCCGGTCAGCCGCGGTGAATGAATTCGCGGCAGCGTACGAAAGCGAGTGTCGGCCCTCAGCCCGGAGGGCTGACAAACAAGAGCGGCCCCGCAGCCCGAAGGGCTGCCAAACAAGAGCGGCAAGGACGCCGCGACGCCGCGAGCCGCTACGGAGCGCTCGAAACAGTGTTGATCCGTTTGACCAAACCGCCAGCTGGCGCACGAGTGGGGTGGCCGGGTCATGGAGGACCCGTGTTTGCCGCGAGGCTGGATCGGCACGGAGCCGCCGATCCGTTTCGCCGGGCTTACGGCACCGGGCTGCGATGCCCACGGGCCGAGGCCGCCCGTACCGCACGGCCTTTGTAGAACCAAAAGCCGTCTGTTCCCTCCTCTTGCTCGTGGCGTGTCCCACCCGCGCCACGAGCCTTTTATTGCGCGTTTGAGCTGTTTCGATCGCTCCGTAGCGGCGTCTTGGCGTCCTTGCTGCGCTTGTTCAGCAGCCCTCCGGGCTGCGGGCCGCGCTTGTTTCGTGGGCTTCGCGGCGTATCGAAAAGGCCGCTACGCCTGGACGCAAACTGCCATTGCCTTGCCTGATCGGCCGAAGACCGCAGCCGTCAAGTCGCCTCGGGGCGGATGGACCCGACCACCTGCGGCTTGGAGGCAAGGATTTCGTCGGCGACCTCCTTTCGGTGAACCGCAATCTCACGTGGAAATTGCAGGGCCAGCCGCACCCGGTCACCTCTGATCGATGCCACACGGACAACGCCGATCGGGCTCGCGGGATCGCCGATGACGACTTCTTCCCCCTCTTTTCGAGTGATAACCAGCATGATGTCGGACCTCCTGCCCAGTTGATCGTGCGGCAATGCACAATCCCACCGTGCGTGTAAGGGTACACACAATCAACCTCTGACCAAGCAATTTATGCCTATTTTCGGTTTATGTCAGGGTCAACTTAGCGCAGGGAGCGTCAATGCGTGGCGGCCGATGGAATAGGCCGCGTAGCCGCCAGAGCGAGTGTGCGGCCCGCAGCCCAGAGGGCTGCCAAACAAGAGCGGCCCCGCAGCCCGGAGGGCTGATGAACAAGAGTGGCAAGGACGCCGCGACGGAACACTCGAACAAGAAGGCGCCCGGTCAGCCGCCGCGGATGAATTCGCGGCGGCGTACCACAGCGAGTGTCGGCCCTCAGCCCGGAGGGCTGACAAACAAGAGCGGCACGGACGCCGCGAGGCCGTACGGAGCGCTCAAAACAGTCCTGGTGCCATGTTCGCCAACCGTCTGGAAGCGGGACCACAGCGAGTGTCGG
>JADFKZ010000137.1 GCA_022564665.1 Planctomycetota bacterium | reverse complement strand
CATGTCGTCGCGAGGAAGCGTAGCGGCCGGAGGCCGCTACGGAGCGATTGAAACAGCTCTTGGGACGGCGGGGGGCGGAGCTTACGTTGGTCACGACAATCATCTCCGGCGGACAGAGCGGCGTGGATCGTGCCGCCCTGGATGTGGCGTTACAGCTGAATCTGGCGTGTCGCGGCTGGTGCCCCCGGGGCCGGTTGAGCGAAAAGGGCCCGATCCCGAAGCGCTATCCTCTCAACGAGACGCCCTCGGCCGACCCGGCGCAGCGGACTGAATGGAATGTCCGCGACGCCGACGCCACGCTCATCCTCGCCGCGGGCGTCCTGGCCGGCGGCACCGCGCTGGCCCGGGATCTGGCCATCCGCCAGGAAAAGCCGCATCTTGTCGTCGATCCGACCGGCGCCGCCGTCACGGCGGTCGCTGACATCCGCCAGTGGCTCGACGCTCGCCAGATCCAGATCTTAAACGTCGCTGGACCGCGGGAAGGCGCCAGTCCGGGAATCTACGACGCGGCGACGAAGCTGCTGCACGCGGTGTTGGCGGGGTGAGCCCGCAAGAGGGAGGGGTTCGGGAAAGCGGCCAGCTCCCACTCCTGCACCCTGAATCCAATTCTTTTCCCCGCGGCCCTCCGCGGTGAATCTTCGCCGTCTTCGGCAGCCGGCCCTACGCGCTACGATACGCCCCGATGACTGACGAAGCCGACACCCGCAGCGAGACATCAACATGGCAGGGAATCGCCGTCGATGGCTCCGACAAGGAGAAGCTGCGGCAGGCGATCGAGATGGCCGTCGACTACCGCGGCGACGTCACGATCATCAGACGATCGACGGGCGAGTCGATCATCGGGTTCGCCTTCGATCGCAGGATGGGCACGAGCCTCCGCGATTCGACGATCCGCATCATTCCCCGTGGAGACGGCCCGCGAATCACCCTCAGCCTTGATGACATCGCCGAGGTGAGGTTTACCGGCAGGGACACGGCGGCGGGCAAGTCGTTCGAGCAGTGGGTCAAGACCTACCTCCGCAAGAAGCTGGCAGAAAAGGGGCGCGAGCCGGCACCCGGCTCAAACTCTTAAGCGGGCGTTTACCGCCAGGACGGTCTCGAGGCCGTCCAAAAAACGCTTCTGGCAAACAGAGGAGACGATTCTCGGCGGCCGCCGCACCGACAGCCGTTCAAGCTCGGACCCACAACCCCCGATAATCGCTGCAGGCCGATCATGACCACGCTGCTGACCATCTTCGGAGGGGTGGCCCTGCTCGTCTTTGGTGTGCGCTACCTCCGCAAGGGCCTGGACCGCCTTTTTGGCAAACGGCTGGGGACCTGGATGCAACGGTTGGCTACCCGGCCGGGATGGTCTTTTTTGAGTGGTATCGCGGTCTCCGTCCTCGCCCCCTCCTCAACCACCATGTCGTTGCTGGCGGTCCACACCGTCCGCGCGGGTCACCTGACGCCCGGGCAGATGCTCAGGATCGTCCTGGGCGCCAATATCGGGCTGACGATCATGGTCATGCTCATCGCGCTGAACCTGCAGGATTTCGCACCGATCGTCCTGCTGGCGGGTGTGGCCCTCTTCCAGTTTACCCGGGGCAACCGCAGCCGCGGGATCGGGCAGGTGCTGCTGGCGATCGGCTTCATCTTTCTGGCCATCGGCATCATGAAGGACGCCGCCGTCCGGGCGGACGTCTCCAAGGGCACCGGGATGTGGGGCATCATCAACTTCGACATTCTCCAGAGCCATGTCCTGCTGCTGGCCCTCTTCGCAGCTGCCATGGCCATGGCCCTGCAGTCATCGACGGCGACGATCGGCCTGGCCATCGGGCTCGGGGCGGCCGAGGTGGTGACGTTCCGAATGGCAATCCCCGTGGTGCTCGGGGCCAACGTGGGCCTCGCTCTCACCACGCTCATCGTCGGGTGGAGGCACCACGAGCCGCGGCGGCTCGCCCTGGCCAACCTGCTGCTCAAGTCGGTCGTGGCGGGCCTGGGTCTGGCGGTTGTGGCCCTGTTCGGGGTGTACCTTTGGACACATCCTTTCAGCTACGCCGCGGCCGCCCTGCTCGGGGCGCAGGTGTGGACGCCTCCGGTCAGCTTTGCATTGGGGGTCGCAGCCGTCCACACGGGCTACAACATCGTCGTGGCGGCGGTGGGGCTACCGGCGGTCGGCGTGGTGACGTCGCTGATGGAGCGCATTGTTCCCGTCCCCCCGCCCCATGCCCGCAAGACCTTCGGGCCAAAGTACATCACCGAGGGGCCGATCGGCGGGGTCGCGCTGGCCATGGGCCAGTCGCTACGCGAGATCACCCACATGTCCGAAATCATCCGCGGCATGCTGCATGACGCCTGGACGGCGCTGAAGACCAACAACGAGCGGCTGGCGCGCGACGTGGCGGAGCGCGACGACCAGATCGATCTTCTGGACACCGAAGTCAAACGCTTTCTGACGAGGCTGGCCAGGGAGGAGGCGGGCGAGTACGACCCCGAAGAGCAGATGCGGCAGCTGAGATACCTCGCGGAGCTCGAGACCATCGGCGACATCATCGACAAGAACATCAGTGAGCTGGTCCTCAAGAAGATCAGGCTCGGGGCGGAGTTCTCCAGTGAGGGCGCCCAGGAGATGGAGGACTTCTATACCAAGGTCGCCGAGAACGTGGAAATCGCCGAGACCGCGTATGCCACGCGGGACCGGGACCTCGCCCAGCAACTGCTCCGGCACAAGGAACGAATCGACCACTACCAGCACGAGCTTCGTGACCGGCACTTTGCCCGACTCAACGCCGGTCTGGCCGAAGCGCACGAGACCAGCGCGATCCATCTCGACCTGCTGACACATCTGCAGCGGATCAACAGCTGCGTGAGCCATGGGGCCTACGCGATCCTCCAGGACACCGAGCCCAAGGACGCGCCGGTGACGTCCGGGGCGGGGGAATAGAGGAGGGTTCAGGGTTCAGGAACAGGACTGTCAGCTGTCGTCAGATTCTGGGTGGCTGGGGCTGAGCGAAGCGAAGCCCCGGTCTTTTGGTCACCGTACCAACCGTGGCGTCGTCCCGATGAAATCGGGACTCCGTCACAGCCACCCCCAAACAAGGGGCGGAGCGGAGACCAACAGAGCGGAGCAGGTTCGTCCCGGCCCCAGCCGCGCCCGGCCCCAGCCGCGCCCGGCCCCAGCCGCGCCCGGCAGGATGCCAAGCGGCGTGAGAATTCAGATGCCAAGCGGCGTAAGAACACGGATGCCAAGCGGCTGACAGAACAAGCTCGGCAGGTTGCCAAAAGGCAGCTTTTTGCTCGGCCACCCGGTTTTGGCTGTACAAGCGAGCCATTGGATGAAGGGTTCACATTGCCTTTCTTCTTTCTCCTCCCCCCTGCCGCCCGAAAGGGCACCAGGGGGCATCTTCTTCTTTCCACGCCCTGGCCCCTAACGCCCTGATCGGACGCTGGGGGCAATCTTTTTGCGCTTGGCGGCGATGTCCGGCGGGCGCTGCGCCCTGCGAGCAAGCGATCCTGTCAGCCAACAACCGACCCAATGGTCGGGCTCGACCTCGTACAGGACCGAGTCACCGCGGCCCCGCGCGCCCAGGAAGTCCTCCGGCGGGTCCATCGCCGGCCACCAGGGCACCGCCCCCCGCCCCCGCGCCCAACCTCCAGGCAACTCGTCGAAGGCGCTGGGCTCGGCCAGCGCCTTCTCGACGGTGACGAGCCGCTCGCCAACGGGCCCACCCACACCCCCCACATGCCCGACGCCCCCCACTGGCGGCACCGCAGCCAGCAGCGCCCGTGTGTAGGGGTGGAGGGGCCTGGCGAGAAGATCACCGACCGAGGCGTACTCCACCGGCCGACCCGCGTACATGACGCAGACCACGTCGGCGTTCTCCGCCACGACCGCCAGGTCGTGGGTGATGAAAAGGACCGCCATGTCCCGGTCGTGTCTCAGCGTTTCCAGCAGGGTCAGGATCTGGGCCTGGATCGTCACGTCCAGCGCGGTCGTCGGTTCGTCGGCCACGAGCAGCTTCGGCTTGCACGCCAGGGCCATGGCGATCATGACCCGCTGGCACATGCCTCCGGAAAACTGGTGCGGGTAATCTGCCAATCGCCGCTTGGGCTCGTCCATGCCCACCGCCTCCAGGGCCTCGGCGGCCAGCTCAACCGCCCGGCGGCGCTTGACGGGGCTGTGGAGCATGACCGCCTCGACGATCTGCTCGCCGATCGTGTAGACGGGGTTCAAGCTGGTCATCGGCTCCTGGAAGATCATGGCGATCTCGCCGCCGCGCACCTGAAGCATCTGCTTCTCGGAAAGAGACATCAAATCGCGGCCGTCAAAGAGGATTGTGCCGGAGTCGATTCGAGCAGGCGGGCATTCCAGGAGCCCGAGGATGCTCAGGGCGGTGACCGATTTGCCGCAGCCTGACTCCCCGACCACCGCCAGCATCTGGCCGCGATGGAGGGTGAGGCTCAGACCGTCGACGGCGGACACCGGCCCGCCGTCGGCATCAAAGCTGACGGCGAGGTCAGCGATCTCGAGAAGGGGCGATGACACGAAAAGAGGCAGTCGGCTTTCAACTGTCGGCTGTCGGCTCACACATCACGAATCACTCTTCAATCACTTCCAGCCCCAGATGTGCCAAATACGCCCGCGTATCCGGCTCCCGGCCCAGGTAGCCCCGGACCAGATCCAGGCCGTCCGCAGTCCCCCCCCTGGCCAGGATCTTCCTGCGGTAGTACATCCCCGCCTCGGGGTCGAGCATGCCCAGCTCCTTGAAGCGGCGAAACATGTCGCAGGCATAAACCAGCGACCACTGGTAGCCGTAGTAGCCCGCCTGATAGCCCGTCAGATGGCCGAACGCCGCCTGGAAGTACGTCTCCGGAACCGGATCGTACAACTCGATGTTCTCCTTGTCCGGGTCCCACAGGTCGTATCCCAGCTGCGTCGTCTTGACCTCACCGCCGGGATCGAGATGGCAGCGCATGTCGAAGAGTCCGTAGAAGAACTGCCGCTCCGCGAGCATGCCCGAGGCGAGGTGGCGCGCCTTGATCATGCCGCTGAGCAGCCTCTCGGGAAGGGGCTCCCCCGTCGAGTAGTGCCGGGCGAAGGTCCTCAGGACATCGGCGTCCCACACCCAGTTCTCGAACATCTGGGAGGGCGCTTCCACGAAATCTCGCTCCACCGACGTGCCTGAGAAGGTGAAGTACCGCGCCTCGGAGACGATCGTGTGGAGGCAGTGGCCGAACTCGTGGAAGAACGTCTCGACATCGTCGTGGGTCAGGAGCGAGGGCCGGCGGGCGGTGGGTTTGGGAAAGTTGCACACCAGCGCCGCCAGCGGTTTCGTTACCCGAGTGACCCGCCTGAGCCGCCTGTCCGTCCACACTTTGTGCTGGGCCAGCCCCCACTGGGCGGCGTGCGTGTACTTGTCGGGCCGCGGGTGCATGTCGAGGTAGAACGCCCCGAGCATTTCTCCACTGGCCGTGTCCCAGACCTCGTAGAGCCGGACATCCTCGTGCCACAGGGGCCGGCCCTTTGACGCGGCCTGTCCGGTCACGTCGCGATACTCCAGCCCGTAGAGCGACTGGGTGATCGAAAAGAGACCCTCCACGACTCGCTCGAGCGGGAAGTACTCGCGGACCTTCTCCGGGTCGACGGCGTACTTCGTCTTCTTCAGCCAGTTGATATAAAAGGAGGAGTCCCAGGGGTACAACTTCGCCGACCCGTCGCCGGTGTGGAGGCTCTTGGCGGTCACCAACTCGTCGTAGTCCTGCAGCGCCTTCCTGCGAACAAGC
This sequence comes from Planctomycetota bacterium, assembly GCA_022564665.1. Taxonomy (GTDB): domain Bacteria; phylum Planctomycetota; class Phycisphaerae; order Phycisphaerales; family SM1A02; genus JADFKZ01. Next base: position 2,516 of record JADFKZ010000137.1, on the reverse strand, counting down.
GGGCGGAGCTTGTCATAGAACGCCTGCACATTCGCTGCGTTCTTGGCCATCTTGATCTCGATCTCGTAGTCGGCGGCGTGGGCGTAGCCCAGGAGCTGCGCCGCCTCGGCCCGCAGCTTGAGGATCTTCTCAAGGATCCGCACGTTTTTCGTGCCACCGCGGCGCTTGTACGTCAGCCAGACCTTCTTCCGCGTCACCTCGTTGTCGCAGTAGCCCATGATGGGAAAGAACTGCGGGTAGGCCAGGCCAACGAGGTAGATGTCACCGGATCGCTTCAGGTTCGGGTTCTCAAAGTACTCCTCGGGGAGGCCGCTGAGCTCCCCGCGTGTGAGCGGCACCCGCGAGCCGTCCTGGCGGATGTTCCTCTCGAACTCGATCGACAGCTCGGTGATCTCGTCTTGGATTTCCAGCAACTGGGCACGCTTCTTCGTCGGCAGGGTCATCCCCGCGCGCCGGTAGTCGCGCATCATGTGCTCGAGCAACCGCTTCTGCTCGCCGGCCAGCCGTGGCTTGGTGTCGGCGTAGGCCTTGACCGCCCGGTAGAGGTCCTCACGCTTGTTGAGGCGGTTCCGCCACTTTGTCACCTCTTCCTCGGCCTCCGTGCCCGCCTCGCGCTCAGCCGCGTCGGTGGAGACGTACGCCATGAACATCACCATGTTCGTGTCCAGCTCCAGCTGGGCGATGAGATCGTCGTACCGGCCGATGGTGTTATCGAATGTCCGCTTCCCGTCGCTGACAGCCACGATTTCGTCAGCCGTCTTCTTGGCGCGCTCCAGGGCCAGCGCCACCGGCGACTCGGAGCCTGCCCCCGCCCCTGCCCCGGTTCCCGCGAAAGCCGCTGCCCCGGAGAAAAATGCGAGTGCCAGCGCCGCCGGCCACCGCCACGCCCCTCGACCGCGTGAAACCTCGTTGTCCTGCCGTTGCACGGTGTTGCTCCTGTAGAGAGGGAACGAGTTGGCGCGACCCGTCAGCTCAATCGCGCCGAGGCCGTCCGCCGCTTGGGATCGAGCCGGTCGCGGATCGCTTCACCCACAAAATTGAGCGACAACAGGGTAAGCCCGATGAAGAGGCAGGGCCACAACAGGAGCCACCAGCGAACTCGAACCGTATTGAGCTCGCTCAATCCGTCCGCTGCCAGGTTGCCCCAGCTGGGCAGCGGCTCCTTGACCCCGATCCCGAGAAAGCTCAAAAAGGACTCAGAGAGGATTGCGGCAGGCACCGTCAACGTGGCGTACACCACGATCGGCCCCAGCAGGTTGGGCAGAAGGTGCCGGGTAAACTGCCGCGGCCAGCCAAGCCCGATCGCCCGCGCCGCCTCCATGAACGGCTGAGCCTTGAGGCTGAGCACCTGCCCGCGGATGACGCGGGCCATCGTCAGCCAGCTCACCGACCCGATCGCAAGAAGCAGCGTCACGAGATTGATCAGCTGGCGCCCTCCCGGGCCAATCTCCCCGCCCGCTCGCTCGATCAGCCCGTCGGCTGCGACCGCCAGAAGAACCACCAGCAGGATTGAGGGCAGCCCGTAGAGGATGTCGACCATACGCATCAGGACGGCGTCCACCCGGCCGCCGAGGTACCCGGCGACGGTGCCATAGGCGGTCCCGATACACACCGAAAACGCGGCCGCCGCCAAGCCGATCAAGAGGCTTATGCCGCCGCCCGCCAGGCACCTGATGAACAGATCCCGGCCGAGCCGGTCCGTGCCCAGGTGGCAAGCGGGCCCACGACCGCGCACATCGGCCGCGGCCTGGACTCTGGAGCGCTCGTCTGCGGCGTGTGGCGCCCACCATGGCGGCAGAAGGGCGCGGTCGGGATCAGTCGCCTCAAAACGCCGCGCCGTGGGGTCCGCCCGCGGTGTCGCGAACGTATAGGGCATGCTCGCAAGACATCCCAGCACCATCACCGCCAGGACAATGCCGCCGGTGAGGCCGAGGGCCCGAGGGGAAACCGGGGTTCGACGTCGGCCCGCCGGAAACATGGCGGACGCATGGTAGCCATTTAGAGCGCTCCGTACGGCCCTCCGGGCCGACACTCGCTGTGGTACGCGGCGGACGACGCCAGGTGGGGTCGTCAGACAAAGCCCCAAAGACCGGGCCTTCGCTTCGCTCAGCCCCAGCCACCCAGAGATTTGCCGCCTCTGGCTGAGAGCCGATAGCTGACAGCCTCTTTCTCCGCGGTCCTGGGCGGTGAATCTTTGCTTTCCGATTCAATCGGCCGCTAGGCTGTGACGCAAACTGCACTAGCCCGCCGGGTCATTCTGCCCCGGCGCATCGCCGGGCTGCTCAAGAAGCTCCCGAAGACGACGTTGCACGGTCTTCTCGAAGCTTTTCGAGTCCTCGGCGAGCTTGTTCGTCACCTTTTGGACGTGCTCGGTGAGCCGCCGCAACGCCATCCCGCGGGCGGCGATCGAGTAGGCCACCTGGATCCGCACCAGCCCGTAGAGCCGGGCCTCGAGACCCTCGATCGACGCGCTTGCGGTGCGTCGCGATTCACGGATCTCCTGAAGCAGCCCGTCG
>JADFKZ010000136.1 GCA_022564665.1 Planctomycetota bacterium | reverse complement strand
AGCTGGCTGCTTGGTCGCATGCTCAACCGGAACGAACCGCCGTGTACGGACCCGTACGCACGGTGGTGTGGGAGGGGTAGGGCCGCGAGGCCCTCCCCTATCCCGCTTTGTGGTCGGACCAACCGTGGCGTCGTCCGCCTGCGGCGTCCGCATTCTCTGGCCGAGAGCCGACAGCTTCTTTCGGTCAGTCGTCCTGGTCGGCGGGGAACGTCGTCCCACCCTCGTCAGCCGGTTGCGCGTAGGAGTCGGCTTGCTCTTGCTCCGCTTCGCCGCCGTAGCAGCCGCCCAGGAAAACCGAAACCGCCAACGCCATGATGGCGGCCGTTCAGGCTCGAGCAATGGACCGCATGGTCTGCTCCTTGAAAAAGGGGCGCGAACCCCTCCCATGCCCGGTTTCCTTGGGAAACCCCCGCCGGCAATCTCGCACCGCCAATCACCCGTCGCTGTCTTGCTCCATCGTCTCCTGGAGCTTCCTCTGTTGCTGCTGGATCTTCTGTTCTGTGTTGCGAGCGGCCCGCCTGGCACCACCGAGCCCGGGACGAGGCGTGTTGCCGATGCTCGAGGGGGGCGGAGCGGACGAACCCTCGGCCGCAGGCTCGAGCGAGGAGGGCTCCTCGTCGTCGAGCTCTTCGTAGCAGCCACCGCCGGCCCAGAGAAAGAGGATAGCGGACGTCACCAGCGCACACCTGGAGGCAATCAATCGCATTGAACGACGCCTTATGAACGCCAGCAATCCTATGCGGCCGGGGTTCGGGTCGACCTGCTGCTCACAGCTGATAGCTGACAGCCTCTTTCCCTGTACTCTTCGCCTTCTTCGGCGGCCGGCACAGTCGGCCCTACGTCAGCACGAGTCAAGGGGGTTCGGGGTTCGGGGTTCCAGACGACGTGCTGAACTCTGAACCCTCCTCTTTTCTCCGCGATCCTCTGCGGCTCTCCGCTGTGAATCTTCGTCTTCTTCGGCAGCAGGCGAAGCCGGGCCCGCGCCCTCTCGCTGTAGCGCCCCGGCGATAAACGCGTCGGCGGCATCTGCGGCGAGCGTCTCAGAGAAGAAGAAGCCCTGGGCATAATCGCATTGCAGCGCTTGCAGCTGCGCCACCTGTACGTCACCCGATTCGACGCCCGTAGCCACCACGCTCATATTGAGGTTGTGGGCCAGGGTGATGATCGCGTGAATAACGGCCGCGTAGTCGATCCCGGCGCCCATGTTGTCAATGAACATCTGGTCGATCTTGAGCATGTCGATGGGAAAGCGGTGTAGACAGCTTATGGAGGAATGCCCGCTTCCGAAATCATCCAGGCACAGACGCACGCCCAGCTTCCTGATCTCATGGAGAACCGTAACCTGCCTCTTCATGTCGTCCATCATTGTCTTCTCGGGGATCTCCAGCCTCAGTGAACGTGGATCTGCACCCGTCTCATCGAGCGCCTGTCGGATCGTTGCGATCAGGTTGGCATCGGCCAGCTCCCGCCCGGAGAGATTGACGTTGACCGTCAGCGGGGGCGTTGACGGAAAGCGATCGTGCCAGGACTTCAGCTGGCTGCACGCCTCCCGAAGAACCCAGCGGCCGATGGGGACGATGAGCCCGATCTCCTCGGCCAGCGGAATGAACTCGCCGGGACTGACAAGGCCGAGATCGGGATGCCTCCAGCGGATCAGCGCTTCGAATCCGACGAGACACCCGCTCTGGAGCTCGATGATCGGTTGGTAGTGGAGCGTAAACTGGCGCTTTTCGTTGGCGTGCCGGAGACCCTCCTCAAGCCTCAGCCGGTTGAGGACATCCTGGTGCATCTTCTCATCAAAGACCACATGACGCGCACGACCCGCCGCCTTGGCCTGATACATGGCAATGTCGGCATCACGTATAAGCTGCTCCGGCCGCACGTATCGCTTATCGCTTGCCACGATCCCGATGCTGGCGGTCGAGATAATCTCGTGGCCGGCGATGAAGTGCGGGGCAGAGAGCTCCTTCTGGATTCGCTCCGCGACGAGCAGTGCATCGCGAACGTCGCGAATTCCGTCCAGCAGAACGACGAACTCGTCGCCGCCCAGTCGGGCGGCAAGATGCCCGTCTTGCCCGTGAGACACGATGTCCGTGGCACGAAGACTGCCCCGCAGCCGCTCGGCGATCCTTACGAGAAGCTGATCCCCCACCTCGTGCCCCATGCTGTCGTTGATGATCTTGAAGCGATCGAAGTCCAGAAAGAGCACCGCGAACTTGAACTCGGGGTTGCGCCTGGCCTCGCGTATCGCGCGGCGGAGCCGGTCGGTGAACGAGACGCGGTTGGGAAGGTGCGTGAGTTGGTCCTCATAGGCAAGACGCCGGAGATTCTCTTCGGCTTGATTCTGCAGGCGGCTCCGCTCGATGGCGAATCGGGCCGCTCGAAGAAGACTCCGGCCGTCCAGGTTCGCCTTAGCCAGACAGTCCTGCACCCCGGCCTGCACCGCCCGCCTTGCCAGCGGCTCGTTCTCCTGCGTGCAGAGAGCGACAATCGGAATCATCGGCGCGCTCTTCTTCACCATTGACAATGGATCGAGGCCCTCGCCGACCGTGAAGGCGAGATCCAGCAGCAGGAGCTCGACCTTTTCACGCTCAAGCACCTCCATCGCGGCGGGCAGGGTCTTGGCATGTGTCAGTCTCGGAACCTCGGACGGCTCTTCTTCGAGCATCTCGCGGATACGCCGCGCTTCACCGGCGTCATCGCAAAGAAGCAGAATGTGCGGGGGCGGCGCTTGCATTCGTGACGTTGCTTCCATCTGAACGTTCTCGGCCTCGACTGAGGTTGCTCACGGGAGGCTGGATCGGACGGCTCCAGGTTCACGTGTGGCGTTGTCGGCGCTCCTCGTCCAGCGTTGTCTTAACGCTCTGGAGCAGCTCGCTTGTTGCGACCGGCTTGTGAATCACCGCCACGTTATCGAGATCCTCAACCCTGATTCTGCCCCTCCGCCGGAGCTGCTCCTCGCCGGCCAGACAAATGACGGGGATCTTTGACCGATCGGCGTGGTCCAGGAACGCCCTCACGTCGACGCCGTCGGCTTCGGGCATGTGGACGTTCAGCACCATGAGATCCGGTGTCTCAAGCAGGGCGGCCGACAAGGCCACGGCGATGGTGTCGGCACAGCGGACTTCGTACTCCTCATTGCGAAGATGAAGAGCGAGAATCGGCAGCAGCTCCACATCTCTCTCCGCAAGAAGGATCTTCTGCCTCGTCATCTTCGGCCCTCTGTGTTCCTGGAGCTCGACTCTTCCCTTCCCTTATCGGCGGCCCGGGGGCGCCAATTCGTGAGGATTTCTCCGTCGTGGCAGCAACCACTTCCTCCCGCTAACTCTGCACGGACCCATGTCCGATGAGATCCGCAGGGGAGACGTTGAAGTACCACCGGACGACCGACACGGCTGCTGCGGCACCTGCCCCGGAACGGAGGCGGGACGCCCGGCTCAAGCAGCGGTCGCTCCAGACCAACCTCGGTCCGGTAATCGACCTTTCGCGCAGCGGCATACGCGTGCTCAGCAGCCGGCGGCTTCGAGGCTGGTTTAAAGTGGTCCTTTTTGACTACAGCGGACGCCAGCTTCAGCTGCGTGCCCGCGTGGTCTGGTCGAAGCGGATTTCCTTTCGGCGGCACCAGGTCGGTCTGGAGCTGATCGATCCCCCCGAGAACGTTGCCCGCGAGCTGGCGAAGATCGGGACGACCGGCTTGTTCGATATTTGATGACTATCGCACGGAAGATCGCCGCCCATCGGCCGAACCCAAGACCATCGAGTTGCCCGCATGAATGATCCGATACTCGAGCTCTTCGGCGCAGCCGCGATTGTGGTGATCTTCGTGGTCATGATCGAGATCATCACGGGGTTTCTGCGCCCGCAGGCCCGCAGCTGGGCACCCGTCCTGATCGGCCTGAGCCTGCTTGGACTCGGCGGCCTTATCACCCTCACCGATACACCGGCGCTTTGGGGCTCCGAGGCCGATCCCGGTCTCATGGAGGCCGGGGGCTTCCAGTGGAACATCGTCTGCTTCCTGGGCGGCGCGCTGTTTATCGGGACCGGGTTTATCCGGCAGCTGGCCCTGGGCCGCGGCCGCGAGTACGTCCAGCGTCTCAACAGCGCTCTGGCCAGTACCAGCCGCGAGCTTTCCTCCTCACAGGAGCTGCTTTCTTCCATCGTGCGGAGCTCGATCAGCGGAGTCATGATCCTTCAGGCCATCCGTGATGAGGCCGGCATCGTGGTCGATTTGGAGGTTCGGCTCGTCAACGAAGAGGCGGAACAGCTCCTGGGCCGAAGCAAGGATGCCCTGATCGGCAAACCTCTGGTGAAAAACCTTCCCTGTATCAGAGGCGAAGGTCTCTTTCACGACGCTCTAAGCGTCATCGAGACAAAGCTTCCCTTTCGGGACGTGCGCTGTTGCAACCACGGAGACAGGGACCGGTGGTATCAGATCCACGCCGTCAAGCATGGTGACGGGATCGTTGCCACATTTGCCGATGTCACCGACCAAAGGCAGGTCGAAGACCGGCTGCGACACGCCGCCCAGCACGACACCCTGACCGGCTCGCCGAACCGCTCGCTGTTCACGGAGCGGCTGGAACAGGCGATCAACCGCTCCCGCCGGCTCCCGAACTACCTCTTCGCGGTCCTGTTCCTGGACGTGGATCACTTCAAGACCATCAACGACAGCCTCGGCCACGAGGTCGGCGATCAACTGCTGATCAGTATTTCCCAGCGGCTCCGCGCGAACCTTCGGAGCATGGACACGGCCACGCGCATGGGGGAGGGCCATCTGCCCGCCCGGTTGGGCGGCGATGAGTTCGCAGTTCTGCTGGACGGAATTCGCGACGTTCGCGATGCACTGCTCGTCGCGGAGCGAATCCAGAAGGAGCTCTCCGCCCCGCATGCCATCGCCGGCCACGACGTGACCGCCACCGCCAGCATCGGCATCGTGATCAGCGACGGCCGATACGAGCGGGCCGACGAGATCCTGCGTGATGCGGACAGGGCCATGTACCACGCGAAGAAGTCGGGCAAGAACCGCCACGTCGTCTTTGACGAGAAGATGCACAGCGAAGTCGTGAACCGCTTGTCGCTCGAAAAAGAGCTGCGCAGCGCCGCAGAGCACGGCGAGTTCAGGCTGGTGTACCAACCGATCATCTCCCTGGAGACCGCAACGCTCGTCGGGTTCGAAGCGCTGCTCCGATGGGCTCATCCCGAACGCGGCATCGTTCTGCCGAAAGCGTTCCTGGGCCTCGCCGAGGACCTCGGTCTGATCGTTCCCCTCGGTCGCCGGGTGATCCGCGAGGCATGTCACCAGCTCAAGAAATGGCAGACATGCCATCCCGGCGGCACCAGGCTGACCATGAGCGTCAACATCTCCAAGCAGCAGCTCTCGCAGGCGGACCTGATTCCCGCGATCACCGACCTCATCAGCGAAGCGGGCATCGAGGCGCGATCACTGGTCCTGGAAATCTCCGAAACGAACATGATTGGGAGCGCCACCAACCTCGTGCCCGTTCTGAATCAGCTCCAGGCGATGGGTGTGCAACTGGCCATGGACGACTTCGGCACCGGCGACTCATCGCTGAGCTTCCTCCACACCCTGCCGCTGGACATCATGAAGATAGACCGCAGCGTCATCAAGAACGTGGTGAGCAAGCAGGATTGCGCGTCAATCGTCCGCACGATGGTCCTGCTGGCACAGAACCTGAACATGAAGGTCGTGGCCGAGGGAATCGAGACACGGGAGCAGCTCGCCCATCTGAAGAACCTCAAGTGCGATTACGGGCAGGGGTTCCTCTTCGGCCAGCCGCTCGAGCCCCAGGACGCCGAAGACCTGCTCAGCAGCGACTTTCGATTCACGATCGCGGCGTAGAGAAGCTGTCAGCCGCAGACGAGTTGGCCAGGTGGCCGGGGCTGACCGAAGCGAAGCCGAAGAAGGCGAAGATTCACCACGGAGGGCCGCCGAGGACCGCGGAGGAAAGAAGAGCGTTCAGCAGTTCGTCCCGAACCCTGAACCCTCTGCTGAATCACTTTGGTCGGGTGGCTGGGGCTGAGTCCCGATCGCATCGGGACGAAGGCCCGGTCTTCCATGGGCCGACGGTTCGGTCATGAAACAGCTTCTATATAACCGTGCGCGATTCTGCACTTCTTCGACGCTCGGGCGTAGATCCGGTCGCTCGGATGTCATTGAGCCCAAGAGCAGTGGAGCAGTAGACCGCAGGTGAGCAGAGCCTTCCGCTCTTTGAACTGCTCTACTGTTCTACAGCTCGCCTGCTCTAGATGACCGTGCACAATCGTGCGCGGTCATCTAGCAATCCCACCTGTGATATCCGACGCCGATATGGAAGTGGTGCCGGTCGTAGTACAGTTCCGGCAGGCGGGTAAAGGTCGCGCTGCCGGTGACGGATCGGTCACCAACCTTGAGCTTCCAGCGGAGGTTGAGGCCGCTGAGATCGAACTCAGCGGGGTAGATATCGTCGGGGAACGGGAAGTAGGCGACGACGACCGGGCCGTCCCGGGGAGCATCCTCGATCGGATCCATGGGCCGGACGATGGGGTCCGGGAAACGCTTCAAACCCGCGGATATCAAGACCAGTGAGTCCGGCTCGACCGTCACCAGGTCGCTCCCCGCGTTCTCGACGAGCAGGCGGATCTCGATACAGGCGGGCAGCTTCGACTCTCGATCGGCACGGCGGACCCCGACCACAGTAACCAGGGTGCGGAGCTCTTCACCGCTGTCAGGCGGGGACAGGATCTCGGCCGGTCTCGGCTCATAGAGATAGCGGTGGTCGTAGACCGAGCAACCACCCAGAACCATCGCGGTCCAGGCTGCGGCGAACACGCTGGGCAGGACGCGGATGTTCACTGCTTCAGTCTATGACTCGACCGGCGATGGGCCAACGCCTCGTCGCCCCGGCGATGACCGCGGCGGGCAACCGATAATACACGCCGAGACAGTCAATCGAGATCTTACCCAGGCAGGGCCCGGAGACCGGGTCCGTCTGGGCGTCCCATCCCGCGGAAATACGGGCGATTGCGGCGTGGGCTCCCGATCCTCTGCCCTCCCCGGGGAGTACCTGAGGTACGGGAGGACCCCGGGGGCGATGATCAGGGATCGAGAAGGTCTAAAGATGACGGGCGCTTCGATCGCGGCGATCGGAGGGGGGCTCACCCTCCTGTTGACCGCCGCCACCTACGCCCAGCAGGACTTTACCTGGAACGGCGGGGGCGCCACTGACCTCTGGACCAATGATGCGAACTGGCTTCCCGGCGCGCCGAATTTCGATCTGGAAAGCGGCCGCTTGATCTTCGGAAGCACAGGTGAAGAGGAGCAGCGCCCCAACAACACGGCTGGGCAGGACTGGATCAATATCGGCGGCCTTGTCTTCAACGTGACGGCAGACGCGGAGCTGACCCTCACCGGCTTGCGCAGCCTCTCCTTCGACGACGGCGCATCGATCACCAACGACAGTACCTTTCTGCAAACAATCAACAACAGGATCTTCGGTAACGGCAGCGATCTCACCATCAACGCGGCCACCGGCGATCTGAAGTTCACGCTCGCAATCAACCTTCGCGACGCGGACCCAGAGGACGCGGAGGATCCGGGTATCGCTCTGTTGGAAGGCGCCTCTATTTTAGGCGATATTCTCACCTTTTACCAGGACCTATATGCAAATGAAGCTTTTTTGAGGACGGCTCAGTGGAGGGAGAGCGTTGCTGATTTGGTGCGACTCCTGGGTTACCGCCTTTCACCCGGGTTGGGCGGCAAAGCCACCTTCGCCTTTGAGGTGAAAAACGACAAGCCGGTGGTGGTTCCGGCCGGTTTCCCCCTCCAGGCGCAGGTGGAGGGGTTGGAGCAGGCAGCAGATTTTGAGACGGTGGAAGAGACGATTGCCTATTCTGCATTGAGCAAGTTTCATCTTTATCGCCCAAGACTTGAAACCCAAACGATCATGGCCGGCCTCAACAACTTGGAGATCGATTCTGTGAACGGTTTCAGTGAGGGGCCTATTATCGACACAATTGATATAAAAGCGGGCGATCGAATGATGTTGGTGCCCGACGCGGCCATGTTCGATGTGTCAGGCACACCGTATACAGCGCAAAAAAAAGCTGAGATCTTGATTGTCTCTGAGGTGCAGCGAATACTGGATCGCACTATTATTACATTCGAAGGCGCATTAACGGAAAATCGAGATACCCAGGTGACCGCCTACCGCATAGGACGTAGTTTTCGTCACTTTGGCCACAATGCACCAGCTCAGCTCACTAAATATAACGACTCAACAAAGAGTGTTTTTCAGGAAACAACCAACTTTGAACGCAATATCTGGGGTACGCATACTCCATCTTTATCGGATGTG
>JADFKZ010000135.1 GCA_022564665.1 Planctomycetota bacterium | reverse complement strand
CCCGTAGAGATCACGGCACGGATTGCACGGAGGTTTTTGCGGAGGCTACCCAACGGCGATGAGCGACGCTGCCGGCATCATCGAGATAAAGGAGATCGGCGACCCCCGGCTCGAGGACTACCGGGACATCCGTGACCGCGAGGTGAAGGGAGCGGGGGCCGTCGGAGGCCTCTTCATCGCCGAGCAGGCCCTCGTGGTCGAGCGGATGCTCGGGGTCCCGGGCGCCGCCAAGTCGGTCCTGGTCAGCCCCAACTGGCTGGACCGCATCCAACCCCTGGCGCCACCGGGTGTTGCGGTCTACGTCGCCCCCCTGGCGCTCATGAAGCAGGTCGCCGGGTTCGACATCCACCGGGGCGTGCTCGGTGTCGGCCGGCGGGACGCGTTCCAGCGGGCGGACCTCGAGCTTTCCCGGGGCCCAAAGACACCGGTGACGGTGCTGTTGTGCGAAGAGGTCAGCAACATCGACAACATCGGGTTCCTCTTCCGCAACGCCGCCGCGTTCGGCGTCGACGGGGTCCTGCTGAGCCCCCGTTGCCACGATCCCCTGTACCGCAAGTCACTTCGCGTCTCGATCGGTCACGCCCTGACGGTGCCCTTCGCCCGCAGCCGTGACTGGGAGAGGGACCTGAAGCGGCTGAAGCGCGATCGGCACCTGACCCTCATCGGGGCCGCTACCGGCGGGGATGCCGTCGACCTCGACTCGGTGCCCCGGCCCCTGCGGGTGGGTTTGATCGTCGGTCAGGAGTACGACGGCCTCGCGCCGGCGACACTGGACCTGTGCGACCATGTTGCCAGAATCCCGATGGCCGAGGGAGTCGACTCCCTCAACGTCGCCGTGGCCGCTGCGGTCTGCCTTCATCGATTCACGACCGGACGACGGGTGTAGAAAGGGCTATCAGCTGAGGGCTGTCGACTGTCAAGAGCAGCTCGCCTCCGCGGTCGAGGCGTTCGAAGGGAGGTTCGGCCGGCGGCCGCGGCTCGCCGCCGCCGCGCCGGGGCGGGTCAACTTGATCGGTGAGCACACCGACTACAACAACGGGTATGTGCTGCCGATGGCGATCAACCGGTGGGCGATCATCGTGGCTGAAAAGGTGGCCGCGCCCCCCTCAACGCTGTGGGCGGTCGACCTTGACGAGGTCTTCGAGGCCGATTTTTCCCGCCCCTCCGCACCGCGGTCCGGCAGCTTCGCCGGCTACCTGCTGAGCGTTGCCCACCAGTTCGCCAACGCCGGGCACGAGGTACCCAACCTGAACCTCGCCCTTACAAGCACGATCCCCATCGGGGCGGGTCTGGGCTCGAGCGCCGCCGTTGGCGTCGCCATGGCAACGCTCCTGGACCACCTCCTCGACGCACGGCTCGATCCCATTGAGAGGGCGGTGCTGTGCCAGCGGGCGGAGCACGGGTTTCCCAACACACCCTGCGGGATCATGGACATGCTCACCGCCACCTGCGCGCAAGAGGGTCACGCCCTGCTCATCGACTGCCTCCCGAATACCGCGCGACCGATTCCCATGCCGCCCGGACGTCAGGTAACGGTCCTGATCGCCGACACCGGCCGCCGACACCTGCTGGCGCAAAGCGGGTACGCCGACCGCCGCCAGACCTGCCAGAGTGCGGCACGCAAGCTGGGGGTGGGCACGCTTCGCGAGGCCACGCTTGGAATGCTCCCAGACGCCGGTCTCAGCGAGCTTCAGCGCCGCTGCGCCCACCACGTGATCCTGGAAAACCAGCGAACGCTGCTTGCGGCGGCGGCGCTGAAGACGGGCGACCTGAAGACCCTCGGCGAGCTGATGTTCGACGGCCACGCTTCCCTGAGAGACGGATTTGGGGTCAGCTGCCCCGAGTTGGACTGTCTTGTGGACGCGGCCGCTGATCATCGCGGCCCAGGCGGCGTAATCGGTGCCCGTATGACCGGCGGCGGCTTTGGCGGCTGCTGCGTCGCGCTGTGTAAGACGGACGCGGTCGAGAGCGTCTCCAGCGAGCTACGCCACCAGTTTGTCGATCACTTCGGCCGCGCTCCGGAGATCTTCGCCGTCACCGCCACGGGCTCCGCCGGCGTGATTGGTGATTGGCGAGAGCGGATCGCTGACCGCTGACAGCATTGAGACCTCACCGGTTCCACACGACCGCGTTTCGTGTCCCATCACCTCCTTTCGGTCGCCCGGTCAGGGTGCGGGTAATTGTTTGTAATGCGTTCTCACCAAAGCGTTTGCGCCAATAGATTTGAACCGCCTTCCGGAAAGTGCTACAGTTGAGGCTCTATGGGCAAAATGGTCTCCTCCCCCCGCCGCAAGCGCGCGGTCGCCGAATCCGTGCCCGAAATCACCACCTTCTCCAGCGCCGTGAGGTACCTGTACGACCGGGTGGACTTCGAGCGGATGCGTGTGGTGCGCTACGACGAGACGATGTTCAAGCTCGACCGCATGCGGCAGCTGCTCAACGGCCTCGGCAACCCCCACGAGCAGATCCGCACGGTGCACGTGGCCGGCACGCTGGGGAAGGGCTCGACGGCGGCGATGATTGGCTCGATGCTTCAGGGCGCCGGGTACGGGGTGGGGGTGTTCAGCAGCCCGCACCTCATCGACGTGCGGGAGCGGATCACGATCAACACTCATCGCATCGGCAAAAGCGACTTCACACGGCTGATGCGTGAAGCCGCCGGCGTGGCGGCGAAAATGTCGACCGAGCCGACGTTCTTCGAGCTGTGCACGGCCGCCGCCTTCAAGCACTTCGCCGATCAGGTCGTCGACATCGCGGTGATCGAGGTGGGGCTCGGCGGCCGGCTCGACTCGACGAACCTGATCATTCCCCTGGTCAGCGTCATCACCAGGATCGACTACGATCACACTCACATTCTGGGGCGGACCCTCCCCGAGATCGCCCGCGAGAAGGCCGGCATCTTCAAGCGGGGCGTGCCCGCCCTGACCATCGAGCAGCCGCGCGAGGTGGAGGAGGTTCTGCGGGACGCCGCCAGGGAACTTGACGTCGAGTTGCGTATTCTCAACAAGGACATCGAGTTCAGCTGCCGCTTCGGCGCGTCGGACGCGCTGGGGCCGCACTCCCGGGTGTGCGTGCTCACCGAGACGAGCCAGTTCATGCATCTGCCGGTGCCGCTTCCCGGCGAGCACCAGGCGATCAACTGCGGGCTGGCCCTGGCCGTCGTCGACGTCCTCAAGAGGTCGGGCTTCGAGTTTCCCGAGGTCCCCATGAACGAGGGGCTGGCTGCGACGCGCACGCCGGGACGAATGGAGCTGGTGTGGAACCAGCCGCGGATCCTCATCGACGGCGCCCACAACCCCGCGGCCGTGGGCGCCTTGATGCGGAGCGTCGGCGCCTACGTCCCCTACGACTCGCTGATCTGTATCTTCGGCTGCTGCGCGGACAAGGACATCCCCAGCATGCTCAGCCAGCTCGCCTCGGGCGGTGACAAGGTCATCTTCACACGAGCCAAGTGGACGCCGCGGGCGGCCGACCCGGGGGAGCTGCACCGCCAGTTCACGGAGCGGACCGGCAAGATGAGCCAGGTGGCGCCGAGCCTGCCCAAGGCACTCGACCTGGCAACACGCGCCGTGGGGCGCGACGACCTCATCTGTATCGCCGGCAGCTTTTACCTGGCCGGCGAGGCGAAGAAGTACCTCGCCCAGCTGGCCCGAAAGCGGCAGCAACGCTGAGTTGGGGCCCTTTTACCCAAAACCCCCAAATGGCGAACGTCCCTACAACCGACGCGGGTACGCGGACGACCGCTGACGACGAGCACCCGTTTCGATACACCGCCCGGCTGGCGAACGAAATCGAAACTCGGTGGCAGCGGTACTGGCATGAGCACAACACCTTTGCCGCCCCCAACCCCGGCGACCCCGGCTTCGACCCCGCCAAGCCCAAGTTCTACTGCCTGGACATGTTCCCATATCCCTCGGGGGTCGGGCTACACGTGGGGCATCCGCTGGGATACATCGCCACCGACGTCATGTGCCGCTACCGGCGGATGCGAGGGTTCAACGTGCTTCACCCGATGGGGTTCGACGCGTTCGGCCTGCCCGCCGAGCAGTTCGCCGTCGAGCACGGCGTTCACCCCCGCGTCACCACGCGGGCGAACATCGACAACATGATCCGCCAGCTTAAGGCCCTGGGACTGAGCTACGACTGGAGCCGTTGCCTGGCCACCATCGACCCGGGCTACTACAAGTGGACGCAGTGGATCTTTCTTCAGCTCTACCAAAGCTATTACGACCGCAACCGGAACGCGGCCCGACCGATCAGCGAGCTGATCGGTCGGCTCGAGACGGGCGAGATTCTTGTAAGGCGAGATGGATCACTCGCCGACCGCAGCGAGCGGGAGGCGGACGCGCGGACCTTCGGCGACCTGGGCCCCTCCGAGCAGGACGCGGTCCTGGCCGGCCAACGCCTGGCCTACC
The DNA here is from genome assembly GCA_022564665.1 of Planctomycetota bacterium. Lineage (GTDB taxonomy): Bacteria > Planctomycetota > Phycisphaerae > Phycisphaerales > SM1A02 > JADFKZ01. The sequence goes on along the minus strand of JADFKZ010000135.1, from coordinate 4,022 downwards.
TGGCCGAGGTTCCCGTCAACTGGTGCCCGGATCTGGGAACGGTCCTGGCCAACGAGGAGGTCACCAACGACGGGCGCAGCGAGCGCGGCAACCATCCGGTCTTCAAGCGGCCGCTGAAGCAGTGGATGCTCCGAATCACCGCCTACGCCGAGCGTCTGGCGGGGGACCTGGATCTCGTCGACTGGCCGCAGCCGATCAAGCGCATGCAGCTCAACTGGATCGGCGGCAGCACGGGCGCCATGATCGACTTTCCCGTCGTGGGCACACGACACAGGATCCGTGTCTTTACCACCTGCCCCCACACGATCTTCGGCGCCACCTACATGGTGCTGGCGCCTGAGCATCCGCTGGTCGGGGAGCTGACAACAACCGGCGAGCGCGAGGCGGTCCGGCGCTATCAGCGACAGGCCGAATCGATCAGCGATTTCGATCGCATGGCCGAGCAGATAACCAAGACCGGCGTCTTCATCGGCGCCCATTGCGTCAACCCCGCCACCGGCGAGAAGATCCCCATCTGGATCGCCGACTACGTGCTCATGGGCTACGGGACGGGCGCGATCATGGCCGTGCCCGCACATGACCTCCGCGACTGGGCGTTTGCGCGGCAGTTTCAGCTGCCCATCAGACAGGTGGTCCGGCCGCCGGCGGGTCATGAGCCGACGCGCAAGGAGGCCGCGTTGGCCTACGCCGAAGGCGGCCGCACACACTACCCCTTCGCCGGCGCGGGCACCGCGATCGACTCCGCCAACGATCAGGTCTCGCTCAACGGTCTGCCCACCGACAAGGCCAAGAGGGCAATCACCGACTGGCTCCGGAAAAAGGGTCTGGGCCGCGCCGAGGTCCAGTACAAGCTCAGAGACTGGCTCTTCAGCCGGCAGCGGTACTGGGGGGAGCCCTTCCCGATCCTGCACGACCCCGATGGCCGGACAATCGGGCTCGGTGTGTCAGAGCTGCCGGTCGAGCTGCCGGAGATAACCGACTTCAGCCCCCAGTCCACCGACCCCGGGGATATGTCCCCGCCGCGACCGCCCCTGGCCCGCGCCCCGGAGTCCTGGCGGTACGTCGAGCGCGACGGTCGGCGGTTTCGGCGCGAGCTCAACACCATGCCGCAATGGGCGGGCTCGTGTTGGTACTACCTGAGGTTTATTGATCCCGGCAACCAGCAGCGGCTCGTCAATGAGCAAGCGGAGCGGTACTGGATGGGTGACAAAGGCGTCGATCTCTACGTTGGCGGCGCCGAGCACGCCGTGCTCCACCTGCTCTACGCCCGCTTCTGGCACAAGGTGCTCTACGACCTTGGTCACGTGTCGACCGCGGAGCCCTTCGCGCGTCTATTCAACCAGGGCTACATTCAGGCCTTCGCCTACCGTGACGAGCGCGGTTTCGCCGTCCCGGCCCGGGAGGTCGTCGACTCCGACGGCGCCCCCGCCAGCGAGGTGCAGGATCAACCCGGCACCCGCTTCTTCCACAAGGGCCGGCCCGTCATCCAGGAATACGGCAAAATGGGCAAGAGCCTCAAGAACGCCACCAGCCCCGATGAGATTTGCGCCGCCTACGGCTGTGATACCCTGCGGCTCTACGAGATGTACATGGGCCCCTTGGAGGCGCACAAGCCCTGGAACCCGAGGGACATCATCGGCCCCTTGCGGTTTCTGCAACGCGTGTGGCGGCTGGGCGTGAATGAGCAGACCGGTGAGCTGGCAGTCGCTTCGGAGCCCGACGGCACCATCGAGCAGCAGCTGAACCGCACGATCGCAAAGGTCGGGCAGGATATCGAGCGGATGGCGTTCAACACCGCGATCGCGGCCATGATCGAGCTCGTCAACGCCGCCACCTCAAGCGGCGGCCTTACATTCGATCAGCTCAGCCGGCTGGTGCTGATCCTGAGCCCCTTCGCCCCGCACCTTTCAGAGGAGCTGAGGTCTCGGCTCGGCAACGAAGGAACCCTGGCCGCGGGACCCTGGCCCGTCCATGACGAGGCGATGCTGGCTTCCGAGAGCGTCGAGATTCCGGTCCAGATCGGGGGCAAGGTCCGCGGCAGGCTCACCGTCCCGGCGGATGCCGATCGCAGCCAGATCGAGACCGCCGCACTGGCCGACGAGAGGATCGCGGCGCTTCTGGAGGGCAAGACGGTGCGGAAGGTCGTCGTGGTGCCCGGAAAGATCGTGAATTTCGTTGTGTCGTGATCTGGACGCGCCGCTGACCGTCGGCTGACGCTGCCGCCCGCAGCTGAGCTCCCTGGCGCAACCCGCAGGCTAGGATACCAAGCAGCTGACAGAACAGACCCCAGCAGGATGCCGGGAATCCCGAGCGGAGGAGCCCCGAAGGCTCAGCCGCGCCCGGCACGACGCCAAGCGGCGTGAGAACAAGGATGCCAAGCGGCTGACAGAACAACCCCGGCAGGATGCCGGGAATCCCGAGCGGCGGAGCCGCGAAGGCTCAGCCGCGCCGGCATGGATGCCAAGCGGCTGACATAACAGAACTGGCGGAAATCCGACGTGAAAGTGCCCGCTGAGAATGAACTCGATCCCTGGGCGGTCCCCGAGCCGGAGCCCACGACGCTGATCGCGTTGTGGCCCCACCAGCGGCCGCCGATGCTTGGGGAGGTTCTCGCCGCGGGCGGCGGTTCCTCCCATCGCATGGCCGAGGTTGTTGAGGAGGTCCAGGGCGGGGCCGAGGTCATCTGGTGCCGGGAGGTCCGGATCCCCGATCACGGGCAACCGGCCGTCATTTGGTCGGAGCCGGCGCGGCCGCTGGGTCCCGAGGAACTCGACGATTCCGGCGCGCGCCAATGCAGGTGGATCGTCGGCGCCGAGACCGTGCTCGACCAAGAGGATCCGCTTGGGGATTTTGCCCGCATGATTCGTTGGCTCGCCGGGTCGGTGGCAGATCTCCCGGCGCTCCTGGATGCAAACAGCGGGCGGTGGCATCCCCGCGACGCGCTTCAAAAGGGGCTACTCGCCGATGATCTCCCGCCGCTGCCCGAGGCGCTTTGGATTGTCCATGCCGTTGGCAACGCCGACGGCGCCACATGGCTGCACACCCACGGGCTTGCCCGCTGCGGCAGGCCGGAGTTGGAGATGCTCGAGGTACCTCAGCGGTACGCAACGACGGCATGCGAGCTCCTGAGCGCCATCGCAGGTCGGCTGCTGGAGGAGCCCGCGCCACCGCCGGGCGAGCCATATGAGATCGGTCGCGATCTGGCGGTCACGTTCCGGCGGTGGCAAGAGGTCGCCCCGTTGATCGGGGCCGGCGTTCCCGGCGGCATGGCGGACCGAGGGCCCGAGGACCACACCGCGCATCGTGGCGTGCGGGCGGTTGTATGCCCCACGAGCACCCAGGGCGTCGGGCAGGACACGCGATTCTGGCCGCAGGATGCGCTGGAGACGGTCGCCGACGGTGGAATCCCGCTGTACTTGTCCACGCAAGCGACTGAGCATGCCGCAGCGCAGGCGCGTGTGACCTGGCCTCGGCTGCAAGAGGCGTTCGGGTCGCTCGCAGGTGCCGCGGGCGAGCCGCGGGCTCAGTTTCTCATCAAGGCCGGCCACGTGCTCCCCGGCGAGCCCGACGCGCCGCGCGAGCACATCTGGTTCGAGGTAAAACGTTTCGAGGGTGATCGTGCCCGGGGGTTGCTTCTCAACACGCCGGTTGTCATTGGAAGCATCAAGCGAGGCGAGTCGGTCTGGATTGACCGCGAGACGGTCTCTGACTGGTCGGTCCGGACGCCGCTTGGCGTCTTCGGTCCGGCCGAGGCGGAGGCCATGTCTCGCACCATCTACAAAGCACACCCATGAGCGATCCAGCACCATTTCCGGCGCCTGAACCGGGCCACGAGGCCAGCCCCGACGGCCCGGCCCTCGTCGTGAGCACACCCACCGAGTTCGAGGCCCAGACCAAGGCCGCCTTGCTGCGGGACGAGGGAATCGACGCCACGGTGCAGCCGGCGGCGCCCTCCTGGACCGGCCACCTATCGGTCAGCCCTGGGGGCGGAGGGGCGTCGGTCTGGGTCAAGGCCGCCGACC
>JADFKZ010000017.1 GCA_022564665.1 Planctomycetota bacterium | reverse complement strand
GCGAGCGCCACCGCAGCTGACGGGGTCGGCTCGGCTCAATGCCAAAGAAGTTGCCCCCTGTGCGCGTGGCGGCTAAACTGGCAGGTTCGTCTGGAGGCCGTTCCTTACTCAGACGCCAAGGACCCCCAACCGGATGCCCACGATCAATCAGCTCGTCCGAAACCCGCGCCGGACGCCCAAGAAAAAGAGCAAGGTCCGCGATCTGGACAGCTGCCCCCAAAAGCGCGGTGTGTGCCTGCAGGTTCGGACGGTCACCCCCAAGAAGCCCAATTCCGCGCTGCGAAAGGTGACCCGCGTCCGGCTCTCCAACGGCAAGGAGGTGACGGCGTATATCGGGGGCGAGGGCCACAATCTCCAGGAGCACTCGATCGTGCTGGTGCGTGGAGGTCGTGTCCGGGACCTGCCCGGGGTCCGCTACCACGTCGTCCGTGGAGTGCTGGATTGTCTGGGCGTCGACGGTCGCACCCAGGGCCGATCCAAGTACGGGACCAAACGCGGAAAGTAGCTGTCAGCTTTCCCTTCATCTCTACGTCGCTCGAGAAACCCCATGGCCGGCCGGATCACCAAGTCAGACCAGCAACTCCGCCCTGACCCCCGGTACGCGGACAAGATCCTGGCGAAGTTCATCAACTCGGTGATGCATGCCGGCAAGAAGTCGGTGGCCCAGCGTCTGGTCTACACCGCCCTCGACGAGATCCAGGGCAAGCTGGACAAGGACAAATCCGAGAACCTGCCCAAGACCGCGATCGACATCTTCCATCAGGCGATCAACAACGTCAGACCCGCGGTGGAGGTCCGCTCCCGCCGCGTCGGCGGGGCGAACTATCAGGTCCCGATGTCGGTCACGACGCGGAGACGCCAGAGCCTGGCCTTCCGGTGGATCATCCACGCCGCGCGATCCGACTCGGGTAAGCCCATGCACATGCGGCTGGCCCGCGAGCTCTACGACGCCGCCTGCGGCGAGGGCAAGGCGATGGCGACACGCTCGAACACCCACCGCATGGCGGAGGCCAACAAAGCGTTCGCGCACTTTGCGTGGTAAGAAGAGCTATCAGCTGTCGGCTCCAGAGGAGTTGGCAGGGTGGCTGGGGCTGAGCTCGGGTGGCTGGGGCTGAGCGAAGCGAAGCCCCGGTCTTTCTTGTAAGCGGACCAACCGTGGCGTCGCCCGCCTGCGGCGGACTCCTCCACAGCCACCCAGAAGGAAGCCATCAGCTATCGGCTATCAGCAAGAGAATGCGGCCGGCGTGCCTCTGGCCGACAGCTGATAGCTGACAGCCGATAGCCATTCTTCCCTGCTTTTTGGTGACGCCACCCGGTCCCGCCCTTTGAACGCTGTAGGATTCGCTCGTGCGTGTGGGCGGGGGATTGCTGTTTCTGATTGCCCTGTTGTCGATTGGCGATTGCGCGTCAGATGGGCGAGCCGCGTCCGGATCCTCGATCGAGGCGGCGATCAAGCAGCTCACGCGCGAGGCGCGGCGATTCCAGACCGACCCGCTGGGCCTCCCCGCGGAACCCGACTTTGCCCGTCGATTTGAAGGGACCATCGAGGCCGATGATCTCGATCGAGCGCTGAGCCGGCGCACCCACCGCAACCCCTTCATCGACGCCTACGTCCGCTGGCAGCTCATCAGCTTCGCCGACGATTCCCGAGCCCTTGGGGAGCTTGACGAGCAGCTCTTTGGAGCGTTCATGCGCCACGCCCCGGCCATGGTCGCCAACCCCCGGGCCGATCGCGACCTCGTGGCGCTTCTCAAACGGGGGAACCAGTCGGGGCCGCTTTCCGGCGCCGATCTCCGGCGGCTTCAGCGTTTGGAACGCCAGTTGAACCAGATGACCAAAAGGGCCGAGCTTCTCAACCGGCCCGCGATCGGCTTCTACGAATGGGCGCAGAAAAAGCTCGGCCCCATCGGACCGCGCCCGCGTCAGTGGCTGCTGTGTCGCTGCGCCGCCACCATCGCCGCCGGATGGCCGGCCCGCTCGATCAAGAGTGCGATCAGCCGTGCGTTTACCGAAAGCGTCCGCGATCGTCGCTTCACACCCTCCCAGCGTCGCGTCGTCGCCGACCAGTCGCGGCGGCTGATCGGCCTCGACCGCACGATCATCAACCAGATGACCTTCCTGGCCGACGGATCGCTGCGGGTCACGTTCTCAAGAAGTCGGGTGGAGGCAAAGGATGCCGAGGCGTGGGTCGAGCGGTTGATGGGCAAGTGGTAAGTACGCTGCGCGAACGTGCGCGACCGTCGCGGTCCAGGGGCACATGCCTCACACCCGGGCCACTGCATACGATGAAGAGACGCACCGCACCTCTTTTTCCCCGCCAATGCTCGACCGCTACCACCGCCAGATGATTCTTCCCTCCATCGGCGAGGCCGGTCAGCAACGACTGCTGGATTCGCACGCCCTGGTTGTCGGGTGCGGCGCTCTGGGGACGATGATCGTCGATACCCTCGCTCGTGCAGGCGTTGGCCGGCTCTCAATCATCGACCGCGATACGATCGACCTGACCAACCTGCAACGGCAGGTGCTCTTTGACGAGGACGATGTCAAGGAGACGATCCCCAAAGCCGAGGCCGCCAGAGCCCGGCTCGCCCGCATCAATTCCCAGGTTCGCGTCACGGCCCACGTCGATGACTTCAACCACCGAAACGCCCAGCGGTACCTCGACGACGCGGATGTGATCATCGACGGGTTGGACAACTTCGAGGGTCGGTTTCTGCTCAACGACCTGGCGGTCAAGTTCGGGGTGCCCTACGTCTACGGGGGTGCGGTCGCCACCAGCGGCATGTCGATGACCATCCTGCCCCACCCTCAGCATCGGGCGGGCGCCGCCAGGTCCAACGTCTCGTGGACCCCGGAGCAATCGACGCCATGCCTGCGGTGCATCTTTGCAGACATCCCCCCGCCCGGGGCCACACAGACCTGTGACACCGCGGGCGTGCTGGGTCCTGCCGCGGCCACGATCGCCGCTCACCAGGCGACCCAGACGCTCAAGCTGCTCTCGGGCAACCTCGACGCAGTCGACCGCTCCCTCTATTCCATCGACGTGTGGGAGAACCGAACGCGGAGATTCGACATCAGCGGGGCCCGCGCGGCGGGGAATTGCGCCTGCTGCGTTCAGGGGAAATTCGATTCGCTTACCGGACAAGTCGGGACCTCGACCACCTCACTGTGCGGTCGCAACGCCATCCAGATCACCCCCGCCGACTCCCAGGCGCGCGACGGCGGTCTGGATCTCGCCCAGATGGCTGCGCGACTGGCGGCTCACGGGACATTTACCCACAACGGGTACTTGCTCCACGGCCGCTTTGCCCGGGAGCGGAGCAACCGCGATGAGCCGGTGGAGCTGACGCTCTTCCCCGACGGCCGGGCGATCATCAAGGGAACCACAGAGCCCGAGGCGGCCAGGTCGATCTACGCCAAATACGTCGGAGCCTGAGATTTGACCCCGCGGGTACCATCGAGGTTCCGGAGCCCATTTCGGCGGGCCACCCGACCCTTCACGGCGCCGCGGAGCCCGTCTTACGAAGACATTCGTCAATATGACGAATCATTTCGTGGACTTGCCGGCGAGCGTCGCATAGCGTCGGGCGAGAACGGACCCGACCACTTCCACCACATGGATTGCTCTTCATGAAGCACACACGGATCACCGCCGCCAATCGCCTCATCCTTGCCGGGGTGGCCGCTCTGACCGCCGTTTTGCCCGCGGCCGTCAGCCACGCCCAGGGAACCCGGGGGGCCGTGCCCGACCCCATCTCAAGCCGGGATCTCACCGGCTACGCCGCCCGGTTCGCGCTCACCGAGGAGCAGCGGGGCGCGATCGACTCATTTCACGAGCAGTATCGCGCCCGCTTCCGAGAGCTCCGCGCGGCGGAGATCGAATCTCTGCTCCAGCAGACGGGACGAATGTTTGCCGGCGGCTTTCGCATGCTCGACCGGCCAGCGATCGAGGAATCCATCAAGATCCTTGACCGGGTGATGTCCAGGATCAGATCGCTTGACGGCGGGTTCTTCGACGACCTCCAGACGGTGCTGACCGACTCCCAGGTCACCGAGCTGACCCGCGTCATGCACAGCCGCGAGCGCCAGCGGTACGCCACCGGCGCCACCCGGATGATGGGGTTCATCAACCGAGCGGCGCGGGTCGATCTGAGCCGTCTGTATGACGAGCTGGAGCTTTCCCAGGAGCAGCGCCGCGCCTCCGACCCGCTCGTCGCGAGCTACGAAGTCAGGCTCACCGCGGCCACCAGGGATCTCTATAAGGCAACCACGCGGGTCTTCCTCGACGTGGTCGACGCTCTGGAGGTCCAGGGAATCGACCCAGCCGACTTCGCCGACCGCGAGTCCCGCCGGCAGATGTTCCAGTCGCTCGCCGACGCATGGGCGGAGGCGTTCAAGAAGCCCGCCGAGAAGGCCTCCGCGATCGGCGACCTCAACCGCCGCTCCCTCCGCCAGATCACCGAGATGCTTTCGAGCGAAGCGGCCCAGCGGCTGCGCAGTCGATACCTCCGTCGCGCCTACCCGGAGATCCCGCGCACCCCCCGCGCCGATGCCGGTTTCAGGGCGGCGCTTGGAATCCCGAATCTCCCAAAGGCGACACGGGAGAGCGTCGAGGCGGCGTCGATCCAGTTTCAGGCCAGCCGTGACCGGCTGAACGGCGAGATGATCAAGTACATCGATGCCTATCGGAAGAGCTTCTCGCCGATGCGTTTCCGGGGGTCCGGGAGACGGGAGCACGAGGGGAAGCTCGAGGCGTTCAGCGCGCGGTTCACCGAGCTGGATCGCGCCACCGTCGAGGCGCTCAGCGGTCTGCTGGGGCCCGGATATGCCTGGCATCTGGAGTCCGCGCTGGCCGCCGGCGGGCCGGCCGATGCTCAAGCGGGCGAGGGCGGTCCCCGGGCGGATTCGGGTGAAACGCTCACCGAATCAGACGACCCGTGGCTCGGCCCCGACCCCTTCCTGCCACCGCCCATCACCGCCCGCGACGTTTCCAGCTACCGGCGGATTCTTGGGCTGGCTGATGATGATCGGTTCATCCTCGAGTCGCTGCACGAGGACTACATGGTGTCCTTCTCCGGGGTCAGGGAGACCGATGTTGCAGCGCTCCACCGCGCTCGCGCAAAGCTGCAACGGTCTCCGGGTGAGGGCGCCGCACCCGCCGCGGACCAGATCGACGAGGTCTACGACCTGCGAAAACGAATCGTGGACTCGATCCACGAGCTGGATCGCAGCTTTTTTGACGATCTGAAAATCCTCATGAGCAACGACGAGCAGAGGGGGATCGCCCGGCGGCTGAGGTTGGCCCGCGAGCGGGCGGTCTTCAACCGCGGTTTCGACATCCCCCGCCCCCAGAGCCCCTGGCGGAACCGCCGTGGGTCCGGGCATGGGGGAGGTGGGCGATCATCGCCCTCCCTTGAAAGAGCGCGATCCCAGGAAGCCGGCGTCGACGTGGCGAGCCTCCTAGTCGATCTGGATCTGGCCGACGAGGAGCGGGCAAAAGCCCGGACACTCCTTGGGGGCTACGAGCGCAACGTGACCGGCGCCTTTCGCCGGCATTTCGAGACGATGCTTCTGCTGGCTCGGGAGACCGAGAAGCGATCCATCGAGGCCAGACGCCCCAATGACGACTCCGATGTGGAGGCCCGCCGGCAGAGGTGGCGAGCGTTCGGCCGGGCCAACACGGAACACAACCGCCGGATGACCGAGGCGGGCAAGCCGATCATCGAGCTCAACCGCGCGGCGATGGCCGCGGTCTCGTCCGCCCTGCCGTCCAAGGCGGATGCGTTAAAGAGCGCCTACAACCGCAAGGCCTTCCCCGCCGCCTACAACGAACGCCGGTCGGCGCAGCGGTTCCTGAGCACCGCGATGAGCCTCGACGACCTCAGCGGAGATCAGGGGTCGAGGATCCAGGCGATCCTGGCTGAATACCAGCCGGCCTACGAAAAGATCTGCGGCCAGATGGCCGAGATCTATGCCACCCAGCCCCAGTTCACCTCCGGCTTCGACCGCGACGCATGGCGCGAGTCTCGGGAGCGCCGAAGCAAGCTCGAGGTGCTCGCCTTCGATCGCACCGAGGTGAATGCCAAGGCGCTGCGACAACTCCGCGAGGTGCTGAGCGAGAAGCAGGAGACGCGGCTCCGCCTGCCTGACGACACCGCGCCCGATCCTCAGCCACAGCGGTCGTTGTAGGACGTAGGGCCGGCTGTGCCAGCCGCGAAAGAGGGCGACCGCATTGTCTGGGTGGCTGGGGCGAACCCCCGGTTGGTTCGTCGCCCCTAAGACCGGGGCTTCGCTTCGCTCAGCCCCAGCCACCCAGAGGGAGGCACAGGGGTTCGGGGGTCGGGAAAGCGGCGAGCTCCCACTCCTGAACCGTGAACCCTGCTCTTTTCTCCGCGGCCCTCCGTGTTGAATCTTCGCCTTCTTCTTCTGATAGCCGACAGCTTTTTCCCCTACCTCTTCGTGCTCACCACCGTGAACCGGCCGAATGGATGACGGCGGTACACCACTTCTGAGAGACCGACGCGGTCGACCAGGTCCAACGCCTCGCGCCTCGTGAACCCCGCCCCCACGCTGGCCGCACCGTCGTGGCGGATGATCTCCGACCGCCCCAGGGTCAGCAGCCTCACCAGGATCTTCTCGATCGTCCCGCGGACAAGATCGTTCCAGATGAGCCCGCGCCTGCTCAGCCTGTCCATCTGCTTGAGCACCGTCATCACCTCGATGTCATCCAGATGGTGAAGAAACATCCCCGCATGGGCGTAGTCGAAATCACCAGGCGAATAGAGGTCCGTGAGCTTCAGGGCATTGGCCTGAACCAGCTCGATGTCGCGGCAGCGGCCCACATGCTCGCGGGCCAGCGCCAGCGTCGTCGGATGCGCATCAACCGCGGTGATGTGGACGCGACAGCCCGCTCCGGCCGCCCACCGAGATATCGCCAGAGGGATGTCCGCCGAGCCGGTGCCGAGATCGATGATGCGAATCGAGTCCCCGCCGGACCAGCCCCGGGACCAGCGTTTGAACTGAGCGAGGGCCGCTCGCGTCCCCCCCAGCCGCCGGTTGATGAGCCGGATGAACGCCAGCGACGTCGCCAGTTCATTGGGATCGACGTCCGGATCATCCATCATCTCGGCGCTGAGCCGGCGTCGCGTCAGCATCGGTCCTCTCGCTGGGGCCGATCCTACCGTGCGGTCCTCCGGGCTGCGGGGCCTGTGCAGGCATACATCCGGCCTTCTTTGCATACACTTAGGGATATGACCACGGTCTCCGGCAGCCCGACGCCCGTCACCGCCATGCCCGGAGCGCCGGCTCCCGAAGCGGCGCAGGAGCCGGTGACCCTGCGGACGATCCGCAAGATCGTCGCCCGCGGAGAAAAGTTCGCCTGTCTGACCTGTTACGACGCCACCACCGCCCGCTGGCTCGAGCGGGCCGGCGTGCCCCTGTTGCTGGTGGGCGATACCGCCGCGGAGATGATCCTGGGCTACGAGGGCACGATCCATTGCCCGCTGGACTTTCTCATCACCATCACCGCCGCCGTCAAGCGCGGAGCGCCCAACACCCTCGTCATGGGTGACATGCCCTTCATGAGCTACCAAGCCGATGACCGCGAGGCGCTTCACAACGCGGGGCGGTTTCTCACCGGGGGGAACGCCGACGCCGTTAAGCTCGAGGTCGACCGCAGCTTTGCTCCGCTGATCGAAAAGATGGCCAGAGCCGGTATCCCGGTGGTGGCACACATCGGGGCGCGTCCACAACAGGCCAAGCGACGGGGGGGCTACGGATCGGTGGGTCGCACGGCGGCGGAGGCCAAAAGCCTTCTGGCCGATGCCGTCACCCTGGAGGCCGCCGGCGCAACCATGCTGCTCATCGAGGCCACCCCCAACGAGGTCTCACAGCGCATCGTCGAGCAGACCGCCATCCCGGTGATTGGATGCGGCGCGGGAACCGCGTGTCACGGTCAGATCGTCGTCCTCCAGGACCTGCTGGGGCTCTCCGACTGGCAGCCGAGGTTCGCCAGGCCGATCACTTGTCTCGGGGAGCCGATCATGGCGGCGGCGAGACGCTGGATCGAGAAGGTGCAGGCGTCGGACTTGGGGCCGCACCCATACAGAATGTCTGAACAGGAGCGGGAGAAGTTCTAGCCGCGTTGGGGCGAAACACCGCAGGCGGAACGCCGAATACGCCCTTGCCGGCGCAGCGGAGAAGGAGCGAGGACCTACGCCATGGCCAAGCTCAATGCATACGGCCCGAGCCTCATCGTGCTCGGCACCGCCGCGATACTCCTTGTGGCAGGTCCCTCCGTCGTCCGGAACCTGACCTACCACCAGACCAAGGTCCGCATCCAGGTGGCCGGGCAGCGGCTGGAGAACAGCCCCATGCTCCAGCAGCTCAACCAGGCGTATCGCGATCTCGCGACGTTCGTCGAGCCTTCGGTCGTGCACATCTCCACCGAGCGCGTCTTCCGCGACCGGCGGGGGTATCAAACTAGGCCAGCTGCGGGGTCCGGGTGGATTTACGACACCGAAGGCCACATCGTCACCAACTATCACGTCATCCAGGACGCGGTGCGGATCGAAGTCCAGCTCCACACCGGCGACATCTGGCCCGCCGAGATCATCGGCCAAGACCAGTTCACCGACATCGCCGTAATCAAGATCGCCCCCCAGCAACTTCATCCGGCGCTGCGAGCCGAGGCCGGAAATGACGTCAGGCAGGGTGACCTGGTCTTTGCCTTCGGATCGCCCTTTGACTTCCGCTTCTCCATGTCGTCGGGCGTCGTGTCGGGGGTGGGACGGTCGGTGGGTATGATCCGCGACCAACTGGGGCGGACGGGCTACGAGAACTTCATCCAGGTCGACGCGGCGATCAACCCCGGCAATTCCGGGGGGCCGCTGACGGACACCCACGGGCGGGTGATCGGGATGAACACCGCGATCGCCACCGGCCGACGAAGCGGCACCTTTGAGGAGGGACAGTTCGCCGGAATCGGGCTGGCGATCCCCATCGAGATGATCGAGCCCGTCGTCGATCAGCTCATCGAGACCCGTGTCGTCCAGAAGGGCTTTCTCGGCGTCAGCGTGTGGGACCTCAACCCGCGGATCGTGCCCCGGCTTAAGCAACGGGGGTTCCCCGGACAAGGCGTCCTCGTCACCGGGCTCGACGCGCCGGGTCCCGCCTTTGAGGCGGGTGTAGGAGAGTGGGACATCATCACCCATGTCAACGACGACGAGATCGCCACGGTTGCCAAGCTCCGCTCGGTCATCTCCTCGATGCTCCCGGGAGAGGTCGCCCAACTGCGTATCTGGCGGGAAGACCTCCAGCGGGATGGGGGGCGGATGCTGACCCTCGACGTGACCCTGGATCGTTTCAACACCCTGCGGGTGGGCATCCTCCCCGCCGACCAGCGTCGCGACAGGATCGAGGAGTTCGGCATCGGGAAGATGTCGACGAGCACCCGACAGCTTGCCCGCAACTACGGCGTCCGGTTCATACCCGGCGTGCTCATAGAGGAGATCATTCCCGGCTCGCAATTGGACGGCCGCATCCGGTCCGGGTCGATCCTCGTGGCGATCATGGACGCTCCCATCAGCAACGTCGAAGAGCTGTTTGACCGTCTGAGCTACTTTGACGTCCGCAACGTGAGGGTGACCTTTCTGCTGCCGAACGGAACCCGAGCCGATGTAATGCTCGGCGTGCGGTAGAAAAGAGCTGTCAGCTGTCAGCAAGAGAAGGCGGTCGGCACATCTCCGGCTGATAGCCGATAGCTGACAGCCTTTCTTACTTCTGCGGTATGATCGTGTCGCCAATGATCCAGGCGACGCCGTCGCCCAAACCGCCCCCGCCCCTGCTGAAGGTCGAGAACCTGCGGACGTATTTTCCTCTCCGCCGCGGGATCCTCCAGCGGACATGCGGCTTTATCAAGGCCGTCGACGATGTGAGCTTTGAGGTATTCCGGGGCAGGACGCTGGGGCTGATCGGGGAATCCGGCTGCGGCAAGACCACCATCGGCCGCACGCTCCTGCGTCTGATACCCTCCACAGCCGGCCGCGCTCTCTTTGAGGGCGTCAACATCTTCGAGATCCCTCGCTCGCAGATGCGGCCACTGCGGCGAAAGATGCAGATCATCTTTCAGGACACAGCGGGCTCGCTCAACCCCCGGATGAGGGTGGGCAAGATCGTGGCGGAGCCGCTGGAAGTTCACGGACTGTCAAGCGGTCCGGCGCTGCGGGCGCAGGTCGAGGATCTCCTTGAGCGGTGCGGCCTCTCGCGGCATGCAGCGGACCGCTATCCCCACGAGTTCTCCGGCGGCCAACGGCAGCGGATTGGTATCGCACGGGCGCTTGCGGTCAAACCCATGCTCATCATCTGCGACGAGCCCACCAGCGCTCTGGATGTTTCGATCCAGGCGCAGATCCTCAACCTTCTGAAGGACCTTCAGGATGAGCTGGGCGTCTCATACCTGTTCATCAGCCACGACATGGGGGTGATCCGCCACATCTGCGACCGTGTCGCCGTGATGCAAAAGGGCAGGATCGTCGAGCAGGGCGACCGCGATCAGATCATCGACGAGCCCCGGCACGAGTACACCAAGAGCCTCTTGCGGGCGGTTCCCAGGGTCTACGGCAGGTTGCATGCTGCTTCGAGCGCTCCGTAGCGGCCTCCGGCCGCACACTCGCTCTGGCGGCTTCGCGGCCGATTCAATCGGCCGCTACGCTTTGGTGAGCGGCCCGCTGCCCAGAGGGCTGCCAAACAAGAGCGGCACCGACGCCGCGAGGACTGCTACGGAGCGCCCGAAACAGTTGAATAACCCCCTATGACCGAGCCGTCGCGGCGAGCACTCCAGCGCAACGTCCAGCTCTACCCGCTTTACCAGGGCCTGCTCAACAGCTACTTCTGGCTGCCGGTCTTCTTCCTGTACTTCAGCGAGAATCTGTCGCTGGGCCAGGTGCTGAGGCTCGAGGCGATCTACTACGCCACCGTCGTCCTGCTGGAGGTGCCATCGGGGTATTTCTCCGACACGGTCGGCCGAAAGAGAACGCTGATCCTCTCGTCGGCCGCTCTGATCGCCGCATACGCCCTCTTCTTCCTGGGATCGACCTTTGCGTTCTTCGCCGTAGCGCAGGTCTTCCTGGCCGCGGGACTCGCGTTCAACTCGGGCACGGACACCGCGCTGCACTTCGACTCGCTTTCCGCGATCGGCCTGGCTTCCGAGTACGGCGCCCGGGAGGCCCGGGCGCACCAGGTCGCTCTTCTGGGGCGCTCACTGGCCGCCCTCCTCGGCGGCCTGGCCGCGATGGGGGGACTGCGACTCGCCTATGGCCTGTCGTTGCTGGCGGCCGTGGGAATGCTGCTGGTGGTCATGGCCATGGTCGAGCCGACGGCGGTGCCGCGGTCCGCCGACCGTTCCCGGCGGGGCTTTCTCGGCCAGCTCGGGGCGTGTCTGGGTCAGCTTGGCAACCCATCGCTGGCGTGGCTCTTTTGCTTTGCCGTTCTCATGACCGTCATCAACCACGTGCCCTACGAGTTCTACCAGCCCTACCTGGACCTTCTGCTCGACAAGCACCAGATCGATCTTCCAGGCGAGGGGACGCCCCTGCTCACCGGCACGGTCACCGCCATCACCATGCTCATCGCCGCCTGGGCCGCTTCACGGAGCATCCGCGTACGCGACCGCGTGGGGCTCGCGGTGACGCTCCTTTTCACGACAGCGCTGCAGGTGGTCATCATGGTGGTGATGGGGCTCGTTCTCCATAATGCGGTGCTGCTACTGATCCTGCTTCGAAGCGTCCCCGCCGCCATGATGGAGCCGGCCTTGAGGGCGGCGATCACGCCCCGCCTGCCCAAGTCACTGCGGGCAACATACCTTTCGATCCAGAGCCTGGCAGGCCGGCTCTCCTTCTCCGGCGTGCTCGTGGGGCTTTCCTTCATGGCCGCGCCCACAGCCGAGCCGCAGCTCAAGTGGCCGGAGATCTCACAGATGAGCTTGGCGGCTGCGGTTCTTGGCGCCGTGGGGTTCTTCGCACTTGCGGCCACTGCGAGCTTGTGCCGGGGCGCGAAGGGTGATGAGTGATGAAGGTAGGGCCGGCAGTGCCAGCCGCGTGCGCTCGTCCGTTTGCGAATACAATCCACTACGTGAAGCAATACCTCCAACTGCTGAAGCACGTCCTGGACAACGGGGCCGAGAAGGCCGATCGAACGGGGACCGGAACCCTGAGCGTCTTCGGATACCAGATGCGGATTGACCTGGCCGAGGGGTTTCCGCTCCTGACAACCAAGAAACTGCACGTCAGGTCGATCATCCACGAGCTTCTGTGGTTTCTCGCCGGCGACACCAACGTCTCCTACCTCAACGACAACGGGGTGACGATCTGGGACCAGTGGGCCGATGAGGAGGGGGACCTGGGGCCGATCTACGGCCGCCAGTGGCGGTCCTGGCCCGACCCCGAGGGCGGGCACATCGATCAGATAGAGCAGGTCATCCGCCAGATGACCGAGGACCCCGATTCGCGCCGGCTCATCGTCAGCGCCTGGAACGTCGGTGAGATCGATGCCATGGCCCTGCCGCCCTGCCACGTCCTCTTCCAGTTCTACGTCTCAGGCGGCAAGCTGAGCTGCCAGCTCTATCAACGCAGCGCCGATCTCTTTCTCGGCGTCCCGTTCAATATCGCCTCCTACGCGCTGCTGACGATGATGGTCGCCCATGTGACGAATCTTCGCCCGGGCGAGCTCATCCACACCTTCGGCGACGCCCATCTGTACGTGAATCATCTGGAGCAGGTCCGGCTCCAGCTCTCCCGCACCCCGCGGCAGTTGCCCGCGATGCGGCTCAACCGGCGCGTGAAGTCGATCTTCCAGTTCGCCTACGGCGACTTCGAGCTTTCGCGCTACCACCCGCATCCCCACATCCCGGCCCCGGTGGCGGTATGAAGGTCACCTTGATCGCGGCGATGGCCCGCGACCGGGTCATCGGCCGCCAGGGGCGGGTCCCCTGGCACCTGCCTGAGGATCTCAAGCGTTTCCGCCGGCGCACCACCGGCCACGCGGTGATCATGGGCCGAAAGACCTTCGAGTCGATCGGCAAACTCCTCCCAAAGCGGCGATCGATCGTCATCACCCGCCAGTCGCACTTCCTGCATCCCGACGTTCAGGTGGCGTGCAGCCTGGAGGCGGCCCTGGCGCTGGCCGGGCACGAAGAGGACGAGATCTTCATCGCCGGCGGCGAACAGATCTATCAGCTCGCCCTTCCCGGTGCCGATCGGCTCGACCTGACGTTCGTTGACGCCCCAATCGCCGGCGACGTCTACTTTCCCCCGTTCAACAGCCGGGAGTGGCGGCTCATATCCGAAGAACAGCATGAAGCCGACGAGCGGCACGCCCATGCCTACAGCTTCCGGGTCTACGAGCGGTGTGAATCGCGTCCGGATTGATCGGTGCATGTGATGCGAGCCGCGGTCAGAGTGCGGAGGTACTCTGGCCTTGCGTGGCTGGAGCTGAGTTCGGGTGGCTGGGGCTGAGCTCGGGTGGCTGGGGCTGAGCTCGGGTGGCTGGGGCTGAGCGAAGCGAAGCCCCGGTCTTCTTGTCGACGGACCAACCGTGGCGTCGTCCGCCTGCGGCGGACTCCGTCACAGCCACCCGGAAACGGGCCATCGGACGCGTATCACTCCGCCGGCTCGGAACGGATCGTGATCAGGCCGATCAGCGGCTCCGCCTCGCCAAGCTGCATCTCGACGAGCCGCACCGGCGTCGGCTCCCGGGTGCGCAGCAGCCCGCCGGCGCTCACGCCCTCACCGCGCTCGTCGTAGAACTCCAACAGCGAGAGACGCACGGTCTTTCCCGCCGGCAGCACGTCGAGGTGGGAGACATACCGCTGGTTTATCCACAGATCCACGTTGTGGTAAGACCGCGGCGTGGAGTTGACGATCTCAATCCACTTCTTATCGCGGAAGACCTGGATATCAATTGAGTTGGCCTGGTGCAGATGATACGGGTAGGGCCGGGTGGCCCGGGCCGGATCGTAGCGGACCTGCTGACAGCCCAGCACCCCCGATGCCAGCACCAACAAGAGCACCATGCACACGCGCTTGACCATTCAGGGTGGTAGGGTATCAGGGGTTCGGGGTTCAGGGTTCAGGGTTCGTGGCGTCATGCTGAATCCTGGCCCTGCTCATCGCTCGCAACTCTTGGCGAATCTCGCGCAATCGCTCCAAGGCGACAGGTGACAACCCCCCCACTCCCCCCACCCCCCGCACGGCCGCCGGCCCGGCTTCCGCTCGCCGCCGGTCCTCCGGGTCGCCCAGCCCGGCGTCATGGTACCGCTTCAGCAACTTGAGGATCTGGTCGCGCACGTCACGTGCATTGGCGACGCCTCGCAGAACCCCCTGGTGACCGCTACGGAAGGGCGAGTCCGACTGCTTGTCCCTGGCGGCGGGCCCCGCCCCGCCCGCCGTCTCCACCACCAGGTTCGATAGACCCAGCAACCGCTCCAGAGGCCCCTGGTGGATCCTCAGGTTCTGAACGTTGGCGTAGGTGATGGTGGTCTCGTGTATCACCAGCGCTCCCTCGCGGATGCGAAGGCTGCGATCGGCGACGAGGTAGTACCGCATGTCGTAGTCGAGACGTATGAGAAAGTACTTGACCAGCGACGCCAGGAGCGTGAGTACGAGTAACGGATAGCCGATCGCCACCTCGATCCACCCCTCCTCCGCAATGTGCCCCGAGGAGATGAAGAACAACTCGGCGGCCACGCCCATCGCGAACCCCGCGCCCCAGACGATCACCTGGTACCTCAGGAAGTTCGGTGCGGCCCGAAATACCTGGACGGAATCGTGTGTGCCCGGCGGCGGGTCCGGCGGGTGCTTCGGCGCCCGAAGCAAATCCAGGAGACGATTCCGTATCCGGTTGTAGATCATGACTCCCGTTCGTGTTGGAGCGCGGCGCGAAGCGAGCGAATCTCATCGCGAATATCGGTGAGCAGGACCACGGCGTCGTCGGGCTCGGTGACCGCCGGAGGCTCCCCGGAGGCCGCACGGCGGTCGTTGGTCTCGCCGAACCTGGCGCCGCGCATCTGGGTGTAGAGGAAGTCGCGGACAGCCCCATACTCCGTCAGCCCCACCACCGCTATCTCCGCCGAGGCACTGCCGGAGGCGGTCTGAATATGGATCGTCCCCAGCCCCAGCCACCGCTCCAAAAGCCCCCGCGAGAGGTGGATATCCTGGATGCGGGCGTAGGTGAGAAAGATCTCGCGCCTCCACAGCAGCCCCCAGGACATGGCGACCCCATCCTCGTCAAAGCGGTAACGCAACGTCTGGTACTTGAAGTAGCTCGGCAGAAAGACAAACGGAAAAAGCGGCCCGGTCAGGAGGCACCGCAGCACGTACAGCAAAAGGAGCTTCTTGTCCGGACGGACAATGTCGTGGACGGGGTGCGTGGTCGCGCTGTTGGCCATTGGCTGTTGGCTATCAGCTGTCAGCCGGGGATTGGTGATTCGCCGGGGGTCTTGGCTCAAGGTTATTCCACTTCCGTCCATGGGCGGCCAGGAGACGATCCGCTGCCGGTGGGCCCCAGCTTCCCGGCGCGTAGTTGGCCTGCAGGTTGCGGCGGATCGCCTGCGACTCGGGACCGATCAGCGGCGCCACCGCCCGCCATGCACCCTCGACCTCGTAGCGGTGCTGAAACAGCGACTGATCGCCCCGCATCGCATCGAGGATGAGGGGCCCGTAGGCCTCGGCCGGATTGGACCCGAAACTCCGGGCGTAGTCGAAGTCCATGGCCACCGTCTCCCGGTGAACCCCGCGGCCGGGGACCTTGCCCTCGAACCGCAGGCTCACGCCGCCCCGCGGCGCGATCTCGATGATGATCTGGTTTGCCGGCCTGCCGCCGGGGGGGTCCAGATGCTTGAAGAGACCCGCCGGCGGCTGCTTGAACTGGATGACGATCTCGGTCCGCTTTGCCGCCATCCGCTTTCCGGTCCGAAGATAAAAGGGAGTGCCTGCCCACCGCCAATTGTCGAACCACAGTGTAACGGCGGCAAACGTCTCCGTCGTGGTGTCGTCGGGCACGTCGGGATTCTGGTGGTAGGCGGGCTCGTCGGCGTCTTGGGCGTACTGGCCGAGCGCGGCAAACTCACCGATCCGATCGACGGGAACCGGCTCGATGGCGTCAATGATCTTGATCTTCTCCTGGCGAATGTGATGGCTCCTGAAGCTCGTGGGCGGCTCCATGGCCACGAGGGAAAGGACCTGCAGCAGGTGCGACTGGATCATGTCACGGACCGCCCCCAGGCGGTCATAGAACGCGGCCCTGTGTCCGACACCAAGCGTTTCCGACGCGGTGATCTGCACGTGATCGACGAACCTGTGATTCCAAATCGGCTCGAAGATGGCATTGGCAAAACGGAAGACCAGCAGGCTCTGGACAAGCTCCTTGCCTAGATAGTGGTCGATGCGGTAGATCGAGTCCTCCTCGAAGACCCGCCCCAACGCCCGGTTCAGCGACACCGCCGACTCCAAGTCGGTGCCGACAGGTTTCTCGACGATGATCCGCTGCCAGGGCATGGCGCCGCGGTCGATGGAGCACCATCTCTTGCCCTCGGCGATGAGGCCGGAGTCGTCGATACAGCCGACGATCGGCTCGTAGAGCGTGGGGGCCACGGCCAGGTAGCACAGGACATTGCCGCGGCAGCCGTGCGTATCGGAAAGCTCGGCGATGCGCCGCGTGAGGGCGGGGTAGGTCTCGCTGCTGGTGGCGCTTCCCGCGTGGTAGTAAAGCCGCCGGGCAAACTCCGCCCAGACCGCCCGATCAAAGCCCTTGGCGTGCTCTTGAGCCCGTGGCTCAAGCCGGGCCCGCCACGCCTCGTCTGTCAGCCTGCTTCGACTGACGCCGAGCACGCACGTGGACTGCGGCAGCGCGCCTGTGACCGCCATCTCGTACAGGGCGGGGACGGGCTTGCGTGAGGTCAGGTCTCCGGAGGCCCCAAAGATCAGGATGACGCACGGGTCAGGCTCGACCGCCATGCTCCGCATGATGACGCAGCCGACAATGGTGTCAATGGGAAGGTCGGCTTCCGGTCCATGCCGGGAAGAGGTTGTGAAACAGCTTCTATGGACGTGGATGATGCTTCCTGATCACCTCGCGCAGCTGCGAGCGGTCGACATGGGTGTAGATCTGCGTGGTCGAGATGTCGGTGTGGCCCAGAAGCTCCTGGACCGTGCGGAGGTCGGCACCGCCGGCAAGCAAATGGGTGGCGAAGCTGTGGCGGAGCATGTGCGGGTGGATGTCGCCCAGCCCTGCCCGCAAGGCGTTGCGTCGAACGATCTGCCAGACGGCCACACGCTCCAGAGGCCGGCCGGTGTTTGAAAGCAGCAGACGGCCCGCATCGCGGTCGTCATCCCATTGAGCCAGCTTCGGCCGCAACGTCTCGAGATAGCGATCGGTCCACTCCCGGGCCGGCTTGCCCACCGGAACCATCCGCTGCCGGTCGCCCTTGCCCGTGACCATGAGCACGCCGAGCGTCGCGTTGTACTCGTTGACCGCGAGCCTGCCCACCTCCGCAGCGCGGAGCCCCGATGCGTACATGAGCTCCAGCAGGGCCTTGTCCCTCAGCCACAACCGCCCGTACTCCGGCGAGGGGGCTGCCAGGAGCTTCCTCATCCTGACCGGCGAGAGGACGCCGGGCAACCGCCTCCACCGTACCGGCGACTCCAGCAGGCGGGCCGGGCTGTCACCGATCACGCCGTTGGCCACCAGAAACCGGAAGAAGACCCGTATGGTGGCCAAATGGCGGGCGATCGACACCGGCTGTAGATCACGGACTTTGTACAGCCGCCGCAGATGCCCCGCCAGGTGCTCAGGTGCAACGGCACTGAGACAGGGCACGCGCTGCTGGTGCAGGTCGGTCACGAGATCCTCGAGGTCGCGGCGATAGGCGTCGCGCGTGGCCACGGCCAGCGCCGCCTCGACCCGCAGGTAGGTCAGGAACTCATCGAGCGGCTTGGCAAACAGGCACGCCATCCACGCGCCTCAATCGACCCGGCGGCCGTCACCGCCGCACTATTGCAGGGGCGGTCTTGCGCAGTCAAAGGCAGGAGTTGCGCACGATCTGCCGCGCCCATCGACCCGGGGGGGCGCCGTCGCCGGTCCGCCGGGGCACGCCGATTGCGTCCCTGTAGCTCCAGCCACCTGCGGCAAGGAGTGCCCGGTGCTGGAGCACGTTCGCAACCTGATCGAAATCGCTGAGCGGTCGCCGCAGTCATTGGGAATTGACGGGCTCCAGGAGCCAGCCACACGGCTCGCCGCAGAGGCGATCCGCCTCGCCCGTCTGGCAGCCTCGACCCACATGATCCTCTCGGCCCGGATGTCGCTGTGGACGGACGCGGAGAATGCCGAGCCTGCCGCCGAAGAGGAGCATTAGGCGATGAACTACGGGCTGTACCTCTCTGCCGCCGGCGTCCTGAACAACCTGCAACGCCAGGACGTCATTGCCAACAACCTAGCCAACATCAACACGGTGGGCTTCAAGCCCGACTCGGTCCTCACCAGGCACCGTCTGCCCGAGCGGCTCGAGTCAGGCCTCTTCATCGAGCCCAAGGAGCTGCTGGAGAGGCTCGGGGGCGGGGTGTCGACAAACCCCGCCTTCGTCATACAGCGTCAGGGCAACCTCATCAAGACAGAAAACGACCTTGACGTGGCCATCAATGGCGAAGGCTTTCTTCTCGTGGCCGCCGAAAACGCGCCGGAGGCCGCCGCCCGGCTCACCCGCGACGGGCGCATGACGATCAACACCTCCGGCGAGCTGGTGATGACGACCACAGGCATGCGGGTGCTCGACGCCAACAACCAGCCGATCAGCCTCGACCCCTCCGTCCCTGTCGAAATCAGGTCCAACGGCCAAGTCGTCCAGAACGACGTGGTCCGCGCGACGATTCAGCTTGTCGCCCCCCGCGATCCGGCCGCACTGACAAAGGTCGGCAACAACCTGCTGCGGGTGGGCTCCGGCCGCCAGGCCGACCTCCGGCCGGCGACGGGGCGGCTGGTTCAACGGCACGTCGAATCGAGCGCCGTCGACCCGATCACGACACTCAGCGACATGATCAGCGCGGCCAAGGCGGCGCAGGGCAACATCAAGATGATGCAGTTTCACGATCACCTTATGGGGCTGGCCGTCAACACGCTCGGCCGGGTGGCATAGGACGACCTTTTTAAGGAACTCGCAATGGCAATTATTGCACTTCATTCCGCCGCCACCGGCCTCACCGCCCTGCAGACTTCCCTCGACGTCATCGCCAACAACCTTGCCAACAGCACCACGGACGGCTTCAAGGCCAGCCGCGTCAACTTTCAGGATTTGCTGTACATCGAAAAGGCGCTGGCGGGAACCCAGAACACCAACGGCGATCGCCGGCCGACCGGCCTCTACGTCGGCCTGGGGACAAAGGTCTCAGGGACCCAGGTCGACTTCCGCCAGGGTCCCGCCCGGGCCACAGATCGAGACCTTGACGTGATGATCGAAGGACTCGGGTTCTTTGAGGTCCAGATCGAAGACGACACCGGTGAGGGACGAGCGTTCACCCGCGCCGGCAACTTCACGCTCAACCAAGACGGTGAGCTGGTCCTCGGCACGGACCAGGGCCGAAGGCTTATCCCGATCGTTCAGATCGACGAAACCGCCACGGCGATCTCGATCTCCACCGATGGTGTGGTGAGCGTCCTCCTGCCGGGCCAGATCGATCCGGTGGTGGTGGAGACGATTCAGCTGACCACCTTCATCAACCCGGGCGGCCTCAAGCAGATCGGTGAGAACCTCTACATTGAGACCGCCGCGTCCGGCGACCCCGTGGTCGGGGATCCTGGCGAGAACGGGCGAGGGCTCCTGCGACAGAGTTTTCTGGAGGCTTCGAACGTCGAGCCCGTCATCGAGCTCGTCAACCTCATCCGCACCCAGCGGGCCTTCGAGTTCAACAGCCAGTCGATCCAGGCCGCGGATGAAGTCCTCAGATCGCTGGGTAACCTCCGGAGGTTCTAACTCCCCTGGTCACCACTGAGCCTCAGGGCCTAACGAAACCATGAAGCACAACGGATCAACATCTCCCGGCGTCCTCGTGGTCGTGATCACCGCGAGCATCGGGGCGCTGGCAGGTCGCGCCGGGGCCGACGAGGTCACGCTCAAATCATCGGTGCGGCTGCCGGCGGGCGCGACGCACCTTTATCTCAGCGACATCGCCTTGCTCACCGGGCCCCGCGCTGAGCGCCACGGCCAGCTCCTGATCGCCCCTGCTCCCCTGGGCAGCGAGGTGTTTCAGATCACCGTGGGCGAAGTCCGCCGCGCCCTGGACGCCGCCGGTGTGCACTGGGGAAAGATCCAGCTCAACGGCGCCACGGTCGTCATCCGGCCCCCGCCGGCCCGTCGGCCAGGTCCCCCGCTGGCCATGACCGCCGCATCGATTGAGGGCTCCGATCTCCCGGCCCCTTTGACGGACCGCCCCGCAACGCCCCCGACGGCGGACCTCCAGATGCAGCGCTCCGACATCCGCGGCGCCGTCACCCAGCGGGTGGTCGAGGCTCTGGGCGTGAACCCCGCCGAGGTGCGTCTGCTGTTTGATCATCGCGACTCCCTCTTTCTCGACACGGCCGGTCAGGGCCTGCAGTTTGAGATTCAGCCACTCGGCAACCTGACCAGTGACCGGATCCACTTGAGCGTGCGAACATGGAAAGAGGGCCGCGTCCAGGAAACCCGTTTTGTTTCCGTGCGGCCGATGATCAGAACCGACGTGGCCGTGCTGGGAGTCGATATTCCTCGGGGCAGAGAGATCAAGGGGGAGAACCTGCTCAGCGAGCAGCGGTGGCTCTCGCTCAGCCTGTCTGAATCGATGATCGCCATCGCCCAGGCCACCGGGCGGAAGGCCGCCAGAAAGCTGCGCGCCGGGCAGGTGATCTCCCGCAGGGACCTCAAGCACCCGATGCTGATCAAGCGCGGCGACCGCGTCATGGTCCAGTGCCTGGTCGGCAGCCTCGTGATCAGAGTGGAAGCGGAGGCGCGTAGTAACGCCGCCGAGGGCGAGCCCGTCGAGCTGCGCAAGCTCGGCCAGCGTGACACCTTCTTCGCCATCGCCTCCGAGACCGGCTTGGCGACCCTCGACCTGACCCGGTAGAAACCCCCGCCATCACCGCAGGGAAAAGGAGCTTCCCAGACATGATCCGGCCCCTAAATCAGCGAGAATCGGTGTCTGGCATGCCACGCCGCGTGCCGGTATCGTCCGTCGTCGCGACGGCGATCGTCGGTCTCTTTGGTCTACACGCGCTCGCCAACGATCAAGAGTCGGCCACCGAATCGGCCTCCAGCTCTCTTCTCATAACTCCGCCGGCGCCCTCGCTCGGCGCACCTCTCGCCGAGCCGCACGGTCTGCGCGCGGTGAGCATGTTCGCACTGGCATCTCCCGAAGCGCGGCTCTTTCAGGAGCACGACCTGATCGAGATCATCGTCCGGGAGACGTCACGCGCCAAGAGCAGTCACGAGCTGGAGACGAAGAAGGACCTCAAGCTGACCGGCGAGATCGCTGCCTGGCCGGACCTCCGGGTCGAGGATCTGATTGACTTTATGATCAGAGCGGGCCGGACCAGCGACCTGCCCAAGCTCAACGTCAAGTTCAAGAATGAGTTTGACGGCGACGGGGAGTACGAGCGACGTGACGAGTTCACCGCGCGGCTGACGGCCGAGGTGGTGGAGGTCCTGCCCAACGGCAACCTGATCCTCGAATCCCGCACCTGGATCAAGACCGACGAAGAGGAGTCGATCTTGAAGCTCACCGGCATTTGTCGGCCCGAGGACGTCACGCCCGGCAACTCGATCCTCTCAACCCAGCTCCATGATCTGAAGATCGAGAAGATCCACTCCGGCGAGCTGAAGAAGGCCAACCAAAAGGGCCTCCTGACGAAGATCCTCGAGACGATCTTTCCGTTCTGAAGAATGAGTGGGTGGCTGGGCCTGAGCTCGGGTGGCTGGGTCTGAGTCCCGATGGAATCGGGGCGAAGGCCCGGTCTTCTGGTCGTCACATCACCTATCGATGCGCAACGTGCGATCAAAGAACTTCAGCCCCGCCACCTCCTTGGCCCGGGCCAAGGTCTTCTCGGCGACCTCGTTGGCGCGTTGGCAGCCGGCAAGCAGAATGTCCATGATGCCGTCGTCATCACCCTCGTAGGCGGCGCGGCGCTCGCGCATCGGCGCCAGGAGCCTGTTGACGGCTTCAGCCACCTCCTGCTTGATGTGCCCGTCTCCGATGTTGTCGCCGCGCGCGTAACGGTCCTTGAGCTGGTCCACCCGCTGGGGGTCCTCGATAAAAGTCTCGACGTACTGGAAGAGCGCGTTGCCGGGATCGCCTGGCTCGGTGAGGCTCTGCCGTCCGGTGTAGATCTTGGCGATCTTCTTTCTGACCTCCTCAGGCGTGTCACTGATGAAGATGGCGTTGTTGAGCTGCTTGCTCATCTTCATCTTGCCGTCGACCCCGACCAGCCGTCCCACCTTGCCCACGTCCGCCAACGGTATGGGGAAGACACCGCCGAGCGTGACATGCTCCTCGTCGGGAGCCTGATCAGACACCCCGCAGTAGATCTGGTTGAAACGGCGGGCGACTTCGCGGGTCAGCTCGATGTGGGCGACCTGATCCAAACCCACAGGGACACTGTGGGCCCTGAACGCCAGGATGTCGGCGGTTTGTCCCACGGCATAGAGCGGAAACCCGAAGCTGTACCGGTCGCCGAGCTTTCGGTCCCTGATCTCGTCCTTGAGGGTGGGGTTCCTCATGACGCGGTTAAAGGGCAGGAGCATGGCGAACAGGTAGGTCAGCTCGGCAATCGCCGGCACCTCGGTCTGCAGGAACGTCGACGAGCGGGCCGGGTCGATCCCCATCGCCAGGTGATCGCGGACGATCTCCAGGCAGTCGCGGCGGACCTCCTGGGGTTCTTCCGCCCGCGTCGTGAACGCGTGCATGTTGGCAATGATGAAGAAGCACTCGTGCGTGGACTGCAGCTCGACGCGGCGTTTCACCGACCCGACGTAGTGGCCCAGGTGCAACTGACCGGTGGGCGTGTCGCCGGTCAGTATCCGCGGCTTGCTGGAGGGTGCCGATGGCATTGGCGAGTACTGTAGCTCAGCCGGGCACCTCCGGGAGCAAGAAGATCAAGGCGACATTGCCCGCGTTGAAGAGCACGTGCATGGTCACCGGCGCCGCCAGACGTCCCGTCCGCTCGTACGCCCACCCAAAGCCCAGCGAGAGAACGAAGATCGCCGCCACCGCGTGGGGCCGGGCCAGGGCCAGGTGCACCGAGGCGAAGACCACGCTCGTGCCGACGATCGCCGGCCAGCGACCCAGGCCGGCTCCCGACAGAATCGGTTGCAGGATCCCCCTGTACATCACCTCCTCCATGAAGGGGACGGCAAGGACCACCAGCCCGGTCAGCGCAAAGAACCAGCCATCCCGCGGAGCAACGTGCAGCTTGGCAAGCGTCTCGTGGGCGATCGGCTCCAGGGGAGCCCCCTGCATCTGCTCGACGAGGAACTCCGCGGCCATCGCGACCGACTGGACGAGGGGCCAGAAAAGGAGCATTGCGCAGGCGCCGATGACCACCGGCCGTGTCCGGTCCCAGCTTCCTGAGACCCGATCGCCGCCAGAGGAATCAACGGGCCAGGGGGAGCGCCTCCACACGGCAACAAGGACCGCCAGCATGATCAGCTGGGCCGCCAGCTGGCCTGCCTGAGGCATGGTCTGCTCCGAGAGGCTGCTCCACGCCTCGTTTGACACCCACTGCCCCGCCACGGCCCCGAGAATGCCCGCCAGGTAGAGCCCGCAGAACACTGCCGCACCTTCCGGCATCGAGAAGGGTGCGGGCGGGCGGCGCCCATCGTCCAGCCGGTGCCAGCGTCGCCAGAGGAAAAGCCCCACCAGCAGCGGCGCCGCCACCAGAAGCGCAATTTCAAGTCGTGACAGTCCGGCCCCGGCGGCGCCGTCGGTTGGGAGTGGGTCGCTCGGCCCGGCGGCGGTCGCCGCTCCGCCAATCAGAAGCGCGAGTAGGATACACCCACCTCCCATGACCAGCTTACTTGACAAGATCATTGCCCGTAAGCGGGTGGAGGTCGCAAAGGCAAAGTCCCAGGTCAAGCTGAAAGTCCTCAAGGAGCGCGCCGCCGGGATGGACCGCCCGCGGAACTTCTTCGCCGCGGTGGTCAACAGCCGGGGTCCGCGCCGGACGCGTGTCATCGCCGAGATCAAACGCCAGAGCCCCTCCGCAGGCGTTATCCGCGAGGATTTCGACCACGTCCGCATCGCCAAACAGTACCACCAGGGGGGCGCGGCAGCGATCTCCTGCCTTACCGACGAGGAGGGGTTCGGGGGCCACCTCGGCTACCTCCAGCAGATACGGGACGCGGTGCCCCTGCCCGTCCTCCGCAAGGATTTCATCGTCGATCAGTATCAGGTGTGGGAATCTCGTGTGGCGGGCGCCGACGCCATCCTTCTCATCGCCGAGGTGCTCGAGGAAGGCCAGATCCTGGACATGATGATCCTGGCCCGCGAGCTGGGCATGACCACGCTCGTCGAGGCTCACGAAGTGGACCGGTTGCTCAAGGTCCGGCATTACATAGGCTTTCCACACGCCGGCTACTCGCTGCTGGGGATAAACAACCGCAACCTCAAGTCCATGAAAACCGACCTGTCACACATCTTCCGGCTGCTGGAGTTCGTGGAGAACCGGCAGGTGGTCGTCTGCGAGTCGGGTATCAGCACGCGCGCCGATCTGGCCCGGCTCCGTCAGCGGGGTGTCAACATCGCCCTGATCGGCGAGCGCCTTCTGCGACAGCCCGACCCCGGCCGGGCTCTTGATGAGCTGCTGGGCCGGCCGGGCAAGAGCAAGACGTAAGAACCCCCTAC
The DNA here is from genome assembly GCA_022564665.1 of Planctomycetota bacterium. GTDB lineage: Bacteria > Planctomycetota > Phycisphaerae > Phycisphaerales > SM1A02 > JADFKZ01. The sequence continues at coordinate 3,539 of JADFKZ010000017.1, read as the reverse complement.
CACCCCACCCGGCCGTGCAGTGTGACCTGGTCATCCCCGCCCTCAACGAGGCGCCGAACATAGACGCCCTCTTCGATGCCCTGGCCCCTTTGAAGGGCGACCCGATCCGGCGCGTGATCCTTGCCGACAACGGCTCGAGCGACGGCACCGCCGCGGCCGCGGCCGCGCGGGGCGCAATCGTCGTCAGCGAGCCAAGTCGCGGCTACGGCGCCGCCTGTCTCAAGGCCCTCCAATGGATCGAGCGGCAGGCGACACCACCTGACGTCGTGGCGTTTCTCGATGCGGACCTCTCCGACGATCCGGCAGCGCTTGAGCTGCTTCTGGAGCCGATTCGCGCCGGACACGCCGAGATCGTCATCGGCTCCCGCGTACGCATGGCCGAGCCCGGGGCGCTCTCGCCCGCCCAGCGGGTGGGCAACCGGATTGCATGCCTGCTCATCCGCATGCTTACAGGTCGGAGGTACACCGACCTGGGTCCCTTCCGAGCTCTGCGCTGGTCGACGCTCCAACGCCTTCAGATGTCCGACCGCACCTGGGGCTGGACGGTGGAGATGCAGCTTAAGGCGGCGCTTCAGCGCATCCCGACCGAGGAGGTGGACGTCCCCTACCGGCCGCGCGCAGCCGGACGCTCCAAGATCTCCGGCAACGTGCGCGGAGCGGTGGCGGCGGGCGCAAAGATCATCGTGACCATCGTTGGACTGTGGTGGACACACCGCAACAGGTAACCGAACCAGGCTTTCGGCTATCAGCTATCGGCAAACTTTGGGTGGCTGGGGCTGCGCTCGGGTGGCTGGGGCTGAGCGAAGCGAAGCCCCGGTCTTCTCATTGTCGGACCAACCTCTTGCTCCGTGACCCTCCGTGTTTAACTCTTCAACCGATCAACCGTCGCCGCCTGCTCGGCGCGAAACTCTTGAAGCGATTGCCTGATCCGGTCGTCCGACAGACCCAGGATCGCGGCGGCAAAGAGGGCGGCGTTGACCGCGCCGGGCTTGCCGACCGCAAAGGTCGCCACCGGGACCCCACGGGGCATCTGGACCATCGACAGCAGCGAGTCCAGCCCGTCGAGCGACCACGCCTTCATCGGGCAGCCCAAGACCGGCAGGGCGGTCTGCGCCGCCACGACGCCGGCCAGGTGCGCTGCCCCGCCCGCTGCGCAGATCAGGACCCGCACCCCGCGCTCCTGTGCCGAGCGGCAGTAGACCGACAGCCGCTCGGGGGCACGGTGGGCGGAGATCGCGTTGCACTCGTGGGCGACCCCGAGCCGGCTGAGCATGCGCGAGGCCTCCTCCATCGTCGGCCAATCGGAGGAGCTCCCCATCAGGACACCCACCTGCGCCCCCTGGACCGTGTCGAATTCGTGGGCCATTGACATCTCCTGGACCGCCGCAAAGCGGATCGCACCACCGATGGTACACTCCCGCGTTCACCTTGCCGAGACGAAACGACAAACCCGCCGTCGCTGTCGTCGGGGCCACGGGGCTGGTTGGCCGCGAGCTTCTTTCGATCCTCGCCACCCACCGCCTCGGACGGGGTGAGATCCGACTCTTCGCGTCCGAGCGCTCCGCGGGCGTCACCCTTTCGATTGGCAGCAGGAAGTTGCAGGTCAAGCGACTGACCACCGAGGGCTTCCGCGGCGTCGACGTCGCGTTCTTCTGCGCCGGGGCGCACGTGAGCAGGCAGCACGCCCGCCTCGCCGCCGAGCACGGCGCCGTCGTCATCGACAGCTCAAGCGCCTTTCGCATGACCCAAGACGTTCCACTGGTTGTCCCGGAGGCCAACGCCGACGTCCTGGCCGGTTGGGAGCCGCCGGGGATCATCGCCAACCCCAACTGCTCGACGATCATTGCCGCCGTGGCTGTGACCCCGCTCCATCGAGCGGCGGGTATCCAGCGGATGGTGATCAGCACTTACCAGGCGGCCTCGGGCGCGGGTGCGGCGGTGCTTGAGGAGCTGAAGCAGCAGGCCCGGGATTTTGCCGCCGGGCGGTCATATACCACCCGGAGGATCGGGAGGCAGTACCTCTTCAACCTCTTCAGCCACGACTCGCCGATCGGAGCGGCCGGATACAACGAGGAGGAGCAGAAGATGGACCGGGAGCTCAGGAAGATCTGGGACAACCCGACGGTTCGGATTACGGCCACCTGTGTGCGGGTCCCGGTGCTCCGCGCCCATTGCGAGTCGATCAACCTGACCTTTGACGAGAAGTTGGATGAGGACGACGCGCGAGCGATTCTGAGTGCCGCGCCCGGGGTTCGGGTCATCGACGATCGCACAGCCAACAGGTTCCCAGAGCCGATCGACGCGATGGGACGCGATGATATCCTCGTCGGGCGGATTCGCGCCGACTCCAGCCAACCTCCCGGAAAGGGGCTGAGCCTCTTCGTCGCCGGCGATCAGCTCAGAAAGGGTGCCGCGCTCAACGCCGCCCAGATTGCCGAACGGGTCGTGGGTGAAGTTGCAAAGACCGGCGCGTAGGGCCGGCTGCGCCAGCTGCCGACGAACGCAAAGATTCAACGCGCATGGCCACGGAAAAAAGAGCAGGGTTCAGTAGGTCGTCCCGAACCCCGAACCCCTGTGCCTCCCTTTGGGTGGCTGGGGCTGAGCTCGGGTAGCAGATCTGTGTTCGGGTGGCTGGGGCTGAGCGAAGCGAAGCCCCGGTCTTCGTATCGACGGACCAACAGTGCAGTCGTCCACCTGCGCCGGCCTCCGTCACAGCGACCAGAAGCGGGCTGTCGGCCGTAGGCGCGCCGGCCGCATTCTCTTGCCGAATGCCGATAGCCATCTTCAAGCGAAGCCCTCGCCCCAGGGCCACCCCCCTCTCGGTTGATCGGACTCAGAGGTGCACTACAATCGCCCGACACCTGGGGATTGGTGTAACGGTAGCACGGCTGACTCTGGATCAGTTAGTCAAGGTTCGAATCCTTGATCCCCAGCTTTCCAACCACCTGGATGGACAAGGGGTTACAATTCCCCTCCCTGAATGTCCAATCATGTGAGTCACGAGAATCAAGTCTCTATCAAGGGTGAGGAGGGGCGCCCTCGGTAATTGTTGTTGATTGTTGCCGCTGGATGCAGAGTCTTCGATGGCGGAGAAAAAAGTAAGCCCGTGGTTGCCGGGGATCGTCGACACCCTCGTCCCCATGGCCTACCACTACGGAGACCAGGAATATGCCCAATACCTTGAGACCTTCCTCGGCAACACTCGCCCCACCCAGGGAAAAATTATCATCGGCATCTGGCCCGCAGAAAAATGGAAATCCGAAGGCTACGACAATGCGACGATGGCCCGACAGATTACCTTGGCTCGCCGAAAAGGCGCCCAGGGCATCTCCCTCTTCGCCTACTCCCTTTTCTTTACCGAAAGCCAAAAGTTTTCCATCAGGGGTTGGGACCGCAAAGCTTAGCACGTCATTTTCTCCCCATTTATTTGGGTTAAGCAATTCAAGCTCAACAGCATCTTCTTTTTCTTTAGTATAATAAACCCATTTCTCTTCAGTCTTCTTACGCTTATAATAAAATATTCTTTTGCTCAACAGCAC
>JADFKZ010000134.1 GCA_022564665.1 Planctomycetota bacterium | reverse complement strand
CAAGAAGACCGGGGCTTCGCCCCGATTCCATCGGGGCTCAGCCCCAGCCTCCCGAACTCAGCCCCAGCCAACTCCTCTGGAGCTGATAGCCTCTTTTCTGTCAGCCGCTCGGCATCCATGTTCCCACGCCGCTTGGCGTCCTGCCGGGCGCGGCTGTGGTCCTTCGCGGCTGAGGCCTTCGGGGCTGCGCCCTCTGGGCTTCGCCCCTCGGGATACCCGGCATCCTGCCGGGACCAACCTGCTGCGTTCCGTTCGATCCCCTTCGTGCCTCCGAGAGCTGTCAGTTGACAGCCGTTAGCACTCTTAGAACTGCACCTTCAGGAACGGCCGCACGCACAACGCCGCGATCATCGAGGCGATCAGGAAAGTCGCCCACCAGGGAATATCCACGCCGAAGAAGGGCGTGCTTCGCCGCGGGTAGTACAGGTCGATCGCCTCGACCGGGTCGTCTGCGTCGAACCCCGGCTCTCCAGGACGCAAAAGCCGGTCCCAGAAGCCGGGGCCGGGGCGATGGACGCTGACGGTCAGGAGGCGCCCGGGATCGGCCGTGCTGACGATCGTCTTTTCCGCGACCCCGGGACCGACCTGCCAACGCAGTGAGCCTTCGGAAGGCTCGTCAACCCGCAGTCGCCAGTAGACCGTGTGTTGGGCGTCGTCCCTCAGCGGTGGTGTCTCCACCCGAATCCCCGGGGGTACCTGAATCGCCGTGTTGCGGTTTGCACTCCAGGCAGCTTCTGAAAGGTGCAGCGCTGCCACGACCGAATCGCCCGGCACCAGCGGGCGGTTGTCGTATCGCAGGGCCAGTTGCGACAGGATGAGCACGAAGGGAATGAGCAAAACCGCCATCGGCGGCAGGGTATGGCACAGCCTCAGCCCAATCGACTTGAGCAGGCTGCCCTGGCAGGCGAGCGCGACACGCAGGTCGTCCTTGAACAGCCTCATGCACATGAGCTGGGCCCGCGTCCGATTCGCCACGGCCCTGAGCGCTCGTTGGTTGGAGGTGTGGCGGAAGACGATCGTCATCGCGATCCCCGCGAAGACCGAGACGATCACAAGCGTGACTTGAGCAGGCCAGGACGCAAATGGTCGCAGAACGAGGTTGCCGATCGCCGTCAGGTTGCCGTTGATCCAATTCATCCTGGGGTGCTTACTCGATGTACCCCAGGCCGCGGAGCTGCTTTTGGACCTCCTCGTCGGATGACTCGTCCTGGAGGTCCGAGACGGCCTTTTCCAGGACGTGTGTGACGAACTCGTCCGTCGAGGAGTAGCCGGCGCGTTCGCCGGCCCGAGCAACACGGTCGTACAGGGATTTTTCAAGCTTGATCTTGGCAGAGAACATTTCAATGCTCCGGCAACACTCTGGTGATAACGCTGAAAGATTCACCTGATGAGTATTGGTGATTATGACGGACCGGGTTCGGCGAAGAGGACCCGACCGGTCATCTGCGCCGGTGCGTCAATTCCAAAGACGCTGAGGATTGTGGGAGCAAGGTCGGTCAGGTCGGGGTTGTCGACCACGACCTTCCGGTTCGTCAGCAAGATGCCGGGGACGATCGTGTGCGCGATACAGTGATCGCCGCTCCAGCGATCGTGGTTGTCCTCCAAGAGCTCCTGGGGCATGCTGCCCTCCGCGGTCGCCCAGCTTGCACGGTAATTGTCCGCGTAGCCGACGAGGATGTCCGGAGCGACGTCGGGGTCGGCATCGGGGTAGTACTCCCCAACGATGTACACCGTCTCAATGACCCGCACGCCGTCGGTATCGCGAACCGCCAGCAGCCGCTCCTTGAGCTCCTTGATCAACGCGGTCCGCTCGGGGCCGCCCTGCACGATGCCTCTGCTCTCCCGGCCCGCCAGGTTGACGTAGAGGCCGTTGAGGCCGAGCGCGTAGGCCCTGGTCCTGTGCCAGTCGACACCGGAAAGGTACAGCGACTGCTCCCGGAGGGCGGGATTGCGCAGCGCCATGTAGCCGTTTTCCAGGAGCCAGGTGTTGAGGTTGAACCCGCGCCGAAAGCTGGCGAAGCCGTGATCCGACATGACGATGATCGTGTCGTCGTCATCGCCCAGGACGGAGATCGCCTCGCCGAGAAGCTGGTCCATCTCCATGTAGGCGTCATCGATCACGGTGCCGTAGCGCTCGGCGTCCTGCGGATTGTGGGCGGGATGGCCCGGGTCGCGATCCCTCCAGAAGATGTGAGCCAGCTGATCGGTGTGGCCGAAGTAGAAGAAGAGGAAGCCTCGATCAAACCGCTGTAGCGCATATCTGAACTGAGCCAGACGCTCGTCGGTAAGTACCCGGACCTGGGAGAGAAACTCGTCTTCGGTCAGCGCACCGGCACGCAGCGCTTTGGTGTCCTCAGGGATCCCGGTCGTGTAATACCTGCCGCAGGCCAGGGCCACCTCCTTGGAAAAATCCTCGGGGGCGCTGATCGGGGTCACCGGCTCGAGCGGATCGACGTTGAGGGGAGTGACGTACAGCTGGAGATCCGGATGCACGCTCTTGAGATAGAAGCGAACCATGCCGTTGGCCGACGTGGGCAGGGCCATGGCGCTCAGGGCCCAGGACGCCGGGATTCCGGTCTCGAACTCCACGGGTATCCAGTCGCTCCACTCACCCTGGTTCAGGAGGATGATCTCGTCGCCGATTGCGATCTTTGCCACGTCCGCGGTGGGGTCGCGCACGACCTCGACCTCCAGCTGAAGATCCGGCGGCATGCCCCTGCCGGTGGGCTTGCGGAGGAAGTTCGGCGGTCCTTTGAGCGTCCCGATGCCGCGGTTGTCGTGCATTCGAAGGCGATCGAAACGACCGCCCGCGACCATGCGGCCCAGTCGCGGCGCCTCGGGCGTGAAGAAGGTGAACTCGCCGTACGTCCCGACCAGATCCGGGGTGCCCATCCCGCAGAGGCAGGCGAACGTCCCGCCGTCAATCTGGGGGGCGGGGTAGTTCGCCGGGACCCGGTAGATGACCGTCTTGACGCCGTGGTCGATGAGGTCCTCCCAGAACGCTCCGCCGCGCCGAAGCGACTCCGTCTTGGGGCCAAAGAGCGGTATCCGCCATTCGCCCATCGCCAGCGCCCAGTCTTTGTCGGGAGGCTGGACTTGTGACGTGGAAAGGAAGGGCACCGCGGGCAGTCCCAGGACGTCGGGGTTCAACCGGCGGTGGATGAAGTCGTAGATCTGGTGGGTACCAGGTCCGGCGCCGCTGATGAAATTGGACCAGGCGACGGGGCTCTGAGGGGGAGCGCTTGTGGCCAGCGGCCCAACGCCGCCCGCTGCCGCGATTCGCGAGAAGTTGGGCATCCGGCCGCTCTCCATCAGCTGCTTGAGCAGGCCGGGATCCATGCCGTCAATACCGAGGACGAGCAACCGCCGCGCCGCGGGCGTTTCTGCGTCTGGTGATGCGTCTGAGCAGCCGCCGGTGGCGACGAGGCCTGCCGCGGCGAGCAGCGGTGATGCAATCAGTCTGACGGAGCGGTACACAGCAGCGAGTTTCCGTCCATGTATGAGGGCTTGGGGACACCGAACAGATCCAGCACGGTTGGTGCCACATCCACAATGTTCGGGTCGCGGGGATCAAGTTTCCGGTTGCAGAACAGAACACCTGGAACAAGGGCGGGATGAATGCAATGATCGCCACTCCACGCCTTGGTGTTGTCTGAGAAGACCGTCGGGCCGCACTTGCCGATGACCGCGTCCCAGGAGACGCGATAGCCGTCGGCATACCCGATGATCACGTCGGGGGCCGCGTCCACGTAGGGTCCCGTGTAGACGCTTTGGCTGGGCATGGCCTCGTGGATGGCCACTTCGCCGGTGTCGGGATCGCCAAGCCCGCTGAGCTTCTCGCACAGCTCGCGGGCAAGCCCGCGCGCCTCGGAGCGTGGCACGATGCCGTGTTTCTCCCGACCCTGCTGGTTGAGGAAGATGCCGGCGAGGCCCAGCGCGTATGCCCTGGTCTTGGACCAGTCGATGTCGGCCAGATAGGCGGCGCTGGGTCTGCCGGTATTGGCGGAGAGCTGGAGGTAGCCGTTGGCCAGCAGCCAGGCATTGAGATCGACGCACCGCCGGAACGACTTGAAGCCGTGATCGGACATGACCAAGAGGACAGTCTCGTCGTCGAGGCGTTTGAGAGTGCGGCCGACGAGATCGTCCATCCTCAGATACATGTCACGAATGACGTGGCGGTGCGACTCGCGATCTCCGTTTCGCAGGGCCGGATGATCGTCCTCGAGGAACCGCCAGAACATGTGCTGGATCCGGTCGGGCCCATCGAAGACGCAGACGACAAGCCCCCGACGAACCCGGCTCAAGGCATCGAAGAACATCTCCTCCCGCTCGCTGTGGATGCTGTAGGCCTGGGTGAGGAAGGCGTCTTCGTCGAGGCGTCTCTCCGAGAGCGACCACGTGTCCTCGGCGAGGCCCAGCGTGGCGTAGCTTCCCATGAGGCGTGCGAGGTACCTGGCGTAGTTGCCGGGATGCGAGATCGGCATGACCGGCTTGTCGGGATTGATCTGAATCGGGGTGCAGTACATCTCGAAGGGCGGCTCGAAGCGCTTGAGCCGGAAACGACACACACCGTGGATTTTGATCAGTCCGGCCATGGCACGAAATCGAACGGACACCCACTCCGTGTAACGGTTGGTCTGCAAGGGGATCTTCTGGCCGTCGATGGCCAGGAACACCGAGCCGTTGCGGCGGGTGACCGTAAAGGGAAGCCGCAGGTCGGGCTGATCCGTCCGCAGGCTGTTGACCGGCCCCCGGAGGCTGGAGCGGACGGTATTGCCGTTGCGCTCGATCGCGATCACGTCTCCGCCGACCTCCCCCTCGGTGGTGGGCCCGGTCTGACCGTTCTCCGTGAAGTAGGAGAACATCCCGTGCGTGCCCCTCAGGTCGGGAACGCACATCGCCGAAAGCTGCACTCCGCGGAATCGATCGGGCGGGAAGGTGATGGGGACGCGGAGAACAGCGCTGAAGATGCCGCGCTCGCCGAGCACGTTCCAGAAGGGCTTGCTCTTGCGAAGCCCGATGATCCGGGGCCTGGACAAGGGGATCACGATGCGCCCGAGGGTGACCTTTCTTAAGCCCTCCTGGATGCGGACCGACGACTGGGTGAGACGGTAGGTGACGGGGTCTCGCGATATGAAGTCGAAGATGTTGTGCTTGCCGGGATTCGTGCCGGTGGAGAAGGAGGACCAGGCGACCGGTGACAGCGGCGGGCAGGTCGTGCCCAGCCGCGTGTAGGTGCCGGTATCGCGCAGCCGGGCAAGGTTCGGCAGCGCCCCTTCGTCCATCAACTGCTCGGTCAGCGTTGGCTCCAAGCCGTCGAGCCCGAGGATTACGATCCTCTTGGCCTTGGCGTGGGCAAAGGCTCGGCCCCCTCGGAAGACCCGCCACGCGGCGCGGATCGGCCAGGAGATTATGAAGAACACCGCAGACAGGAAGGCGGCAAAGACGGCGAAGAAGGAGCCCAGAAGCGCAATGCCCGCTCCCGGACCGATATAGGTGCGGAGGAGCGGAGGAACCGGGGCCGACTCCCGCCAGGTTAGCGCCACGAGCTCGAGAAGGATCGCCGCGCCAAGCAGAAGCCCCGCACACACGCAGTTGCCGGCGGCGAGCCTGTCCGGGTCGCGGGGCCCGGGCGGTGAGACGCGTCCGGCAGGGTGTGGGTCGGCCATGGCAGCGCCATCGTAGCAGGCGGTCATTGGGCTGTCGGCCATCGGCGTTGGTCTGCCGTCGATCAGCTTCCAGCCCGCTGACGATACAGCGACGGGTCCACGCACCCGAGCATGGCGTCGCGGTGAAGCTGGCCGCCGAGGAACCGGTTGACTGCCTCGACGACCGGTGTCGGATCCTTCATCAGGTCGTTGTAGTTGACACAGAGCACCCGGAAATTCGGCTGCTCGTCGAGCCACCGCTGGATCTTGGCAAGCTGCCCCTGGAAGGCCTTGATCATCTGGCTGTCAGTGAGGTCTGCGCCCTGCGTTTGCCGCCGAGCGAGCATGTCCGCCTGTGATCGCACCGCCTCCCGAAGATCGCGTTTCATGAAGATGACGCGGTATGACCGATCCGCCGGCAAATCGTACAGAAGCAGATAAACAAGCTTGACCACCCTCCCGCCGGCGGCGTCGAGCCAGGAGGGGTCCTGTTTCGTTCGCTTTACCGCCTCCAGCTCGTAGTAGCCGCGGGGGTTGTCCTCGTCGCGGGCACGGGCTTCGTCGGTCAGGGCCCGAAGCCCTCCCGCATCGATCATCTGCATCATCAGCGAGGTCCCGCAGCGAGGGAGGCCGGAGACGATCGTGATGTCGTCGCCATTGTGTGCCATGAGAATGGGTCCCGCAGCGGAGGATCCGCCCCCCACCCCCCTCACCCCCCTACGCCCGCGGAGGTCTCCCGGCGAAACGAGCGCGTGATCATAAGGAACTGCCCGGCCACCGCCTACCCGATTCCGCTGTAGGATCGCCGGGCCCCGGTGTTGGCGTCATGGCCGCTGACGCCGGTGGCGCCGGTATCCTGCGGAGTTCTGCCATGCTCGACGGCTCAGGTGTATCCGGACGGATGCTGCCTCGACAGCACAGCGGCTTTGGTGTGCTGGCGGATATCTGCTCGCTGATCATCCTGGCCGCGGTGGGGTGCCGGGAGGGTACGCCGGAGCATCGCGACCCTGCCGCCGCGCTGCAGACCGGCAGGGATCCGGCCGGGCCCCCGGCTGCCGCACCCTGGTTTACCGAGATCACCGCTGCGGTCGGTTTGGCGGCTACCCACGACGCAGGTATTCAAGGGGCGTATCGCTTCCAGGAGATCATGGGGGCGGGGTGCGCGTTGTTCGATTTCGACCGCGATGGCGCGCTCGATATCTATCTCGTCAACGGCGGGCAGCCCGATCGACGTCCCGGACGCGGCCCGGCCCTGGATCGCCTCTACCGGCAATCGGCCGATGGCGTGTTTGGGGACGTGACCGAGTCCTCGGGCATTCGGGCCACGGGCTACGGCATGGGCTGTGCCGTGGCCGACTACGACAATGACGGCTACCCCGACCTGTTCCTCGCCAACTTCGGTCGAGACCAACTCTGGCACAACAACGGCGACGGCACCTTTACCGACGTGACCGAGTCGTCCGGCATCGACAACGATCTCTGGTCGGTCTCGGCGAGCTTCTTCGATTACGATCGCGATGGGCTGCTGGATCTGTTCGTGGTCAACTACCTGCTCGACCCCAACTCCGCGCGATGCTACGACATGTCCGGCCGGGTCGACTACTGCGGGCCGCAGAATTTCCTGCCGGCACCGGACAAGCTGTATCACAACGAAGGGAAGGGGCGTTTCCGGGATGTCTCGGTCGCCTCGGGGATCGCGGCCGTGGCCGGCCCGGGTCTGGGCCTGGTGTGCGCCGACCTCAACCAAGACGGGTGGGACGACGTCTACGTGGCCAACGATCAGGACCGCAACTTCCTGTGGATCAATCGGCATGACGGCACCTTCGAGGAGTCGGCCATCGTCCTGGGATGCGCTTTTGACCGAAACGGTCGCGCCGAGGCGGGGATGGGCGTTGCCATCGGTGACGTCGATCAGGACGGCCTGCCCGACCTGTTCATCACCCACCTTCGCAACGAGTCGAACACCCTGTATCGCGGGGCCGCCGGGGGCAACTTCATCGACGCCACCGACATGAGCGGTCTGGGCATGTCCAGCGCTACGTTCACGGGTTTCGGTACCGCCCTGAGCGATTTCGATCACGATGGCGACCTGGATCTGCTGGTGGTCAACGGCGCGGTGAAGCGGCGGAGCTGGCCCATGCCCGGCGCGGAGGTGGATACGTTCTGGCAGCTCTACGCCGAGTCAAACCTCTTGTACCTCAACGACGGCACCGGCCGCTTCCAGGACGTGTCGGCCCGGGCGGGTCCCATCTGCCGTCGGGCCGAGGTCTCGCGGGGGCTTGCCGTCGGAGACATCGACGGCGACGGCGACCTGGACGTGCTGGTGACCGCAGACGGAGGGCCGCCGCGCCTGTTTCGAAATGACATGCCCAAGAAAGGGCGTTGGCTGGTGGTTCATGCTGTCGACCCTGCCCTCAACCGCGTGGCGCTGGGGGCGGTGGTGCGGGTGTTCGCCGGTGGCCGAAGCCTGCAGAGGACGGTTCTGGCAGGCCTTGGCTACGCCAGCAGCAGCCAGCCGATCGCGCACTTCGGGCTTGGCGACGTCGATCGGATCGACGATGTCACCGTTCGCTGGCCGGACGGGACGAAGGAGCGGTTCTCCGGAATCACCGTCGATTCGGCGGTCACGCTGTCTCGCGGCGCGGGCCTGGCAATCGAGGAGCCACCGCCCTGAGCAAAGATTCACCGCGGAGGTCCCCGGAGAAAGAGGCTGTCAGCTATCAGCTGTCGGCCGGAGAAAGAGGCGCACGCAATCTCTTGCCGATAGCCGATAGCCATCTGCCTCCCTCCGGGTGGCTGGGTCTGAGTCCCGATGGAATCGGGACCAAGGCCCGGTCTTCTAGCCCTGAAGCGGGCTGTCGGCTTTCGGCTGTCGGAACTGCGCCGACGCCGTCACCCCTGGTCGGCGGTCCCCACGGTCT
>JADFKZ010000224.1 GCA_022564665.1 Planctomycetota bacterium | reverse complement strand
CGAGTCAAACTGAAACTCTCCTCTGCCCACAATATGCCCGCCGTTGCTGATTGCCATTGCTTGAAACAATCTCACGTCGGGATCAGGGCGAATCAGTTCACGCAAATCCCTTATGACGCCATGTTGCCATAGGAACGGCTTCAAGACGTTGTGGATTGGGTTGTGGCAAATACCTACCACCTGGCCCTGGTCGTTAATGTCTAGGGCTCGCGTCGCCGTTAGATTTGGGAGCGTTCCCAGATCAGTCATTAGACCGTCATCCCAAAGAAACGACGTAGACACTTGCGTTCCGTCCTTGAGCTCAACGAGACCCTCGCCGACTATCTGACCATTGTTGTTGATTGCTTTGGCATTGCCCGACAATCCACCCAACATGAAACCCAGATCAGTCACTTTACCTTCATGTAGCATGAACGCGTGAGCGACGAACGGCGAGCTCCCCATCCACCCGACGATCGCCCCGGTCTCGTTGATATCGTTAGCTCTACCCTTAGGCCCGAGTGGCAGCTTGAGATCCGTCATGACCCCATCCTGCCAGAGGAACGGCCGAAACAGACCAGTGTCGCTATTCCCCGCCAATCCTACGATCTGCCCGCTATTGTTAATCGCACTCGCCGTGCTGAAGTTTCCGCCCGGCAGTGTGCCGAGTTCAATCACTTCACCAGCCTGCCACAAGGCGGCATGGGGCAAGTTGCCCTTCTCTAGCTCGCCGACAATTTGCCCACGGTCGTTGATGTCCGAGGCCCGCGCATCTGAGAAGCCGAACGGGATGGCCAAGTCGACTAGCCCCGACTCTGGAGTCCAGAGGAAGGCGATATCGAGTATTTCAAGGAGACAACGGCAGTGAAACCCAACCACGTGCCCCAGGGCATTCGTCCCACTTCCCCTCGTCGGCTCAAACCCAAAGATCGGGCACGGCGGCGCTTGGATGACCGTGACCTCGTACTGACACTGGCCTTGTGCTGCTGAGCCGGCGAGGAACAAGCCGAGGCTACCTGCGATCAGCGAGTTCCTGGGGACTACTGAGCTGAGCATGCTCATCACCGGCCTCCAGGAGTAGATATGCCGCTTTCCCGGTGATCTTGCGCGGAATCCGAAGAAAACCGAAAAACCGACCACCGAAGCCCGAGGTCGATGGGGCCGGCGGAACTCTTACACGAGGATCAGCCCCAGTTGCCCAGAAGTACAAGCAGGTCCGCAGTGCCCACGACACCGTCACCGTCGAGGTCGGCCGGGCACGACGCCGGCGGCGCCGGGCACGCGCCCCAGGTCGCCAGCAGCGCCAGCAGATCCGGGACCGCCACCCGGCCGTCGCCGTCAAGGTCGCCGGCAGCAACCACTTTGTAGCCGCCGGCCAGCGGGCTCCCCAGGCTCGGCTGGGACACATTGAGGTAGGCGTCTCCAAAAAGTGCCGCCAAGAGAGAGATGTCCGAGGACCAGGCACAGGGGTCGGTGGTCAGATCGTTCTGCTCATACCCGAGGAACCCCGCCATCTGGTTGTCGTCACCGCTACGAACGACGCCAGGCATCGCCTGACTGCCGAAGACCTTGACCTGATAGCTGTTTGTCTCGGTCAGAAAGGTCGCAAACGCCGGGTTGTCATCATCGCCATAGGCCAGGCTCCAGATCAGCGCGCCGACTCCGTCACGCAGGACCAGCTCGTCGGAATTGTTCCCAAGCGCGACGCTCTGGATCCCGATGACGCGGGGATCCGACACGCCCCCGAGCCATTCGGTTTCGAAGAGGGCCTTTGAGGTGGCGGCATCGAGACCGCCGATACCCCCTGAGACCAGGATCAGATAGCCGCCGGAGCCGAGCATCACCGGCGGCAGGGCAAAGGAATCGGTGTCTTCGTCGGCGAGCGTCCACCCCGCGAGATCGACCGTGGCGGGGCTGTAATTGAACAGCTCGATCCACTCACGGCCCCTGTCCGTCCCATCGGGGTCGGCGAGGAACTCCGTGATCGCAACCTGACCATGCCCCGAGGCGGCCGGTAGACCGATCCAAAAGGCTGCCAACATCGTTGTGCGCTTCATGTCGTGGCTCCCGGAAGAGTTTGACCGCACCGATCGCGGCCGAGAAACAATCGGATCGTCAAGACGCTGGAATGGGACGCCGTCCCCCCCCACCCTCACCTACCACCCCCAC
>JADFKZ010000223.1 GCA_022564665.1 Planctomycetota bacterium | reverse complement strand
GCTCCAGCCCTGCGGCCGGCCCGTCGGGCATCCTGGGGAAGGCGTGCAGGAGCGACTGGAGCATGGCCAGCACCACCGCCGCCGCCGGTCCATGGCCGGAGGCGTCGGCGATCATTATCCCCCAGGGCTCGTTCGGATCCACCGGCCGGCCGGCCGGCCCCATCTTCAGCGGCCGAAAGTCGTAATAGTCCCCGCCCGCGATTTCGAACGTCTCGTAGCTGGTGGCAAGCGTCAGCCCGGGAATGGCCGGAAGCGACTGGGGCAGCAACGCCCGCTGGATGTCCGCTATCCGCTCGACCTCGGCCTTGATCCTGGCGTGTGCCTCGCGGAGCTCCTTGGCAATCAAGGCGCTCTTGACCGCGGTCCCCACCAGGTTCGCCCGCAGGATCGACTGCTCCAGGTCGTCGACCGAGAAACCCTCCGGATCCGTACGAAGAAAGATCGCCCAGTTGATCGGCTCCCCATTGTCGAAAAGCGGGATCGCCATGAGCGAGCCATACTCCGCCAGGGCATTGCCCACCACGGGATCATCGCGCACCTTCAGATGGTGGATCAGCTCGGGGTAGGCGGCGCGGATGAGCTGGCCGAAGAATCCCCCCGTGTTGACGGGCAGATCATTCCACTGCAGCCAGGGGTCCGCCGTCGGCAGCGTGCCGGTGCCGTCCAGATTCATCAGGCGTGTGATCTTGTACTCGCCGGGGGCGAGACCTCGGGTGGAGATGGAGACGTAGCCTCGTGGCCCGAAGAGCTCGCCGCTGCGGGCTGAAAAGACGCTGAGCACCTCCAGGGGATCGACCGCCCGGCTCAGGGCACCGACCAATTCCATCAACAGCGGGATCTTGGGATTGCCCGAGGTATCAACGCAACGCATCCCGGCGAAAGCACTGTCTCGGGTGACGGCCACGGTTGCCGGGTCAACGTTTGGCATCGATGGGGTATGAGCGCGGTGGCGACCGGCCCATCATAGCGATCAGTCATTCCGGGGCGCAGCCGCACCAGCGGACATGCAATCCAACTGCTCCTGGAGACGCTGCTGAAGAATCGCGGTAAGCGGACCCGCAGCAGGGCGTGCTGGGCCCTTCTCTCCACCGATGTGCTCCGTGACATCGATGGACGGTCCGAAGGACACGATCGCCCGCCGCGGCGCCCGCGCCCCGGCATCCACGGCCCCCAGCGCATCCTCCTCGAACTTGTCCAGCGTTTCCGTCACCCGCTCCAGGGAGGGCTGGCCGGCCACGTAGTCGCCCGGGTAGCTGAACAGCTGCGTGACCAGGTGCAGATCACCGAGATCGCGATCGAGCGCCTCCAGCGCCTCCGGCGCCGGCTCGGGCTGGTCGTCCCCAGCAAGCTCCTTCATGATTCGCGCCCGAATCCGGTTGACCCGTACGGGGACCGGTTCCCTGCTGACCCGGTCGAGCCGGCGCTTCTCCAACTCGCTGAGAACGTGCTCGGAGAGGCGCTGGATGCGGTCGGGCAGGGGTCCGGTTCCTGCTGACTGAAGGTACTCGATCTCCTTGAGGCCAAGGACCGCTTCCGCGTAGCGGTAGATCCGCTCCGCAAGCGGCCGGCCGACACGCGGGCGCCAGTACAGCCGCCGCTCGAGCCGCGACATGACGTCCTGAAGCTGCGGCGTCGGGTCCTGGAGATAGAAGTACTTCAGGGCGCAGGGAACGATATGAAGCGCCGGACCGCCCGAGCGTCTTCGGCGGCGCGCTGCAGTGACCGCGATCATCGCCGCGCCCTCCCTCAGCGGCGTGATGGAATCGTTGAGGTGGTAGACCTCGCCCTCCGGGAAGATCACCAGCGATCGGCCGGAGGTCGCCAGCACTTCGACGGCGGCGCGGAACGACCGCATGTCGGTTCCCTCCCGATCGACGCTGAAGGCCCCGAGCCGCTGAAACGCCCACCCCTTCAGACCCCACCACCCCCGCAAGACCTGCCACGCCGCCAGGTAACAGCACGCCACCTGCATCCGGCTCATTGCCTCGAAGATGACGAAGGGATCACCGTGGGCGGGGTGGTTGACGGCCACCATCGCGCCCCGGCCCCCCGCGAGGGCCGCCCGGATGTGCTCGGTGCCTCGAATCTCGATCGTACGCACGCCGTAGGTTCGCCGATAAATCCTGCGACGAAGCGGGGACAGTGCCCAGGCCCCGAACCGGCTGGGCCGG
>JADFKZ010000222.1 GCA_022564665.1 Planctomycetota bacterium | reverse complement strand
GGGCGTGCGAACGCCTGCGAAACTCGGCGGCCTCTTTGGTCGCTGGTCTTTCTGCCAGGGCAAGACGCGGCATGTCAGGGTTCGCTGGCCCTGACATGCACAAGCGTTGACGTGTCGAAGGGTTACGCCAGTTGCCGGCGCCTAGCCCCTGACAAATCTGCCACCGGTTTCGCATATCCTCGTCACCCTATGCGGTACGGGGTACTTAGCTTCGAGAACGATATGGAGCCTATCGGGCGCGGCCCGGTGGGTCGCTGGGGCCGTCGGTTGTGTCTGGATCGAAGCGTCCTCACGCCCGCGAAGAGCATCCGGCTGTCCGGCCGGCGGCTGGCAGACCTGCCCCTGCGGCTCCGGCAAGAAGTACAAGAACTGCTGCGGGCGAAGGCGATGAATCTGGTCTGCCGCTGGGGGGCTTCCAGTAAACCGCCGGGCATGCCTATGACCGTCGATCATCAAACGCCTCTTTTACGCACGACGACGATCTTCCAGGCCAGCAATCCGGCGATGGGAAATACGAGCAGCCATGTTCGGCCGCCGATGAACCCCAGCTCGTAGAAAGGCATCGCCAGAAGCATGGCGGTCGCGAAGACCACGTGGTTGCGGACCGAACGCGCAAGCGTTCGCCCCGGTCCAATGAAGATCAGCACGTAGGCCGGAAAGAGAAGCCCGAAGAAGACAAGGAACCGCAGGTAGATCGCCTCGCCGGGTACGGGCGACTCGCTCGGGTCGACCGCCAGCACCGCGCCCGCCGCCACAAGGCCCCCGAGGACCGCCGCGATCACCGGCCACCGGGGTTCGGCGCGGTCGCGGATCCGAAGCTCGCGTAAATGGGCCGCGATGGTAAAGAGGCATTGGGTGACGATGTGGACGGCGGGTACGAACGCCACCACCCACAGGCGATCACGGTAGGCGCAGGTGAGGACCAGCATTACCGCAAACGCGATGCCGAAGAGCCCGAAGGCGTGCCGGCTCGGCGATTCGGCCAGGGCCCGATGAAAGGTGAGATCCAGGTAGGGGCAGAAAACGAATCCGAAGGCGATCACCGGCCAAAGGAGGGCGAGGCCCTGCTCGCGGCCCGCGACGGCGCCGCCATCCGGTATCCAGCCGAGGTGGGCCAGCGTCGCCAGCGACACCGCATAAACCACGACGGCAAACCAGGGGAAGAACCCGACCGGCAGGAAGCTGAGAAGGAGCCCGGCCCCCACAAGACCGGCACCCGCCAACACGCCGTATCCCAACACCGCATCGTTTGCAAAAAGCAGGGAGACGAAGTACGCCTGGTAGCCGACCGCGGCGATCGAGAAGAGCCGCATCGCGGTGCGGTGTCGCTTGACAAGCGATCCGCTCGCCCGCCTGGATGCCAGGACGTAGCCAAAGGCCGCGCATCCGATGATGTTGGGAAGCGCAAAGATCAGGACCCCGGTCCAGCCGAAGTGGCGCTGCAGGATGAGCGGCAGGTACATCGCGATGCACCATGTCCAGCTGCAGGTGCAATACAGCCCCCAACCGACCGTGGCCAGCACGGGCCGCAGCCTCACTTTTTCTTGCGTTGGGCGGAGCGCTCGCTGCCGAACGTCTTTGGCGTGCAGTGGAACGTGATCTCGCACCGTCCCACCTTCAGCTCTCGGCCCTTCTTCTTCAGCCGCTGGCTCACCTCGAGATCCAGCTTGATGTTGAACTCGCTGCCCGTGGCGAGTCTCTCCTGCAAGTCCTCTGTGTTGAGGATGTGGTACACCGCGGGACCATAGCAGGGACGCAGGAAGCGATATCGCATCTGCTTGCAGACGACGATGTAGTCGCTGCCGCACTCAGAGAAGAGGTACATGCCGCCGGCGATCTCGGAGTTGCCCAGGAGGGCGGCTCCCGCCATCGCGTTGTACCAGTTGCGGTTGATCCTCCGAAACGGCAGCACGGCGCTGAAGCGCTTGGAGTCCAGCCGCTTCATGGTGATCCCGGAACGAAAGGCATAGGGCAGCCAGATCAGCGAGCAGACCTTGTGCCAGAAGTTGTTCTTGGTGCTGAGCCGGCTGATGAACGCCTCGAGCCGCTGCATCAAGGTGCGGCCCTCCCGGCCTCGGGCCGGGAGCGCCGTGAAGCCGTCCGGGGTCCCGGCGGGTGGCTCGTTGATGACCGTCTGTAGCTTGGCGGTTGACACGGAGATCTCGTCTGGCGGA
>JADFKZ010000133.1 GCA_022564665.1 Planctomycetota bacterium | reverse complement strand
AGTCGCGCCGATCCCCGACGGTTTTTGGATGGCGCAGGTGGCGCGGAACCTGATCGAGGGCGTTGCAGAAACAAACTCGGGGCGCATCACCCGCCGGGAGCGGCTCGGTGGAATCCTCAGTCACTCCTATCGGGACGCGGCGTGATTGCTCGATCGGGTAATGAAACAGGACGCGATAGCCTTCTTACTTCACCCCCCCGAGACCGCCTGGAGGATCGTGATCGTGTCGCCCTCCGAAAGTGAGACGTCGTCGGAGTTCAGCCAGCGGGTGTTGGTCTGGTTGACAAAGCACAGGACGTGCTGACGGAGGTTTCCCGACTCGTCAAAGAGGTGGACAGCCAGGGTCTGGTGACGCGTGATGAGCGCCCGCAAGGCCTCGCTGAGCGAGTCGGCCTCCAGGACGATTGCCGGCTCACCCCCCACGATGGAGCGGAGCATGCTCGGAAGCTCGACGGTCACCTGCACCATGGGAGAGTGGGGGGGAGAGCGGGATCACGACTCGACGTGGACGGATATACACAGCACGCGGGGGAGCGTCCCGGGAAGCTCGCGCCACGAATCCCCTGCGTCATTGGAGACAAAGACGCTGCCGGAAGTGGTGCCGATGTAGACCCCGCAGGGATCGAGGTGATCGACATCCAACGCTGAGCGGAGCACACCCATGTAGGCATGCTCCTGGGGCAGTCCCCGGCTCAACGGCTCCCAGGAGTCGGCGCCATCGCGGCTGCGGTAGACCCGCAGCTTCGCATCGACCGGAATACGGTACTCGTCGCTTTCCAGCGGCACCACGAAGAGGTCCTTGGTCGATCTGTCCATGGCGATTGGGAAGCCAAACCGGGAGGGCAGACCCTCCTCGGTCCGCTTCCACGTCTCCCCCGCGTCGCGGCTGCGAAAAACCCCCGTGTGCTCCCTGCGATAGAGGGTGTCGGGATCGTCGGGGTCACCGACGAGGCCGTGGACGCAGAAGCCGATCTCCTTGTGGGTCTTGTCCTCGATGACGACCTTGACGCCCTGGTTCTTCGGGTGCCAGGTGCCACCCCCGTCGTCGGATCGGAAGACGCCGACGGCAGAGATTCCGCACCAGATGCGATCCGGGTTGCCGGGATCGACGACGACGGCGTGGGCGCACAACCCGCCCGCGCCCGGGTACCAGGCGGAGCGGGTTGCGTGCTCGTTGAGCCCGTCGAGACCGACCCAGGTCTCACCGCCGTCATCGGACCTGAAGAGGCCCGCCTCATCAACGCCGACGTAGATCCTCTCACCGGCCGGCACGATCCTCCAGATCTGGTTGAGCTTGCGGTCGCCATCCTTGGACCAGGCGGGGCCCTTGTCGATCTGACGCCAGTCAGCCAGGTCATCGCTGACGTGAAGGGCGGGCCCGTAAACGTCGCTGGCGGTGGCAGCGAGCCAGCGTCCCGATGCGAGCCGAGCGGTGGCGGTCACCTTCCAGCCCTTGAAGAGGGGACCTTCGATCCTCCAGCTTCTGCGGGCGTTGTCCGAGCGGTACACAAAGGCCGCCCTGTCAGTACCCACAATGGCCAAAACGCCCATCGTTTGATCTCCGGTTCTGTCAGCTGCTTGGCGTCCTGCCAGCGCAGCTGAGCCTTCGCGGCTTCGCCGCTCGGGATACCCGGCATCCTGCCGGGATGTGGGCCCGACGCCTCATCGATTCCCCTTCGTGACCTCGTTGCCTGGTCACTCTTTTTCTGTCAGCTGCTTGGCGTCCTGCCAGCGCAGCTGAGCCTTCGCGGCTTCGCCGCTCGGGATACCCGGCATCCTGCCGGGCTTGTTCTGTCAGCTGCCTGGCGTCCATGTTTTCACGCCGCTTGGCGTCCTGCCGGACGCGGCTGTGGGCCGGCGCAGCTGAGCCTTCGGGGCTGCACCCCTCTGCGATGCTACTCCATTGCTTCATCGCGGTGGATTGAAAATCGTCTCAATCCTTTTTGGCTGGACGCAGGTACCGGCTCAGATAGGCGAGCTCCTCCTCGGCATCGGCGGTTGTGGCGCAGGTAAAGGCAACCTCCCGGCGAATCAGGGCCGCTAGCTTCCGCCGGGCGATCCAGAGCTTGTTGCGGCTCTGCTTGCGCCCCGAGAGGTGGGCGGTGAGCACCTCATAGTAGGGTGAGCCCGTCTCCTGGAGACTCTTCAGAGCGCGCTCGGTGAGGTGCCACGCCCATGCCCGGTCGAAGTCGGTCTCCGCGCCGGCGCGTGGTTGGGTACGCGCCACACCGGCGCGCTACGATCAGGGTTGGCTGATGTCCAACACGCGAACGATCGTCGCGAGGTGATCGAGCAGGGCCTGCTTGGACCCGACGTCCTGCTTGCGCGCGACGATCCGAAAGCCCCTGAGGGATACGAGCTGGTTCGCCGGCTCGGCCAGGGCGGCTGCGGGGAGGTCTATCTGGCCCGCGACACGCGTCTGGAAAGGCCCGTCGCGATCAAGTTCCTCAACAACGCCTCTGCGGCGGACATCGAGCGGTTCCGCCGCGAGGCGCGGTTCACGGCGCGGCTCAATGATCCGGCGATCGTGCAGGTGTATGAGCTGGGCGAGGCCGATGGGCGACCCTTTATCGTCATGCAGTTTATCGACGGTGGCAACTTCGCCGACGCCCGGCTTGATCTTGCGGGCGTAGTTCGCATCTTACGCGCTGTGTCGCTCGCCCTGAAAAAGACCCACGCCGAAGGAATCGTCCACCGCGACATCAAGCCCGAGAACATCCTTCTCGACCGGGAGGGTCGGGCCTACCTGACCGACTTCGGGATCGCCCGCAGTCTCCGAGGCAGCCTCGGTGAGACGATCAGTCGCCAAGGGCAGGTCATGGGCACGCCGGGACTCATGCCTCCGGAGCAGGCACGCGGGGACATTCAGGCCGTGGATGCCCGAAGTGACATCTACTCCCTCGGGGCCTCGCTCTACTTCAAGCTCACGGAACACTATCCCTTCGAGGCAACGAGCATCGTCGATGTGCTGCACGCGGTGATCCACGACGACCCGCCGCTGCTGCGCTCCCGCAGCTCGTCGGTCCCACGCAGCATCGAGGCGATCGTCACCAAGTGCATGCAAAAGTCCAGGGGTGATCGCTACCAGCGGATCGAAGAGGTGATCGACGACTTCGATCGGTTCCTTTCCGGCGCCCAGATCGAATCGGAATCATCGGCGTGGTTCCGGCGGCTGGTCGGGCAGCTTCAGGCCGCCCCCGCCCCGGTGCCCGCCGACGACAGGCTCGCGGATCCCTACTGGACGGCGGGGTTGGAGATCGTCCGGGAGATCTCCGCCTGGGACACCGACCTCTACCGCGTCTCCGGCTCCCTGGACCGCAGCTTTTGGAAGCTCGAATCGGTCAGGAAGCGTCTGGAGGAGATTCTCGCGGTTCGGCCCGACATCGCCTGGGCGCGGTTCTACCGCGGCCTGGTCCTCTTCCGGTGCGGCCGGCTGTCGGAGGCCGCCGAGGAGATGGAGCGGGCGATCGACCGCGTCGGCGACCTCGCCGGCGCGAACTTCGAGCTGGGACGGCTCTATCTGGCGCTGTACTTCAAGGAGCACCGAATCGCGCGGACGCACGTGACGCGCCGAGGCATCGAAGACGGCCTCCAGTCCGCCCGCGGCCGGCTCGATCAGGCGGTCGTGGCCTTCCAGGAGGCGCAGCGGCTCGGCGGCAACCTTCCCCCCTGGCTCGCCGACTGCACCCGCGCGGTGAGACGTCTGCAGGAGAAGGACTACCAGGGCTGTGTGGAGATCTGCGACCAGATAATCGCCGAGGAGCCTGATGTCGAGGGGGTCTGGAAGCTCCGCGGCGACGCCCTGAGGCTGGAGGGCAAGGACCCCTTTGAGAGCTACGACCGTGCTCTGGAGGTCCGCCGCAGCTACTTCGAAGTGCTGTACGCCAAGGCCGACGCGCACCTGGCCCAGGGAGATCTCGACGCGGCCCGAGGAGCCCTTGCCCGAGCGCGAGAGATCCATCCGGCGTTCGTCGACGCGATCGCCCTTCTGGCGCGCACCTATCTCATCGAGGCCCAGCTCAACACCGACGATCGGGCGCTTGCCGAGGCGCTGCGGCTCGCCGAGGAGGGTCTGTCACTCGATGGGCAGAGCTACGACGCGGTCGTGACCCTGGCCCAGATCAAGCTCGAGAAGGGGCGCCGCTGCGACGGCGACGAATGGCTTGACTCCACCGTCGAGCTGCTCTCGGCGGCGCGTACGCTGGACGGCTGCCAGAACCGCGTCAACCTGCTCCTGGCCGAGGCGAACCTCCAACAGGCCCGCCGGGCGCGATCACAGGGGCGCGATCCGCGGCCCATGCTCGAGGCCGTCGTGGCCTTGTGCCAAGGGGAGGCCGCCCGTGTCGCGGACAATGAGCCCTGGCAGGCGCTCCGGGCGGAGGCCGACTCGGAGTTTGCGCGTCTAGAGACTCAGAGGGCCCGATGACCAACGCTAGTCGGTCTGCCCGTTGACGAAGGTCTGCCGGCCATTGATCAGATCAGTGACCTGCTGAGCCTGGTCGATGGAGTCCATCCGGCGGTTGAACTCTTCGGCGTCCGGTACGAATACGTCGACGGTCTTGTCGATCGCCTCGATGGCGCCCGATTGACGCATGAAATACCAGGCACCGGCGATGACCGCCACAACCAGGATCAACAGGAGAAACCGCTTTGTGCCGTCTGAATGCTCGTCCATGATCCGGACCTCGTCGGACTCGTGAGCCGTCCCAGGTAAACCTACGATTCCCCGCGCCGACGGCGAAAAGAATCCTCCGGTGGCCTCCCGGGAATGGCCGAACAACGAGCCGGTGATCGGCTCAGGGTGACGGCGATCGCAGTTTGCGTCCAAGCGTTGCGGCCAGAGCGAGTGTGCAGCCGAGGCCGCTACGGAGCGCTCAGGCGAAGCGCCCGATCAGCGGCGGCGGATGAATTCGCCGCCGCGTACCAGAGCGAGTGTGCGGCCGGAGGCCGCTACGGAGCGCTCGAAACAACTCTCGACGGTCAAACAAGGCCGCTCCCCGGTCAACCGGCCTTTCCATTGAGTCGATACTTCCCGCGTGGACACCCGCTCGGTCAACCGCACGCGGCCAAACAATGGTCCGCCGAGGTTATCAAGCGGTCTCGGACACGTTCGTCGCCTCGCCGAGGCGTCCTCACCGGACCGATAAGCCCCGATCGCCGCCCGATTGCCCCGGCCGACCCACGTCGGGACAGGCAACGAATCGACACACCGATGGCAGACATCAGCTACGACATCGAGGAAGCCAGAAGTCGGATCGCCCGGGTCTTCATGTATCTCCAGGAACTGCATCGGGTCAAGACGTCGCCCCCGGTCGACCTGGAGAAGCACGCGTGGCGTCTGCAGCTCGACTCGCTGCCGCACTATGGGACCATTCAAAGGGGACGGCTCTTTGGCAACCTCAAGCTCCTGCGGGGGCCCAGCGAGATCCGCGACGGCAACTTCATCCTCAAGATCGGCCGCCCCAAGGAGTCGGAATGCCCACCTCCCTCGATCATCATCGAGCAATGGCTGAAGCCTGGTTGGAACAACGCCACGGGCGAGCCGAGCGTGTTCCCCAAGCGAAAGCTCCGAACCGGCGGGGGCGAAGAGGCCTTTGAAGATTCTCCGGAGCGGGTGGAGGCGTTGGAACAATGGCAGGGCATGCGGCGGCAATGGGCCGGTGCCGAAAAGGACGTCGTCAACGCCCTGGCCATCTTCTCCGATCTCTTTGAGCTGTGGGGCCGCTTCGCCCGGGAGTCCGAAAAGTACCAGCTCTACCTGGGCGACGGGATTCTGGCCCTGGACGGGCCCGACGGCCCCGTTCGACACCCTGTCCTGCTGCAGCGGGTTCAGCTGTCCTTCAATCCGGGCGTTCCGGAATTCACCCTTGGAGAATCCCAGGACAGTCCCTACCTCTATACCTCGCTGCTCCGCTACCTCGGCATCGAAGGCAAGGTCATTCACGAGCTGAAGGCCCTCGCTGAACGGAAGCACGCTCATCCCCTTGGCGACGACACGACCAGCCACTTCTTCAAGACCCTCGTGCAACGGCTGTGGCCCGATGGCGAGTACTTCGACGACGAGTCGGCGCTCGACGGCGCTTCCGGACCCGTCCTTTACCGTCAGCCACTGCTCTATCTGGGCAGCAGCAACCAGGGCTTCGCCGACGCACTCGATCGCTACGTGGAGTCGCTCCGCACCGCCACCGAGCTCCCGGAGTCGTTGCTCCGCGTGGTCGGAATCGAGACCGGCCGCGAGTCAGATGGGCCGGACGACAAGACCATGGCAACGGATCTCCTGTTGACGAAGAACGCCAACCCGGAGCAGGAGATGGTCATTCGCCGGCTTGAAGAGACGGGCGCGGTCCTCGTCCAGGGACCTCCGGGGACGGGCAAGAGCCACACGATCGCCAACCTCATCGGGCACCTGCTCGCCCAGAAAAAGAGCATTCTCGTCACCAGCCATGCCTCCAAGGCCCTGAGGATCGTCAGGGAACAGGTCGCCAAGCCCCTTCAGTCACTCTGTGTGAGCGTCTTTCACAGCGAGGACGAGAGCATCGGCCAGCTGGAGGAGTCGATCACCGGCATCGTCAACTACGTCTCGACCACGAGCAAGCGCAAGCTCGATCGGGAGATCGAGGAGCTCTCCGAACAGCGAAGGGGGCTCAAGGACCAGCACGACGAGCTCACCCGGACGCTGCTGGAGGCGATGGCGGACGAGTATAAGAATCTTGTGGTCGGCGGCGAGGAGATCGCCCCCTCCACCGCGGCGAGAAAGATGGTGGAGTACCGCGGCGTGCACGACTGGATTCCGGGCCAGGTCACTGATGGCGCCGGGCCGCCGCTGGACGCCCAGGAGCTCCAGGAGCTCTACAGCCTCAACCAGAAGGTGACCCTCGAGGACGAGAAGATGCTCACCTCGGCGCTGCCGGATCCGCAGCAGCTTCCGGCTCCGAAGGAGTTCGCCGTCCTCTACGACGACATCAATCAGCTCGAGCGAAAGAAATCGAGCGCTGACAACGAGTATTGGCTGCACGAAGCCCAGACGCTCGAAGCACTCGTCGAATTGGCCGAGACGATCACGGCCGCCGGTGAGTTGCTGGCAAGCGCCGACGAGTGGCTGCTGGAGTGCATCGACGCGGGTCGAAACGTCAAGGGGGAGCAGGAGGCGTGGCTGGGATTGGTGAAGCTCATCGAGGACAGCTGCCTTCAGATTCCGCCCAAGGAGGAGCTCATCCTCGCCCATGGGCCCAAGATCAAGGCCGGCGGCGACATGAAGGACCAGATTCGCATCTGCTCGGAGGTGATCGACCACCTGCGGGCCGGCAAGAAGCTCAAACGGTTCGCGACCATGCTCAAACCCGAATGGCAGCAGTTCATCGAGACCTGCGAGGTCGACGACGGGTCGCCGACGAGGCTGCCGCATTTTCAGGCGATTCTCAACCACCTCGAGGTTCAGGCGGCGCGCGAGAACCTCAAGCGGCGGTGGGACCGCCAGCTCGGCGCCCTTGACGCTCCGAAATCCGACGAGCTGGGTCGCAAGCCGGAGAAAACAGCAAAGCTCTTCGCCGAGAAGATCCTCGCCGCCCTTGCATGGCATGACGAGAGCTGGTCAAAGTGCCAGCAGTGCTTCGACCGCACGGGGCTGAACTGGAAGCGGCTGGTGAGCAAAGCGCCCGTGCACCAGTCGCCGCACGGATACATTCTCAGCATTCGCGATATCCTGCTCAACCGGCTCAAGCCGGTCATCAAGGCCCGCAAGAACCATGTGCAGCTGAGGCAGCTTTGCCAGAGGCGCGACGGGTGGCTCTCCTATCTCGATGGGTTCTCCAAGAGGGAGCCTTCATACGCGATCGTCAAGCTGCTGAAGCACGGCATCAAGAAGCCGCACTACGACTGCTATCTCCAGGAGTCCACGAGATTGCAGGAGCTCATCGACCTGCGGCCTTCCTTCCAGCGCCGGCAGGAGCTGATCCAGCAGCTGCAAGAGCAGGCTCCGGCCTGGGCCCAGGCCCTTCGCGACCGGCAAGCGCCGCACGACAAGGGGCAGCCGCCCGGCGACCCCGTGGCGGCATGGCAATACCGTCAGTGCGAGCAGCTTCTGAACAAGCTCACCGAAGTGGATCTCGACAGCCTGCAAAGAGAGCTCACCTCCGTCAAGGAGCGGCTGAATCAGGTCACGGCTCTCTATGTGGAGAAGCTGGCCTGGCTGGCGCAGCTTCAACGGACGGGCCTCAAACAACAGCAGGCGCTCAACGGGTGGCTCGGCCTCCACAAGAAGATGGGCAAGGGCACGGGCAAGCAGGTCGGGCGCCTGAAGGAAGAGGCGCGCAAGACCCTCGTCGAATGCCGCCAAGCCGTTCCGGTGTGGATCATGCCGCTGTCCCGGGTCGTGGAGAGCTTTGACATCGCCACGACGCGGTTTGATGTCGTCATCATCGATGAGGCAAGCCAGAGCGACGTCCTGGGGCTGGTGGCCTTTGCCATCGGCAAAGAGGTGGCGGTCGTGGGCGACCACGAGCAGGTGAGTCCCTATGCGGTCGGCCACCAGTTACAAACGATTCAGGGCCTCATCGACGAAATGCTCCAGGACATCCCCAACAAGCAACTGTATGACGGCAAGACGTCCGTCTACGACCTCGCCCGTCAATCGTTCGGGGGAACGATTCGGCTGTTGGAACACTTCCGTTTCGTGCCCGCCATCATCCAATTCAGCACCCAGCTCTGCTACGGCGGCGAGA
>JADFKZ010000132.1 GCA_022564665.1 Planctomycetota bacterium | reverse complement strand
CAGGCCTTGAGGACCGGGGTCACCCTGCAGGCCTTGAGCGCCGGGGTCACCCTGCAGGCCTTGAGGACCGGGGTCACCCTGCGCGCCTTGAGCGCCGGGGTCACCCTGCACACCTTGAGCGCCGGTCTCACCCTGCGCGCCTTGAGCGCCGGGGTCACCCTGTGCGCCTAGAGGACCGGGGTCACCCTGTGCGCCTTGAGCACCGGTCTCACCCTGCACGCCTTGAGCGCCCGGCGCACCCTGGAGGCCTTGAGGACCGGGGTCACCCTGCGCGCCTTGAGCGCCGGGGTCTCCCTGGGCGCCTTGAGCGCCTGGCTCACCCTGCGCGCCTTGAGCGCCGGGGTCACCTTGCAGGCCTTGAGGACCGGGGTCACCTTGCGCGCCTTGTGCGCCGGGGTCACCCTGCGGGCCAACGGTGCCGATCGTCAGATCGTATTCATCGAAGTGTGTAGCATCATCAGAATCAGAATCATCATCATCGTTAAAGCGGACGCCTACGCTGACCTCTAGACGATAATCCCCCTCCGGGAGCAAGGGCGGCAGCACCGCCACAATCTCAGTGTCCGAAGGGGAGCCACATAAGATGAGTTCCCCTAGGTCGCCGAGTATGACAACCAGATCGCCTGGGAGGAAGTTGACACCCCTGATCGTGATGGTGTCGTTGCCAGCACAGAGACTGTCGTCAAAGGTCACGAACACTTCGGTGATAAAAAGTTGTATCGAGGGATCCGGATCACTACTGCCCTGCCCCCAGCCCAGTGTTTGCGATGGCGATGGCGATGGTGAAACTATCAAAACGAATAAGACAAGCATTTCGGCGAGCAGCGCAGACCGGAGAATTCTTGTGCTCATCTGAGTTTCCTCCCCTTGTTAGCTGCCTGAAGAAGTCCAGACATGGGCAATTGTGCGTTTCCAGTCCTTGGGACTGCTGGGCGGACTACCTGCGCGAGCGCTAGTTGTTGCGCGACGTTACGAGCAATCCGACGTGACAGCACCTCTTCTCGGCGAAGAGGCCGCACGGTCGGTGCTCAGTTCATTCCCTGCAGCCGTTCCTGGTCGCGACGAGCCCCCCGTCGCGCGACCGGGCAAGGCCACAGCCGCCTACCTCCCATCATCTTGTCCGTACTGTCCTCTCCTTGCCCCCCGAGGCCCAAGCTACTGGCGGCCTCCCACGGCACCATTGCACCACGGGCGGGGTAGGTGGTCAAGGACGAAGTGCTGAATGAATCAGTGAAAGTAGACTTGATTTCAGGCGGGCAGGCGATTGAGGCCGCCGGCGTGGCGCGAAGCCGTCACGGGGCAGGCTAGGGCTGGCCGGCGTCGGGAGGTGAGGCTCTGCTGACCATCTGCGTATCAAGAGCCTACTTGTATTCCACAAGGTCCAAGGCCGAAACCTTTTCGATTCTCTTTGACGAAGACGGCACGACGATCAGAGTCCTCAGTCGCTTCAGCCAGGAAACGCGATAAGCGGATCGCCGCCGTCTAGAGCTGTTTCGATCGCTCCGTAGTGGCCTCCGGCCGCAACGCTTGGATGCACACTGCGCTAGCCACGCGCTCCAGCGGGCGCGCCGACCGTTGCGCAGGTGGAGCGCTTCGGGAAAACTGAGCCGATTCAAAACCCGGGACTTCAACAGTCGCTGGACAAGGGAGAGGCAAGGCCGAGCCGAGCCAGAAAGCTCGTGGGGGCTCCTGGGGGGGGTCGATGCGGGGCCGGGTCGATCACGGCCAGCCCGCGCCCGCTGGCGCCGCAACCAAGTCAACCGCCGGCACCTCAACGCGACCGATCGCAGCGCGCATCGACGTTGTGGCAATGTGACATTTGCCGTTGAAACACTGCACAAGCGTGTTCCGATCGGACCGGGTCAAAAACAAATGCTCCCGCGCTGCAGTAAGAGCCGGGAGGGTGGACACCAGCAGAGGTAACTTGCCGATGGCAGCAACAGTCTACAGGACAGCAGTCGGATACATGCGCGTCTCGACGCAAGATCGGGCGGACTCGGGCGTATCGCTCAAGGCCCATCGCGCCAAGGTTGAGGCCTACACCACCATGCACGACCTTGACCTCGTGCACGTCATCCAGGATGCCGGACAGTCGGCGAAGACCCTGGACCGCCCGGGGATGTCGAAGGTCCTGCGGCTGATCAGGGGTCGCAACAAAGAGGTGGTGGTTGTCGCCAAGCTTGACCGGATCACGCGGTCGGTGTGGGATCTCGGGGACCGGATCGACGTGTTTAAGCGGTCAGGCGTCGAGTTCGCCAGCGTCGCCGACGACATCGACACGACGACGGCGGCGGGGAGGCTGGTCTTCAACGTTATGGGCTCGGGGAGCCAGTGGGAGCGGGAGGCCATCGGTGAGCGGACTGCCGAGGCTCTCACGAGCAAGCGGGCCAGGGAGCTGGTGGCTCGATGGTGGGGCGTCAGGGTCGATGAAATCAACGGGCGGCTGGGCACGCCCCACGACCTCCCGGGCACCTACATCATGCGGCTGGCCAACAATGGCGTCCCCCTCCACGTGGCCAGCCGGATCGCCAGGCGGTCAGAGATCAAGATCACTGAGAAGTTCTACCTCCAAGCCTGCCACGAGGACGACGACCGGATTCTCGCCGCCTTGGCAACCGGCAATCGCGGGGCCGACAAGGGATCAAAAAGGGATCAAATGGCCTCGAGGGTGGCCTGAGAGCCACCCGGGAGCGGCCCTCAGCCCCGGCCCCGAAGTGCCGCAATCCGCTTCTCTGTAGGAGGATGTGAGGCAAACAGCTTCACCAGCGTCCGGCCCCCCGCAAACGGCTCCACGATGAACATGTTGTTCATCGCCGGATTCGGGTTGCGCATCGGGATTCGGCGAGCGGTCGCCTCGAGCTTTCCCAGCGCCGAGATCAGGCCGTTCGGTGAGCCGGCGATCTTTGATCCGTCGGCGTCGGCGACGAATTCACGCGACCGGCTGATCATTGCCTTGATGAGGGCGGCGCCAACGGCGCCCAGGAGCACGACGCCGATCAACGCCAGCGGGTGGCCACCGCGCCGGCCGCCCATCCCGCCGAAGAGAAAACCCCAATAGGCGAGCATGCTGAAGAGACCCGCCACCGTCGCCGCGATCGTCGAGATCAGCGTGTCGCGGTTCTTGATGTGGGCCAGCTCGTGGGCGAGGACGCCCTCCAGCTCATCGGGCCCCAGCAGCGCCAGCGCCCCGCGCGTGACTGCCACCGCGGCGTGACGCGGGTTCCGCCCGGTCGCGAAGGCGTTGGGCGCCTCGTGTGGGCAGATGTAGACGCGCGGCATGGGGAGGCTCGCCCGCTTGGCGAGCCGCTCGACCACCCCGTAGAGCTGGGGCGCCGTCGAACGGTCGACCGCCGTCCCGCGCATCGCGGCGATCGCGATTCGGTCGGAGAAGAACCACGCGCCCACGTTCATCAAGAGCGCGAAGATCCCGGCGACAATCATTCCGGATGGGCCCCAGAAGCTGCCGACCCAGACCAGGAGCCCGAACAGCGCACCCAACAGGATGGCGGTCTTGACGTTGTTGACAAAGGCGACCATTTCGCGTTCCTCCGCGGGGTCTCTCAGAGGACCCCAAGCATTTTTATGCTCGCCCAACTCATTAGCAAGATGAATGCCAGACGCACCCACCTCAGAGGCAGGGCGTGGGTGAGCCCCGCCCCGATGAGTGCCCCGACCATGGCGGTGGGGGCCAGGCAGGCCGCCACCAAGAGGCTGTCCTGAAGGAGCAGGGGGTTGCCCGCGGTGTCGGTGAGCGTTTCGAGCGTCGCGTTCTTGCGGACGGCTCCGACGATCGCCGTGAGACACATCACGGCACTGCTGGCGGCGATCGACTGCCGAAGTGGCAGATTGCATACACGCTGGAGCATTGGGACGGCGACAGGTCCGCCCCCGATCCCCAGCAACCCTGCCGCCAGGCCCATCGACCCGCCCACCAGCCCCACGCGGCCCCAGCCGACGCGCGGCAGCGTCGCCGCCAGCAGCGAGCCGTCGTCGGTCATGAGCTTCATAACGTTGAAGACGATCACATAAAGGAGGAACACACCGTAGACCTTCTTGAGCACCTCGCCCTGGAACTTGTTGCTCGCCTCGACACCGACAAGGATCAGCAGCAACCCGAAGGGTAGCATCCGCGCCACGACGTCCCAGCGCACCGCGTCGGCCTTGTGGTGGCGAAAGAGCGCCGGCGCAGCAACGAAGACGTTGACGATCATCGCCGCTGCTTGGGACAGTTGTTGATCGTGTTTCCACACCAGGGTCAGACAGGGGATGATCACGATCGATCCCCCCATCCCGACGAGGCCGCCGATGGCGCCGGCTATGAGACCGAGGGCGAGAAGGCTCAGGATGTCCACGGGGGGCACCCGGGCAGTCTAGAGGCAATTGGGGGCGAACGTCGGCCGCGCCAACGGCGACGCGACCGCGGAACCGCAGGGGCGCCGGCGGGCATCCTTAGAATCGCCTGCGTGATCAGCCGGGTGGAGAGCTTTATTCTGGAGGGAATCGATGCGCGCGCCTGCGAGATCGAGGTGGACCTGTCGTCGGCGCAGCTGCCCTCGACGACGATCGTGGGCTTGCCTGATGCGTCGGTGAGGGAGTCGATCCAGCGTGTTCGCACGGCCGTCTGCAACAGCGGCTACCGCTATCCCCGAAAACGGGTCACGATTAACCTCGCCCCCGCGACCGTTCGCAAGGAGGGGCCGGTGTACGACCTCCCGATCGCCGTCGCTCTGCTGGCGGCCAGCGGGACGATCGATCCCACCACCGGTGACGGCCGGCCGCAGACGGGGGAGTTCCTCATCGGTGGCGAGCTTGCACTGGATGGCCGTATCCGACCGATCAAGGGTGTGATCAGCCTCACCGAGCTTGCCCGGCAACGCGGCAAACGCGGGGTGATCGTTCCCTTGGCTAATGCCGCCGAGGCGGCGGTGGTGGACGGGGTCGAGGTTCGCGGGGTCCGGAAGCTCGGCGAGGTGGTGGGGATGTTCAACGGCCGGATCACCGTCGAGCCTCAGCCGACGACCGATATCGAGGCGCATCGGACAACGCCTGCGGTGGACTTCGCCGACATTCGTGGTCAGGAGGCGGCCAAACGCGCCCTTACCATCGCCGCCGCCGGCGCGCACAACATTCTGATGATCGGTCCCGCGGGGACGGGCAAGACCATGATGGCCAGGGCGCTGGCGGGGGTGCTGCCTCCGCTGAGCCGCGCCGAGGCGCTGGAGGTGACCCGGATCTACTCGAGCGTCGGCCAGCTTCCCCGCGACCGTCCGCTGGTCACCGAGCGGCCCGTGCGGACACCCCACCACACAGCCTCAGCGGCGGCGATCGTCGGAGGTGGCAGCATTCCCAGACCCGGGGAGGTGAGCCTGGCCCACTGCGGAGTGCTCTTTCTGGACGAGTTGCCCGAGTTCGCACGCGACGTGCTGGAAACGCTCAGACAACCGCTGGAAGAGGGATGGGTGACGATCGCGCGGGCACGCGGGTCGGTCAGGTTCCCGGCTCGCTTCATGTTTGTGGGTGCGCTGAACCCGACACCCAGGGGTGAGATGGCCCGCGATGAGGTGAGCCAGCGGGCTATGGAGAAGTACCTGGCGAAGATCTCCAGGCCGCTCATCGACCGGATTGACATCCACATCGAGGTGCCCGCCGTCGCCTACAAGCAGCTGGTCTCACGCCGGCGAGGGACGGATACCGCGACGATTCGCAAGCGCGTGCTCGAGGCCAGGAGAGTTCAATGCCGGCGGCAGGGGCCGCAGACCACCAACGCCCAGCTCTCCGGCGGGCTGCTGGACCAATGTGTTGCCCTGGATGAAATCTCGCAGACGCTTCTGGGCCAGGCCATGACGGAGCTTGGCCTCAGTGCGCGGGCCTACGACAAGATCCGACGCGTCGCCCGCACGATCGCCGACCTGGACGGCTCCCAGAACGTTGCATCGCACCACATCTCCGAGGGGGTGCAGTACCGGTTGCTGGATCGAATGCTTTGAGAGAGTGCTCTTTACGACGATGTCCGCATCTGTTAATCTTGGTCAGTCGGCAGGCTTCCGGCGTGGAGGAACGTCTTGCGCACGCCAATGATTGTGATCCATGCGGCGGTGATTGCTGGCTCAATGGTGGTGGGCCCCGCTTGGGGTTCCGGCTGCCCCGCAGACCTCAGCGGTAACGGCGCTGTCGACGTGCCGGACCTGGTCTCGCTGCTTGCGGTATGGGGCCTCGATCCGGGCGGTCTGCCCGACTTTGACGGCGACGGGGCGGTCGCGGTACCCGACCTGCTCTTGCTGCTTGCAGCCTGGGGTCCCTGTCCCCTCAAGGGCGCCTGCTGCGACGCGGGCCAACTCGGCCCGATGCAATCAAGCACACCCAGTCACCACGTGTCGTCCAGGGTTGCGGGCTGATGGCCGCCGGCCTCGACGGCAGGTTTGACTTGCAGCTAATTCCCGAAATCAGTATTCTTGGCCATCAGCCTAAATCTTCGGGCACCCGGTGGGGTTCATGGCCACGCAAGTGACTATCATCGACGCGAAGGATATGGCGCCTTTGTGGTAGGCCCCCCTCTGCTGATGCACTGTCGCCCTACGCCGACAAGAGGAGAACAGCAGTGAACAGAGGCAAAGAGCTACTTCCTTCGGGGTCTTTGGCGCTTTGCGTGGGTTCAGTGTGCGCTGCGATCTTCACGTTGTCGAGCCCGCTTCACGCGGGCGTGTATTCCTACGACAACGGCGTATCTCACAACCACATTGGCCTAAGTGCCGGCGGTGAAGTCGCAGCGATCCACGCCTTCTCGACCATCGCGGGTCAAGACACTATTGTCACCATCTCGATGGCCTTCGGCACTCCGGCGTCTCCCGGTCAATCAGGGCTCGTCGGCGGCGATCCGTTGTAAGGTCTATCTGTGGTCGGATACCGACGGGGATGGTGATCCGAGCAACGGCGGCTTCGCGCTTCTCAACACCATCATCACGACCGTCAGCGCGGGATCAATCGATACCGACATTTTTCAGAACGTCGTCATTTCGCCCACGCTGGTGCCCGCAACCGGCTTCTTCATCGGCTACGCGGTGACTCACGCCCCGGTTACGTTTCCGCTGCCGGTGGATCAGAGCCAACTTTCGCTGGGACGCGCCTGGGTCGCCGGAGACACCACCGGGAACTGGGATCCCATCTTAATGGCGGGTGATGTCCTTCCCGTTCCCGCTGATCTGGACACTATTGGCTTTTCCTGCGTCTGGCTCCTGCGAGCTACCGGAACACCTGACCTATGTGAGGACGCGATCGGTCCCCTGGCGGTGCCCTCTGTGGTGTCGGGGACGACTAACAACACCACGTTCGACGACGTGGGCGTCTGCGGCACGTCAAACACCGCCCCGGGCGTCTGGTACACCGTGATCGGCACCGGCAACACCATGACCGCGACCACGTGCGAGAACCAATCCTTCCCGGGTTCCGCCGACTACGACACCAAGATCACTGTCTTCCGCAGCGACCCGCTCAGCAACTGCTGCGTCTTCAGCGGCGTCGGCGGCCCTGGTTGCGACGATCCGGTCTGCGAGGCCGCGGTCTGCGCCATCGATCCGTTCTGCTGCGAGACCCAGTGGGACGGGCTATGCGCCAACCAGGCCGCGGTTCTCTGCCCCGACCTGTGCGTGACCCTTTGCGGCCTGTATCTGACCTGTGTCGACGGGAACGACAACGAGTCCAGTTGCAACCTCCATTCGACGGTGATGTGGTCATCACAGGTGGGCGTTGAGTACCGCATTCTGGTTCACGGCTTCGGCTCGGCAACGGGTAACTTCGGCTTGGCCGTCAGCGACGCCGTCAGCGTCGGCGTTGGGGCATGCTGCGTGCCGTCTGGTGGATGTACCGCCGGTGTGACCCAGGCAGACTGCGAGAATGCACTGGCCGGAACGTACCTTGGAGACGACACTGTTTGTCTTGTTTCTTTCAGCCATCAGGAAACACTCACCGCGCTTGACGGTGCAGCGTCCGACGCGTTGGGCAACGCCGTTGCTATAGCAGGGGACAGCGCCATCGTTGGGGCACATTTCGATGATGATGCGGGTGGCGCGTCAGGCTCTGCATATGTCTTCGTGCGCGACGGTGTCAGTTGGACGCAACAGGACAAGCTGACCGCCAATGATGCCGCCGCAGGTGACGTATTCGGCATCGCCGTCGCCATCTCGGGGGACACTGTCGTGGTCGGTGCATCCGACGACGATGACGCGGGCAGCAACTCCGGCTCGGCCTATGTCTTCGTTCGCAACGGTATGAGCTGGCCCCAGCAGGCCAAACTGACCGCTTCTGATGCCGCGGCGCTTGACGCATTCGGTCGCGACGTCGCGATTAGCGGCAACCTCATAATCATCGGGGCCCCGAATAACGACGACAATGGCAGTGAGTCCGGTTCTGCGTACATCTATCGCTTTGATCCCAACACATCGGAATGGTTCGAGGAGGCCAAGCTCCTGGCCTCGGACGGTATGGCGTTCGATGCCTTCGGCATTTCCTGCGCGATCGGTGCTGATGTCGCGATAGTTGGGGCATACGGAGACGGGCACGACGAGGGCGTCCAATTCACCGGTTCGGCGTACATATTTAGATTCGATGGCTCGACATGGATCCAGGAAGCAAAACTCGTGGCCTCGGACGCTGCAGCCGGGGACGAGTTTGGCTGGAGCGTCGCGATGAGCGGTGACGTCGTGATCATCGGCGTGTACTCGGATGATGACAACGGTGACAGGTCCGGTTCTGCGTACATCTATCGCTTTGACGGCTTAGCGTGGCTTGAGGAAGCTAAGCTCTTGGCGTC
>JADFKZ010000226.1 GCA_022564665.1 Planctomycetota bacterium | reverse complement strand
TGGGATGCGCGCAATCCATCTGGTTGCCCTATTTCTCCAAGTATCTTGGCTTTGATGTGACCGGCATCGACTATTCCGAGACAGGTTGCCACATGGCGCGCCAAGCCTTGGCAGACCAGGATGCCACTGGAACCATCGTTTGTGCCGATGTATTCGAGGCCAATGAGGTTGCAGAGGGTGCGTTCGATGCCGTATTCACCAACGGATTTGTTGAGCATTTCCATGATGTCGGGGGTGTCGTCAAGGTGCTGGCGCGGTATCTGAAGCCCCGGGGCCTTGTGGTGACGATTGGAAGAACCGGAATACCGGAAAGCCGCTAAGTCTGAAGTCGGCTAAAAACGTCATTGGCGGGAGCTTACGGGCCCTGTGGCGAGATGCGCGGACAGTAGACTATCTGGTGGATAGGGATCCCTTTCAGGCCTTGACGTGGCCAAGGATGCCCATCAACAGGCCGGATCCTTTCACCGAAGAGGAGCGAGACAATCTACTGGCCTATTTCAGGGCAAAAGTGCCTTTCTATTTCCCTTTCCTGCATGTCCTTTTTTGGACCGGGATGAGGCCGTCTGAAGCGTTGGCTCTACTATGGGGCGATGTCGATCTTAGAAACGGGTACATCTCCATAACTAAATCTCGGACCCTGGATGCAGAGGGAAGCCGATTGGCTCAGCAGCAACACTCCGCCAAAATGTTGCAAGAATGTCGGCCCGTGGAACACCCGTGTGAGGAGTTTGAACGCGTCCATCGATGCATTCAACACCTATATGCTCGAGCTCAGGGATTTGTGCGATAAGAGCAAGGACGCCCAAAGCCGGATGGCCGCCGCCTGCGGGGAACTCCGGCCCCGACGGTGATCGAGCAGCTCTACAACAAGGCCGGCCGCCGGGAAGTGATGAAACTCCAGAGGGCTTACGAGAAGGCTCTTTTTGGCAATGAGGTCATACGCTCGAATAACGGTTACGAGCAGCGCCGGCGGAACGCCCTGGCCAGCGGGCCCAGCGGCATCAAGGCCGCCGCGGCGGCATCGGCGATCTCGTTTGTGCGGACAGAGCTGGCGCCGGGCGACTCCACCGACGGCGCCGTATTTTTCCGCAACCGCGGCCAGCCACTCGGGCCCGGCACGCTCCGCGCCGAGCTTGAAGGGGGCGAACTGTTCGATTTCTCCCGCTCTTTGTCCGCCGGTCCTCTCGCGGCGGGAGACCGGCCGGCTGCGAAGCTGGCTGCCGCACCTCACCGATCACGCCGACGCCGACGCGGGCAAGCCCGACGCCGCCGACCTGCGCGAGGCCGTCCTTTCCGTCGGCTTTCAGCTCAACGACATCGTCGAGCACGTCCACGCCGCCACCGTGGCCAGGGAGAACAACCAGCAGATCCCGCTGTTCCTGGCCGACACCGAGTGGTTCCGCCTCGCGGCCTGGCTGCACGTGGCCGACCGCCGGTCGATCATCGGTGACCCGCGGGTCTTCATCTTCGTCGGGGCCCAGGCCGCCGCCCAGTACGAGCGATGCCTGCGCGACAACGACGACCTGGAGATCCCGCGGGTGCGGATCGCCTGCTACCTGACGGACGAGGTGTGCCGTTCGTTCGACGAGGCAGGCCGCCGGGCCCGCCAGGATCGCGATTCCCGCTGCACGGCGGTCACCAAGCGGCTGCGGGAGCGGTCCGCGGGGCGCGACCAGGCCTACTGGGCGAAGCGCCTGCGGCCCGGCGCCCGGGTGCTCGGCTTCACCTCACAGTTCACCACCATGCTCCAGTACTCCATGCGCGACATCGGGGTCGCCCTGCAGGAGCAAGGCTACGAGTTCCGGATGGTCATGGAAGCGGCCCCCCACCGGCAGGCCAACGCCCTGACCGCGGCCAAGGAGGTGGAGGCCTTCGACCCGGATCTCGTGATCCTGCTCAACCATTTTCGCTGCGAGCTGCCGGCGCCGCTGATCGGCCTGCCGGTGCTGACCTGGGTTCAGGACCCGACCGATCTGGTGTTTTCGAAGCAAACGGGCGCGTCAATCGGCCCCCTGGATTTCGTCTGCGGCTACTACTACCACCGTTGCACCGAAGAGTTCGGCTACCCCCGATCACGCTTCCTCAACGCGGTCATTCCCGTTTCCAGCCGAACCTTCCACGACGGTCCGGTCGATCCGGACGACGAGACCCGCTGCGCCCGCGACATCATGTACGTCGGCCACCTGCACGCCACGCCAGATGAGCACTGCGA
>JADFKZ010000131.1 GCA_022564665.1 Planctomycetota bacterium | reverse complement strand
CCGAGCTGGAGATCGCGCGGCGAGAGAAACAGCGCATCGCCGCCCAGCTGGCTCATCCCCACCTCGAAGGAGACCCGCGTGCGGGTGGAGGGCTTCTGGAAGATCATCGCCAGCGTCCGGCCGCCCAGCGCGTTCCCGTACGACCCCGGGTCTGCCTTGATCGCGCGGGCGAGGCGTAGCAGCCCGGCGATCGACTCGCTGGACCAGTCCATCAGCGACAGGAAATGCTTCATGCGATCGCCTTCGCGGCGCGTTTCGTCAACAGGGCGAGGACGGCGTCGGCCAGCGTCGGTGCCCCGGGCTCCGATTTGCTCTCCTCGGTGACGTAGCGCACCCGCAGCATCGGCTTGTCCGACCGCAGCCGTTGGGCCAGGTCAAACGGCGTGCCGACCAGCACGACGTCGCAGTCGGTGGCGCGGATGGTCTGCTCGAGGTCGGCGATTTGATCAGGGTAGTAGCCCATCGCCGGCAGCGCCCGGCCGATGTGGGGATACTTCTGGAGCGTCTCGAGGATGGAGCCCACGGCGTGCGGCCGCGGATCGACGACCTCCGCCGCGCCGTAGCGCTCGGCCGCCACCTGGCCGGCGCCGAAGCTCATCCCGCCGTGGGTGAGGGTCGGCCCGTCCTCGATGCAGAGCACGCGCTTGCCGCGCACCCCGTCGCCGCCCCCGTCGATGGTGACGGCGCTTCGCGTCCGCACGATGACCGCGCCGGGGTTGATCCGGGCGGCGGTGCGGGTAATGGCCTCGACGGCCTCCGCCGAGGCGGTTCCCACCTTGTTGATGACCACCACATCGGCGCCGCGCAAGTTGACCTCGCCCGGAAAATACGACGTCTCGTGGCCGACCCGGTGCGGGTCGGCAACCGTCACCCAGACGTCCGGGCGGTAGAACGGCCAGTCGTTGTTGCCGCCGTCCCAGACCAGCACATCCGCTTCGAGCGCCGCCTGCTTGAGGATGGCCGCGTAGTCGATGCCGGCATAGACGATCGTGCCCTGGGTGAGGTGGGCCTCGTACTCCTCGCGCTCCTCGAACGTGCAGTCGTGCCGGTCGAGGTCCTCCAGGGCGGCGAAGCGCTGGACCGCCTGGCGGGCCAGGTCACCGTACGGCATCGGGTGACGGACGACGACCACCCGGCGTCCCTGCTCGCGCAGGGCTCGCACGAGAAAGCGCGTGGTCTGGCTCTTGCCGCAGCCGGTCCGCACGGCGGTGACCGCGACGACCGGGACCGGCGACTGAAGCATCGTCTGCTTCGTGCCGAGCAGCCGCAGGTCGGCGCCGGCCGTCAGCACACGGGAGGCCACGTGACCGACGTGACCGTAGCTGACGTCGGAGTACGAGAAGACGGCCTCGTCCACGCCCAGATCGCAGACCAGCGCCTCCAGGTCCTCCTCCGGGAAGATCGGGATCCCCTTGGGGTAGTGAGGGCCAGCCAGCGATGCCGGGTATCGCCGTTGGTCGATCTTGGGAATCTGGGTCGCCGTGAAGCCAACGACCTCGACACCAGGATCATCGCGAAAGACCACGTTGAAGTTGTGGAAATCGCGTCCGGCCGCGCCCAGGATGAGCACCCTTCTCCTGTGCATAGAGCACCTCCCCACTCTCGAGGCTTACGGACAGGATAGCCGCATCGTTCGTCGCATGCCTGATGAACGCGCCCCCCCAACTGAGCCGTCCCATAACGCCATAGGGGCCCAGGAAGGCCGCATGCCCCGTGCTGGTACCCGCCCCGGAGGGGCCGCAGCGTTGTCGAGTCAGAGGGGAAGAGACTACTTCCCAGGGGGGGCGAGACGCTG
This sequence comes from Planctomycetota bacterium, assembly GCA_022564665.1. GTDB lineage: Bacteria > Planctomycetota > Phycisphaerae > Phycisphaerales > SM1A02 > JADFKZ01. The sequence goes on along the minus strand of JADFKZ010000131.1, from coordinate 7,054 downwards.
GCCGATCGTCACTGAGAACCGCGTTTCGCCGAGTCGGAACTCGGCGACCTCACCGGCGGCCCCGACCAGCACGAGCCCCTGGAAGGTCTCACCGACTCCCAGGCGTCGGGACTCACCCGAATCGGCTTTCAACAGCCAGACCTCCGCGCCTCCGGGTCCCAAGGCCACACCGGTGAGAACCCACCGGGAATAGGAAGGGGGCTGCGCGGAGGCGGGTTGAACAGGCTTTGGCTTTGGTTTTGGCTCTGGCGTCGGTGCCGCGGACGGCAAACGGAAGGGGTCGCGGGCAATCAGTGACCGGTAGGTCTCGAACCCCCCGACCGCCGCCACCGCTCCCTCGTCCGCCGCCGGGTCGTCGGTCGCCTCGAGGGGCGTTTGAGGCTCCTGGTCGGGGAGGAACAGCGTGGTCAGCCGGAGCGTCACCGCAAACCGCTTGCCGCCATCGGTGGGCTGTAGCCTCACGTGGGTCACCCGCTTGAGCCAGGGCTCTTCCCTGATCATGTAGATCAGCCGAAGCGCCTGCTCAAACGCTCCCCGACCACTGATCCACCCCTCGACCTCGACGGCGTCGATCTCCTCGCCCAGCGCCCGTCGCGCGCGGTGCCGGAACTCGCTCCTCGCCGGCGTCTGGAGGCTCTTGACCCGGCCGGTTCCCACCGTCACCGCCGACAACCCGATCTCCTCACCAATGCGGTTGAGCCGGCTGCGAAGCCGATGGTCGACCGTCTCCCGATCGCCCCCGAGCGTTCGGTCCGCGTAGCCTGTAATCGCCTGGATCACACGGGGGTGGTCATCGGCGGCTGCCCGGAAGCGTCTCAGGTCGCTGTCGAGACCCTCGACCTGCGCCTTGAGCGTCCTGCGTTTCTCCAGGTAGAGGCTTCCGAAGGATCGAAGGCCCAGCCAGCCGAAGACCGCCAACAAGGCCACACCCACCAGCAGATTCATCCAGCGCCTCATCGGGCTCGCTCCCTGCTTGCGGTCTGCCGGCGCCCCGGACCGGCGCCCTCGGCGCCCTCGGCGCCCCGGGCAACCGTTGAACGCGGCGGCGAGCCATCCGTGGTCTTGAGCAGATAGCTGAAGGCGAAGGGAAGTCGTCGCCCGCTGCTGGCATCGAGACCGGTCGTGGAGATCTCGTACGCCTCGGTATCGACCAGTGATCCGCGGAAGGAGTCTGCGGTCAGGCGGTCCACCGCCTCTCCCTCGAGAACGATCCTGAGCTGCCTCGGGGCCGAGAACCGCTTGGACCTGCGGTCGAACCTCACCTTGTCAAACTGAAGCGAGCCGGTGGCGGAGTCCAAGACCAGCCGGTCCGGGGGCGGGGCCAGCGTGACGATGTAGGCCAAATGCCCGAGCCAGTCGGCGTCGACCGTCTCCCACTGCTGGAGGTGGGCCAGCCGGTAGAGGTCGCGGCCGTAGCGGACAAACGGCGGGCCCAACAGCTTTCGCTGCGATTCAAGGCTCGCCACCTCCCGGCGGACGTTGTCCAGGTCAAACCGGGCCGCCGTCACACCGCCCCCAAGCACAACCACCGCCAGCCCCCCCGCAACAAGGACCCGGCGCCGCCTCCGGCCGGCGATATCGGGGGGCCGGCGCGGGCGCTGGAAGTCGATCGACTCCACACCGAGCTGCGGCTCGAGCAGCAACCCCGCCAGCGGCCAGGCGCTGTCCATCTGAAGGCGGTCGGTGTCGACCAGGGGGTGTTCGGCCAGGACATCCGTCTCGACGGCGAGGATCTCGCTGATCGAGCCGGCGACCTGCTCGCTGACCGCCCGGTTGCCGATGACAACGGCGCGTCGGACGTCGTTGGAGTCCCCGACGATTCGGTAGCTCATCCACGTCCGGCGGGTCTCTGTGACCACCGCCTCGGCGATGCGATCGGGTTCATCCAGAGACGGCAGGTCGCCGGCGCGGGAGAAGCGGATCACCCCGTCAACGACGACGCTGAGCTCGACCCGCTCCCCGGTGATGTCCACGACCAGGACACCCAGCCCAGGTCTCTCGGCGCGGTCTTGAAGGCTCCCGATCAACGCTGCCGTTCCCATGTTGCGAAGCGAGATCCGCACGATGTCGAGGCCCGCTGCCGTGGCCATCTGCCCGATGAAGGTCAGCACCTTCTGTGGCACGGCGACCGCCAGCACCTCGGTTGAACTCGCATCGCCGCTGACGGTTACGAAATCGATCACCGCGTCGTCGGCGTCGAAGGGCAGGTCGCGTCCCAACTCCAGCCGCGCCATCTCCGGAAGCTCGTCGGCTTCCTTCGTCCGCAGCGTGATCCGCTTCATGACCACGTGCTCGCGCGAAACGGCGAAGGTGGCGGCGGCTTTCGGGAAGCGGGCGCGGCCCAGCGCGCGGCCGACCCACCGGCCCAGCGCGGCCGCGTCGTCACGATCCAGGTCCTCCGGCACCGGCTCCACCATCACCCGGCGGACACGCAGCGATCCGGCGGCAAGACCAGCCTCGACGGCGCGGAGCCGCCGTCGACCGAGGTCAATGGCGATGGTGGGGCTGGAGCGCATAAGTAAAGAGGGCTGTCAGCTGTCAGCCTTATGCATTTCGCGACACGTCACTTCCTCACCCCGTCACCTTCTTTCCTCCCAGCCAACGGCCAAGTCTTCGTTGTGTTTCGGGCTGCGACTTCGGCGGCCGGGAATCCTCGGATGCATCGGATGCCGGCGCGTCCGACGAGCGAAACGGCTCATCCATCGCCGGGTCCCCGAGATCAAGGGGATTTTCGTCGAGCGCTTGGTCATCGGCATCGGCAGGGAGATCCTCCTGGGCAGGCGGCTCGTCGTCGCCGGTCTTCTGCGCACTCAGCTCCCCGGAGTGCGAGGCCTCCAGAGCCAACCACGCCGTGGTCGGCAGCAGCGTGATATCACGCAGGTAGGCCACCCTGGGCCGGGGAGCGGATAGATCGATCACCGTCTCGAGGATGATCTCGCCCCAGCGGTGGTCGGGAGATTGATCGGTGTCGGTCTCCCGGACCGCCAACCGCAGCCGGTAGGTCCAGGACCGCGTGGTGATCCAGCCCGCCAGATCATCGAAGGCTTCGGGATCGACGATTCCCCGTATCACCGGCCAGGCGATCGTGGCCCGCTCCTCCTGGGAAAGCGCCTCCCGCACCTGGACGATTTCCGCCGCCTGCTGGGGCTCGAGCCCCGGCAGGCCCAGCAGCGCTTCGTAGGACGCGGTGTTGATATCCAGCCGGCCGAAGTGGTAGATGCCCTGGTCGGTGGTGAAGGCGTCGATGATCTCAGGCCACTCCTGCGGCGACATGCCAAAGAACCGCAGGACCTCGAAGATCTTCGCGTCGGAGTCGAAGGTCGTCCCGCTCTCGATGATCTGCTGGAGCATCTGGCTGGCCTCGTCGCTGAACCGCTCCCGGACCTTGCGGCCCAGCGCCTCGGACCACTCGACGTTGAGGTTGATCCGGAGCCTGCCATTCTGCTGGATCGCCGGCTCGACTCCCCAGACGGTCAGAACGTCGGCGAGCCCGCGGGGTCCCTCGCCAAAGGCATGGCCGCCGCCCAGCGGTTGCGCCGGCTCCTCGTCGTCGAAGGCGTAGACGAGATCATCGATCGGACCCAGGAGCGTCTCCACCGAGATGCCGGGAACCTCCAGCAGCTCACCTGCCGACTGGATCCGCCCTCGGTCTTTTCGATGGGTCACGATCCCCCGTGCAATCGCCGGGTCGATCATCCCCGTGGCCACGAGCATCGCCTCATCGACACGGTTCAGGTCAAGCTTTCCCGCCTCGGGAACGAGACGCTCGCCCTCCGGTCCAACCGGCAGCAGCCTCACCACCCCCAGACGCGACCCCTCTTCATAGAGCACGTACCGTTCCTCGAGTTGGGGAAGCTCACCGGCGAGTATCTTTCGTCGCTGCTCGTTGAGACGGCTCATCACCACCTTCAGACCTGAGACCGCAAGGGCGCGGGCCTGCGCCGCGTCCGCGGCCCCGGCGCTCGAGGCGACGCTCGCCTGCGCCAGCACCATCAGGCTCGTCGCCACCAGCAGCGCGGTCGCCGTGACCACCAGCACAGCGATCAGGGCAAAACCCCGGCACCGCCTGCACCCGTGTCGCGTCGGCGCCCTGCTCATGGTCGTCGGGCGAGCAGCCCCTCCTGTGTCTCCGGCGACGGGTCGCCGTTGTCTTCGCCCGGTCCCAGGGGATCGAGCACTGCGATCACGCGAATGCGATCGGGCGTTGGCTCGTCAAAAAGCTCCAGGTCGCTGTCGCGGGCAAAGGCCCGCTCGTCAAAGGCGTCGTCGGCGTCGAAGGTCAGCCGCTCGGGCCGCAGCGCCGAATCGCCGGGGTCCGGCGGCCGTCGGATCCCGGGCCAGGGGTCGAACCACACGGCAACCTCCACCGCCACCGGCAAACGATCGGCGGTGAGCGAGTCAAACGATTCGCGCCACCCCGAGCCGTCGTGGTAGCGGAACCGGACCAGGAAAACGGGTCCGCCGACGGACGTGAAGGTGGCGGCGGTCTCCGTGGGGTCCGGGTTTGGGCCGCGGGCGATCTCGATGTGCCCGCTCAGATCATCGAAGCGGTACTCCGCCGACTGAAGATCGCCGAAGACCGCGGGGTCATTGCCGCCTCGGCGCGCCAGCGACCCCGCCACCGATCGGGTCAGGATCTTCAGATGAGTTGAGTTGCCCTCGATTCCCGCTCCGCGCGCGTCGTCACCGACGAGGCACGACATCAGGTCGGCCTCCACGCGCTCGATGAGAGTCGTCGCGGCGAGCTGCTTCGCGGCATGGTCCAGTGCCCGCTCCCGCGCCGAGAGCAGATCAAAGAGAAAGGTGAACATCGAGCCGAAAAGGGCGAGGATGAGCCCGGTGGCAATGAGCACCTCGAGCAGGGTGAACCCTCGATGTCGCGGCGCGCTGCTCATGACCCCGCCTCCGGAAGGTCCTCCAGTAGCTCATCGGACTGGTACATCTCGGGATCGATCTCGCGAAGCGTCATGAGCTGCCGCAGCGTGACACTGAATGCTTCGGAATCGGCCAAGGGCCCGGTGTTCTCACTGACGGTCAGCTCAACCAGCGAAAGACCCCTAAACTCCGTGCGTGTCGTCTTGACCCCGAAGCTCCAACGCGACGAGCGGCCGGACCCATCAAGGTCGTCATCGGGCTCGATCGACCCGATCGCACCCGACCATTCGCCCCGCAGGTCGCCGATGGTCGTCAGCCCGGCCTCCAGCTCAGCGAGCTTGGACCGGGCAAGATCAATCGCCTCCTGCTGGCGTTGGGTTCGTTGAAGCGCCGCGGCGAGCGATTTCGTCACGCTCAGACACAGCGTCCCCGCCCCCACGAACAACGCCAGCGAGAGCAACACCTCAAAGAGCATTGCTCCGGGACGCCGGCGCCGGGCCACACGCTTGGGTCTCCTCATGGCGTGCTCGCCTCCTTCGTCTGCGAGTCACGCGTCTCCTTCACGCCGGCGGTCTCGGTCTGCCGCCGTGGGGAACGGCGGGGAATGGGCAGGTCAAAATCGTCGGCGGTGGGCTCATCCGGCTCCCCGACCTCGTCGCGGTTGGCCGTCTGGTCGTCGTTGGTCGCAAGCGGCTCAAACGCCGGCAGCCCCGTCCAGGGGTTGACGGTGAGCCAGACGCGGTGGCTGGCCCGATCACCCACGACGACACGCTCACCAACGAGGGCGGAGCCGTCGGGCAAAAAGACAGCCACCTCCAGCGGCGCCGCATCCGGCGGTGGAGCGCGGTCTCCTGCCCAAGGCGCTCCGTCCACCGCTGGATCGCCCACCTCGGCGGTCTCCCGGGCAATCCAAAAGCCGTCGGGGAGGGGGAACAGCGCCCAGCCTTCGGCGATCAGCCCGACCGCGGGCGGCTCGAGGTCACCCGTTGTCGGCTGCACGAAGGTCCCGTCCCCTGGACTCCCGCCGCCGTCGGTTCCGCTCCCGGCAACCAGAAGACTCGCCTCCAGCCGCGGCGGGTTGCGGTGATAGCGGATGATGACGGGCGTCCGCGTCTCCCGGGCCTGCGACCGGGCCAGGAGCAACTGGTTGTAGATGGTGTCGACGGTGGTCGAAAACACCCACCCGTCGAGGCCCGACATGACCGAGGCCATCACAATCGCCCCAAGCGCCAACAGCACGCCGATCACCAGAAGCAACTCGAGCAGTGTCAGGCCGCGCCGGAGCATGTTCTGTCAGGCTCCGCCCCTTGGGATACCCGGCATCCTGCCGGGGCTTGTTCTGTCAGCCGCTTGGCGTCGTGTTCTCACGCCGCTTGGCATCTGTGTTCTCACGCCGCGTGGCATCCTGCCGGGTGCGACTCTGGCCGGGCGCGGCTGAGGCGTCCGACTCGTTCGTCGGTCCTTCACTCCGACACTTGGTCACTTGGTCACGGTTCTTGGCCCCCGAAGTCCGTGAACTCATCGGCGATCTCGCCTTCGGCATCGCGAAGCCGATCAAGGTTGGTGATGTCGTCCTCGGTGCCCTCCTCCTTGTCCGGCCCCAACGAGACGATGTCGTAGGGAAAACCCTCCGTCTCGCTCGGCTCCCTGTAGATCCACTCGCTGTCCCACGTGTCACGCGGGATGTGATCTATGTACTTTCCCTTCCAGCGCTCCGCCTCCTCGTCGTCCTGGATGATGTTCTTGCCCCACAACGCCGCCAGACCTTCCTCCTCCGTCGGGAAGCGTTTCATGTCGAGCTGGAAGAACTTCAATGCGGAGACGATCTGGTCGATCTGGACGCGGGTGAGGTTGATGTCGGCCTCCTGCCGCCTGGGCATCAGATTGACCAGGACCAGACCGCCCAACGCCAGCAGAATGGCGATGACGATCATCAGCTCGATGAGCGTGAACGCCGGCCGGGACCGGCCAAACGGTGCGGTTCGTCGTCGGTTGGTCAACATCGAGAAGTCCTCCCAACTTGTGGCCGATGGGATGCCTGACACCGCCGGCCCGTGCGGCCCGATGAGTCAGCATCATGGTAGTGCGTCGGCCCCGGCGACCACGGGCAGACGCCCGTCTCATCCTACCACCGGCCCGCCCCCGGGATGCCGCAAAAACGTGCTATCGGCTATCAGCT
>JADFKZ010000221.1 GCA_022564665.1 Planctomycetota bacterium | reverse complement strand
CAGACTCGCCCCACACCCCCCCCCACGCCCCCCACGCCCCCCAACCAAACGAGCATCCAGAGCTGGAGGAATCCCACGATGACGATCCGGTACCTGTTGACGGCGGGTGCGGTAGCGCTCGGTATCGCCGGTGGCCCGTCCACGGCGCTGGCCCAATCCGACGTTCCGATCATCTCCCGGGAGGTGCTCTTCGGGAATCCGAACAAGGCGAGCCCGCGGATCAGCCCGGATGGGCACAAGCTCAGCTTCCTCGCACCCGTTGGAGGCGTGCTCAACGTCTGGGTGGGTCCCATCGACAGACCGGCGATGGCCAAGCCCGTCACCAATGACACCGGCCGCGGGATCCGCAGCTATTTCTGGGCGCACACCAACCAGCACATCCTCTACCTGCAGGATGTGGGCGGCGATGAGAACTGGCGGCTGTACTCGGTTGACCTTCGCAGCGGGCGACGGATGCCGCTGACGCCGGACAGCGCCACCGCTCCGGACGAGAGCCAGCCCCACAAGGTCAGCGCCAGGATCCAGCACATCAGCTACAAGTTCCCCCACGAGATCCTGGTGGGTCTCAACGACCGCGATCCGCGGCTCCACGACCTGTATCGCGTCAACATCGAGACCGGCGAGCTGGTCGGGGTCCAGTTCAATGAAGGCTTCCTGCGGTTCTATACGGATGACGACTTCCAGGTCCGCCTCGCCGCCCGGTTGAGACCTGACGGGGGCAACGACCTGATGGTCCCGAAAGCCGAGGGCGGCTGGGAGGTGTTCGACACCATCTCCATGGAGGACCTGCTTACCACCGGTCCCGTCGACTTCGACAAGACGGGCGAGTGGGTCTACTTCGTCGACAGCCGCGGCCGGAATACCGCCAGCCTCAAGAGCATCAACATCAAGACCCGCGCTGCCAGGACGCTTGCCAAGAATCGCAAGGCGGACATCTCCGGCGGCATTCTGATCCATCCCACCGAAAAGCACGTGCAGGCCGCCTCGTCCACCTACATGCGAAAGGAATGGCACATCATCGATCGGGGTGTGAAGAAGGACTTCCGCACCCTGACGAGCCTCGTCGACGGGGAGCTGGCGGTGATCAGCCGCTCGCTTGACGATGCGCGGTGGATCGTCGGCTTTGAAATGGATAACGGCCCGGTCCGCTACTATCGCTTCGACCGAGACCAGCAGCAGGCGCATTTTCTGTTCACCGACCGGTCGCAGCTTGATGGGCTCCCGCTGGCACGGATGCATTCGCAGGTCATCAAGTCACGGGACCGCCTGAAGCTGGTCAGCTACTACACGCTGCCGGTGTGGAGCGACTCGCACTACAGCGGCCGGCCCAGGACGCCGCTGCCGATGGTGCTGTGGGTACACGGGGGCCCGTGGGCGAGGGACACCTGGGGGTTCGACCCGGTGCACCAGTGGCTGGCCAACCGGGGCTACGCCGTGCTCAGCGTGAACTTCCGCGGCTCCACCGGGTTCGGAAAGAAGTTCATCAACGCCGCCAACAAGCAGTGGGGCGGCAAGATGCACGACGACCTGATCGATGCCGTCGATTGGGCGGTCAAGAAGAAGATCGCCGACCCCGAGCGGGTGGCGATCATGGGGGGCAGCTACGGTGGCTACGCCGCGCTGGTGGGGATGACGTTCACGCCCCGGAAGTTCGCCTGCGGCGTTGACATCGTGGGGCCCTCAAACCTCATCACCTTCCTGGAGGCGATCCCACCCTACTGGCAGCCGCTGAAGAACCTGTGGGCGACGCGGGTCGGAAATCACTCGACCGCCGACGGCCGCTCGGCACTGCTGAAGCGTTCGCCGCTGACCTTTGTGGACCGCATCGAGAGGCCGCTTCTGATCGGCCACGGGCGCAACGACCCGAGGGTGAAGGAGGCCGAGAGCCGGCAGATCGCCCAGTCCCTGCAGGAGCGGAACATCCCGGTGACCTACGTCATCTACCCCGATGAGGGTCACGGGTTTGCGCGGCACGAGAACCGCCTGTCGTTCTTCGCCGTGACCGAGGCGTTCCTGGCCGAGCACCTCGGTGGCCGGTACCAGCCGATTACGGATTTCGCGGGCTCCACGATCACCATTCCAATCGGAGCCGATCAGATTGCGGCGGCGTTTGGCGGCACGCCCGATTGACGACGAGCTAGGGCGGGGTCAGTCGTCGGGGAAGTCCACGTCCACGGAGTAGATGTTGTCGGCGCGCGCCTTGGCGATGGCAACCTCACCG
>JADFKZ010000130.1 GCA_022564665.1 Planctomycetota bacterium | reverse complement strand
GCGTTCACGCTTGCCCTGGCCGAACTGATCGGCCCTGTGGGAGAGATCTATTGTATTGACCAGGATGCGCATGCCCTGCATGCGAACGAACGGGCCATGCATGCGAACTTCCCGGAGACCTCCGTTCAATACCGGGTGGCCGACTTCGCACGGCCGCTCACGTTGCCGTCACTCCACGGCATCGTGATGGCCAACGCACTGCACTTCGAGCAAGCGCAGGTCGAGGTCGTGCAGCTGCTACGCAGCTATCTGCGCCCCGCCGGTCGGTTGGTCATCGTGGAGTACAACATCGACCGCGGGAATTTCGCGGTGCCGTATCCGGTGCCGTATCGACGCTGGGAGCGACTGGCCCAGGAGGCGGGGTTCGTTCACACCGAGCTGCTCGCCACGCGGCCAAGCCGATTCCTGCGCGAGATCTACTCGGCGGCGAGCTGGTGAGTAGCTGCGGTCGGTGCTCCCCGCATCGACGCTCCCGTGCCGGACGAAGTCGGTGGTGGCCCCGGAGCCGGACGGCTGGCATTCATATCCGGGCAGGTTGGGGTCGGACCTGAGGGGAATGTCGCGGGGCGACGACCTCGAGACCCAGGTCAGGCAGGCGTTTGCGAACCTCAATCCGGTGGGTTTGAGGCCTCTCGTCGACCTCGTTGTCCGCATCGCAGCCGGCGTGCTCTTCGGTTTCAGCGACGCTTTCGACATGCTCATGATCATCAATCCTGCCACCGGTGCGGCGGTGCCGTATCCCGGTTCCTTCACGACCATAGACTGCGAGGGGCTGGTCTTCGTGACCACGGGCAACGATCCTCTCTACGGGGTGCTGAGGAGCTTTGACTGATCCTTAGTCCGGAGACTGGCAGGCACGCGGCCCTTCCGCCGACGCTCCGCGTCGGCTCCGGTGTTGAATCGCACGACCAGGCGTCTGCTCGCTTCGCTCGCATCCGCGGTCGCAGGTTCCGGTTCGCCGCTCCATATTGAAAATGGCCCCGACCTCTGGCCGGAGCCTCGTTCAATAGCGGGGGCGGGATTTGAACCCGCGACCTCCGGGTTATGAGCCCGACGAGCTACCAGACTGCTCTACCCCGCAATCGTAGGTGGAGACTATATCCAGCGCGCGCCGGCGACGCAAGAGATTGCGGCGTGCGGGCCTTTCCGGACCGCGATAGACGGTTGATTAGATGGCGCGACGCGAGGCGTGTAGGGTCCCGATCCTCGTCAGGATCCGGGCGACGTCGTCGTCAACGTCGGCAAAGACCAGGCCGAGCTCGTGGCGGCGAAAGCCGAGGCGGCGGCTCCACACCACCCTTCCCTCCAGACTCACTTCGACGTCCATCCCCCAGAGACAGATGCGGAGATCCCCATGGTAGGGCCGGGTGGAAAGCACCCTGATCCCGCCCATTGAAAGATCAAGCACCGGCCCGATGCTGCTTTGCAGCGACTCCTGCGGCATTCGACCGGGAAGCCGCCGGCCGTCCCGACGACCGATAAAACGCGAGAGGTTGGAGTGCAAATTAAATTGCATGCCCATAAGAATCGTGACAATCGTGCACCGGGATGAGAATCGGCGACCCACACGCCCCTCGACGCGCATTCTGCGCACAATGGGCGGCCTCTGAGGGACCTGTCGCGACGCATTGAGACGAAGCCGACACGTTCGCCGATAAGCTGTGGCCGTGCCTCCCTCGCCTCTGAAGCGCTCGATCCTGGACCCCGGTTGGCTCTTTCTTCTAGCCGGGCTGACCATCTGCGCGGCGGGAATCCTGGCTCCCGCTCAACTGAAGCTGCAAACGACACACCGGCAACTCGCCCGGCTCGCTGATCAGGTTCTCATCAGCACCGCCCGCCTGGACGCCCAACGAGAATTCCTGCGGAACCTTCATGACAGAGACCCCGTCCTGATCCGCCGCCTGGCGGCATCCCAGCTCAACCTGATGCCGGCGGGAGAACAGCCCCTGCTGGTGGCCTCGACGCAAACGGTAAGAGTCACGGACTGGATCGAAGCCACGCTGCCACGGCGATCAGCGGCGCCGCCAAGACGACCCGAGACGCTGCTGGTGCGTCTAAGCACCGGAGCAGGTCGATTCTGGTTCCTGGCCACGGGTGTGCTCTGCGTGCTTGCGGGGTTGCTGCTTGGTGCAGGCGAGACCGCCAGGAGAAGCGTTCTGGAGCTCGAGCCCGCACCGGCGCTCCTCGGGGGTCGCCGGCGCGGGATCGCCCTCCTCGGTCGTTTACACCCCGCGTACAGCGGGCTGGTCACAATAATTCCGCCAGGACCGGCGGCTGGGACGCGCGGCGCATCCTGAAACCGCAGGCAATCCTAAGCAACGATACGCCGACTCGCGGATGCTGCCAATCCGCCGCGTAGCACCTCATGTGGCAGTAGGATCTGCGCTATCGACCGGGGGTGGGCCGGGATCTCAAGCGGCCGTTGCCGACGCGACGTGCGGATCCGCTCCCGGCCCCGCGATGCCCCGCGAGCCCGACAACATCCCGGACGAGACGTTTCGCCTCCTGCTGGCCCGCGGTCTGGGTCCGGTGACGATCGCAAAACTAACGGATCATTTCCAAAGCTTTCGGAAGGTGGTCTCGGCCTCCGCCGACGAGCTGGCGCGGATTCACGGGATCACCGCCAGGTCCGCGGCGTCGATTCGTCATGCGATCACCGAGACCGACCCCGGCGGCGAGAGGCAGGCGATGAATCGGGTCGGCGCCCGGTTGATCGCGTACGGCGACGATGACTACCCCGCGATGCTGGCGGCGATTCAAAGCCCGCCGGCGGCGCTTTGGATTCGAGGAACGTTGCAGAAGACCGACCGCATGGCTCTGGCCATCGTCGGCTCGCGACGTTGCACGGCGTACGGGCGGGAACAGGCGGGTCGCTTTTCGAGTCTCCTGGCCCAGTGCGGGCTGGTTATCGTCTCAGGTGGCGCGGTCGGGATCGATGCAGAGGCTCACCGCGGGGCGCTGCGAGTTGGCGGACGCACCATCGCCGTCATGGGGTGTGGCTTGGCGCGCTGCTACCCTTCGCAGCACGCCGATCTCTTTGAGCAGATCGTGGCTGCAGGAGGGGCGCTCGTAAGCGCCCTGCCGATGCAGTCGCAGCCGAAGGCACGCCACTTTCCCAGCCGCAACCGGATCATCGCCGGCCTGAGCCTTGGCGTGCTCGTGGTGGAAGCCGCCAGGCGCAGCGGGGCACTGATCACCGCCCGCCGGGCGGGCCAGGAGCAGGGGCGGGAGGTCATGGCCCTGCCCGGCCGGGTCGACTCGCCGGCCTCGGCGGGATGCCTGGCCGCGATCCGCGACGGCTGGGCAGCGCTGGTTGGCGACCCGACCGACGTCCTGGCACAGCTCGATGCGTCGAGCCACCTGGTGCGGGGCGCCCTGGAGGCCGCGGGTCACCCCGATGCCCGAAGCGCCACCACCCTCTTCGCCGGCAACCTCACCCCCGCGCAGAAGGCGGTGCTGGCCGCTATTGAGGATGCCCAGCGCCCGCTCCAGGTTGATCAGATTGCCGCAAAAACCGGGCTGCCGGTGAGCGCGATCATGGCCGACCTGACCCTGCTTCAGATCCGCGGGCGGATCCAGAAGGATCATGAGGGTGTCCGGGTGCGGCGGTGAGCGAGCGGGCCGGGGCAAGCAACCCTGCCGCGCTGACTGTTCGAAGCGTCCCCCGTGTGCTAGGCTGCCCCTATGACGTGGTTGTACATCATCGGAATCCCGCTGCTGATCGTCCTGGTCATCTTCTTCATTAAGCAGAGACAGTCGCAGTAGAAGCTGTTTCGATCGCTCCGTAGCGGCCTCCGAGCGCACACTCGCTCTGGCGGCTACGCGGCCTATCAAATAGGCCGCTAGGCTTTGACGCCAACTGCGCGTGCCAGGACCTCGCCGCGCCTCGGGAGGTTCCCGCTGAGTGCGGCGGCTTGCCAACAGGGCAGGCCCACACGGCCAGCCCGTTGCGGAGATGGCCTGCGCCGGGTCAATACCGTCTCAACACGCCGATCAGGACGCCCTGGATCTGGCAGTCGTAATCATCGACATAGATCGGCTTGAAGTCGGGGTTGGCCGGCTGGAGGCGGATGCGGCCCTTTTCCCTGTAAAACGTCTTGAGCGTCGTCTCGCCGTTGGGAAGCAGAGCCACGACCCGCTCACCGTTACGAGCGGTCTCCCGCCGCTCGACGATGACATAGTCACCATCGAGAATCCCCTCGTCCTTCATCGAGTCCCCTTCCACAATCAGCGCGAAGGTCCCCGCCCTGCGTCCGATCCGGGGACCGAAGATCTCCTCAAGGTTGACATGGTCGGACTGCTGGAAACGCTCGATGGGATGGCCCGCGGCAATCCTTCCCACCAGGGGAAACTGCAGTGGGTGAGACTCGTCGGGAAGGATCACATGCTCATTGATAGACAAAGAGCGCGCCTTGTTGGGCTCTCGGACGAGCGCGTTTTTCTTGATGAGCGCCTCGACGTGCTCGAAGACGGTGACCTTGCTGACGCCGAGCTCGTCGGCGAGCTCCTGCATCGTCGGCGAATAGCCGCGGGCAAGGCGAGAATCGCGGATCAGCTGAACGATCCTGAGTTGCTTGGGAGTGAGGTTCATCTTGATCCTCCTGTGTTGTGCTCGCTGTGGCCACGGGCCCAGGGCCGCACCCGACGCCAACGGCACCGAGTACCCAGCCCACGCTCCCGCCCCCGACATCCAACAGGCGGTCCCTGACCTGACCGAGGATGAGCGACTGCCGCGCCAGCCAGACGCCGGCAGCCGCCCAGACACCTTCAGGGCCTCCACGCCCAGATGCAGGGCCCGCCGCCGAGTCCGCGGTGTGCCGAGCGAGCTGAGCATACTCCGCAGGCGGTCCCTGGCACACCTGGAGACGATCGATCCCCAGCGCTCGATCCAGCATCGTCACGGTCCTCGGGAACGCTCTCTCGGCGACCGGCGGGTCGCTGCCGGTTGCGTCAGCCGGCGCGGCCAGCAGCCTCGAGCCACGAGGGAAATAGCGGGTGGTGTAGGCTCCGCCAGGTCCGAACTGCAAGAGGGGTAAGGTCATCTGGGCCGGCTCGCCGGGGCTTCCACGGTGTTCGGCATATGTTACCCCAACATATCCCGTAAGGCAAGCCCTCTCGGCCAGGACATTTGTCCTTGTAGGCGGGGGAACCGGGGGCGTGGCGGCTCCTCGTTGTATACGCTGAGGCCGCAATGCTCACCAAGCAAGCCTCGATAGGGATGTCACCGCCAAACCCGATCGGCGAGGATCTGATTTCGCACTGGCTGCTGGATCCGGCGATCCGGTTCCTCAACCACGGCTGTTTCGGGGCCACCCCGAAGGTTGTGCTGGAGGCCCAGACCGCCTTGCGGAGGCGGATCGAGTCACGACCAGTCGAGGTTCTGGATCGCGGGCGAGATCCGCTGCTTCAGGAGGCCAAGCAGGCGGTGGGGGAGTTCATCGGGGCCGCCCCGGAGGACCTGGGCTTCGTGACCAACGCCACCGGGGGAGTCAATGCGGTCGTGCGATCGCTTTCGTTGGGACCCGCCGATGAGGTGGTGACCACCAACCACGCCTACAGCGCGATCCGCCAGACGCTGAGATTCGTGTCGGAGCACTACGGGCCCAAGGTGGTCGAGGCCTGCATCGACCTGCCGATCCGCTCGCCCCAGACCGCGGTCGAGGCGGTCGCCGCCACCGTGGGACCGAGGACGAGGCTGGTGGTGATCGACCACATCACCTCGCCGACCGCCGTCCTCCTTCCCATCGCAAGGATTATCGAGCTGTGCGCCGAACGGGGCGTGGACGTGCTGGTCGATGGCGCCCACGCGCCGGGGATGATCGAGCTGGACGTCCCCTCGCTCAACGCCGCGTACTACACCGGCAACCTGCACAAGTGGGTGTGCGCACCCAAGGGAGCGGCCTTTCTATGGGTCCGGCCCGACAGGCAAAAGCACATCCACCCAAACACGATCAGCCACTTTCTCAACCAGGGGCTCGCCGAGGAGTTCAGCTGGCAGGGGACGAGAGACATCACTGCCTGGCTGTGCGCGAAAGATGCCATCGACTTCATGGCCCGCTTCGGCTGGGAGCGTGTCAGACGGCACAACCACGAGCTGGCCACCTGGGCGCAGTCGCGGCTATGCCGCCTCTGGAAGGTGGAGCCGGCCACGCCGCTGGATGGATCGATGCTCGGGTCCATGGCCACGGTGCCGCTGCCGGAGGCCGCCGAAAACCTCGGCCCGATCGAGGAGCTCCAGGCCCGGCTCTATCGGGACTACCGGATAGAGGCCCCCGTCATCGAGTTCCAGGGCCGGCGGTGGATTCGAGTGTCCTGCCAGATCTACAACACGGCCGAGCAGTACCAACAGCTCGGCGAGGCGGTCCTGGAGATGATCCGCTAGGCGGCACACCATCGTGCCTCCCCTCTTGAGCAACTTCATCGACGCCCTCGGCCAACCCGCGATGCGGCACGCGATGGTCGGTCACTTCCCGATCGTGTTGTCACTGGTCGGGTTTCCAATCGCCGTGTGGGCCGCGATCGCAAGCCGCAACGGCAAAGCGGTTCGTCTGACCGCACTCGTCCTCTACGGGCTCCTGGCGGTCAGCAGCTACGCCACCAGCTATGCCGGCGATCTCGCCCACGACGCGATCCGCGGATCGCTTGACCAGCAGACCCACGAGCTGCTCGAGGAGCATGAGGAGCTTGGCGAAAAGGTGTGGAAGTTTGCCGCCGGCGTCGGCGTGCTCATGGTGATCAGCCTGGCCCGCCACCGCACGGTGCGGATGAGTTCAAGCTGGCTTGCGGCCGCCGGTGGGCTCTTCGTCGCGGGCTGGATCGTCAACACCGCCGATCACGGGGGCCGGCTCGTCTACGGCCACGGGGCGGGGACCCCCCAACTGGCGCCCGCGGTGGTGCAACCGGCTTCCCGAACGCAGGACATGGATCCGCGTGTCCAGTTCTTCGGCGAACGGATCCGACCGATCCTCGTCAACAACTGCCTGCGTTGTCACAACCCCCAGCGGGCCAGACGCGCCGGCAGGCTGGACCAG
The DNA here is from genome assembly GCA_022564665.1 of Planctomycetota bacterium. GTDB lineage: Bacteria > Planctomycetota > Phycisphaerae > Phycisphaerales > SM1A02 > JADFKZ01. The sequence continues at coordinate 1,845 of JADFKZ010000130.1, read as the reverse complement.
ACCACGATCGCCGGTCTCCTGACCGGCGGGATCTCCGGACCCGCGATCATCCCGGGGCGTCCCGGAGAGAGCCTGCTCATGACGGCGGTGCGGCACGAGGACCCGGACCTTCAGATGCCCTCCGGCGGTGACAAGCTGCCGGAGGCGGACATCGCGGCTCTGGAAAAATGGATCACCGACGGCGCTGTGTGGGAGGCGTTCGAGTACGTGCCGCCGGTGAGGGCCCAGGAGCCTGAATGAGTAGGGGGCCGGGAAGAAGGCTGTCGGCTGTCAGCTATCAGCTGTCGGCCAGAGAAAGAGGCGGACGCAATCTCTTGCCGAGAGCCATCTGCTTCGCTCCGGGTGGCTGGGTCTGAGTCCCGATTCCATCGGGGCAAAGGCCCGGTCCTGGCGTCGTCGGACCACCGTGGCATCGTCGCGCACCGTCTGGCGTTCTGGCGCACACGCTGGCGTCCTGGCGCACACGTTGGCGTCCTGGCGCACACGCTGGCGTTCTGGCGCACAGGCTGGTGTATTGCAGCGGCAGACTGCATTCTCTTGCCGAGAGCCGAGAGCCTTCTTCCCGACCCCCGAGCCCTCTCTTCAGTCACCTTCTTCTGCAGCCAGCCGCGCTACCCGTGCCTCCTCGTTCTTGAAGGGCACGTACTGGTTGTTGTACCACTCCCACCAGCCGCGGTTGTCGTAGCCGAACCCCGCCGTCGACTGCCCCCAGTCGCTGGTCGTCATCGCCACCAGCGAGCGGTGCACCGGGGTGCGGTAGACCACGACCACCGCGTCCACAACCCGCATCACCACACCCTCACCGATAACGCCGACGATCGGCTGGAAGGCAGCGACGTTGTCGTTGACGATCGGTATGAGTGCGCGGATGAACGGACGCTGCGTCTGGATCGCAATCCACGCCAGGTCACCCTGCTGGGTGACGGTGTCGGAGGAGGTCTGCGCAATGATCAAAAGTGGAATCGTCTTTAGCGCGTTGACGGCTCCCGCCAGCGCGCCGGCGTTGCTCGCGACCTCGTGCTTCGGGCTGCGGAGCGCCTTGTCCAAGACGGCGAGCACGGGCTCCGATGGCGGGGTGGTCACACGACGGGCGGCCTGGTAGCGGTCGCCGGCATCATCGTCGTAGATGGCAACCCACGCCAGGGCGGCCTGACCCTCGGACCCTTGACCGGTGAAATGATCCAGCACCGCCAGGCGGACGTCATCGGCCTCCCGGTCCAGCTCACGGATCATGGGCATGAACGCAGCGGGGTCGGTGAGCTCTTTGAGCTCGGCAAGCCCCTGGGCCCTTATTGACTCCACCCGCATACGGCCAAGATACTTGTGGGCGATCTGCCGGATCGTCTTGGCGTACTGGCGGGCCTTTGCCCAGTCGTCGAGATCCGCCTCCGTCCGGCCCTGCATGAAGTCGACGATGGGGGGCACGCCCCCGTTGACCGGGATCGGTGACAGGAGCCCGTACCGCGGATCGGTCTGCTCCCAGCCACCGTCCGCCTGCCCCAAAGCGGAGGCCGCCGGCAACCAGACAAGCAGGGCCGCGATACCGCACTGGATGGACATCGCCGTGTGGCTCATTTCACCATCACCGGTTACCCCGCTCATTGTAGCTCAGACGGTTGTGAGGGCTGAATCAGGCACGCTCTGGCGATGTTTGCCTGTGCGGCCTGAGGCCGCTACGGAGCGCTCGAAACAGCTCTAGCTCAGCCTCGGCCTCCCGCTGGATCCCCACGGCCCGCTGGTGGGCACGCCCATAGCGGCCGGCGTTGTAGTCGGCCACCGCCTTGCCCAGCAGGTCGGACCCGCCGCGGCCGCCCCCGCCACCCCCGCCACCCCCGCCACCGCAGC
>JADFKZ010000129.1 GCA_022564665.1 Planctomycetota bacterium | reverse complement strand
GGGCCATGGACCGGCGGCGGCGGTGGTGATGGCCATGCTCCAGTCGATCCTGCACGCCTTCCCCAGGATGCCCGAGGGGCCGGCGGAGGTGCTGGAGCACGCCAACGAGCACCTGTACAGCAAGCGGATCGAGCGTTCCTTCGTGACCGCGTTCTTTGCCATCTACGACCCGCCGACGCGCCGGTTCGCCTACGCCCGCGCCGGGCACAACCCGCCGCTGTTGAAGAACCCCGGCGCCGGGGGCCAGGTGACGCGGCTCGAGGCGGTGGGCGGGATTCCGCTGGGCGTGATGGAGAGCACTCGCTATGAAGAGACCACGATCCAGCTGAAAACCCGGCAGACGGTGGTCCTGTATACCGACGGGATCACCGAGGCGATGAGCCCGGACGGCACGATGTTCGGGCAGGCGGGGATCGAGCGGGCTTTGACCGCGTGCACAGGGGAGCCGGAGTGCGTGGTGCAGTCGATCACCGAGCCGCTGAAGAAGCACATCGGTGGTCTTCGTCCCTCCGACGACCAGACGATCGTTGCGATGATGGCGGAAGAGCAATAGCTGTCAAACTATTTCGAGCGCTCCGTACCGCCCTCCGGGTCGACACTCGCTTTCGTACGCCGCCGCGAATTCATTCGCGGCGGCTGACCGGACGTTGCCTCGCTCTGGTGGCTACGCGGCCTATCGAAAAGGCCGCTACGCTTGGACGCAAACTGCGCTAGCTACTCTTACTCTCGTCTGCAAAGTAGGCAAGTGTTTCCTTGAGCCCCTTTTCGAGCCCGACGAGTGGCCGGTAGCCCAGCAGCTCTCCGGCGGCGGTGATGTCGGCGAGGCTGTGTTTAACCTCGCCGGCACGCGGCGGGGCCAGCTCGTAGGCCGGCTCGACCCCGAGGATCTCGCCCATCAGCCTGATCAGGGTCAGCAGATCCGACCGCCGGCCGCAGGCGATGTTGACGCTCTCGCCTCGCAGCGGTCGCTCAGAGGCACCGGCAAGGAGGTTGGCCCGCACGGCGTCGGCGACGTGGGTGAAGTCGCGGGTCTGCGTCCCGTCGCCGTAGACGGTGAGGCGCCGCCCGGCCAGGAGCGCCTCGGCGAAGCGGGGAATGACGGCCGCATAGGGGGAGTCCGGCTGCTGGCGAGGGCCGAAGATGTTGAAGTACCGCAGGCTGATACAGGAAAGCCCGTGGCAGACCGCGTAGGCGCTGAGAATCTGCTCGCCGGCGCATTTGGAGGCGGCGTAGGGGGAGGCCGGCTTTGGAGCAAGGCTTTCGACCAGCGCGATCTCGCCGCGATCACCGTAGACGCTGGATGATGCGGCGTACACGACGCGATGGTCCGGGGCGGCGGCGGCACGTGCGGCCTCCAGCACGCGCAGGGTGCCGGCGTCGTTGACCTGGAGGTAGTCCTCGGGCCGCTCGACGGATTCCGCCACCGATGTGAGCGCCGCCAGATGGAAGATCACCTGCGCCCCCGTGACCGCCTTGGCCAGCGCTGCCGGCTCGAGGATCGAGCCGGCAACCAGGCGGGCAGGCTCCGGGAGGTTCCGCCGCCGCCCGGTAGAGAGGTCATCGATGACCGAGACATCCGCCCCGAGCTCGACCAGTGCGCTCACGAGGTGCGAGCCGATGAACCCCGCTCCACCGGTGACACAAACGCGGCGGCCCCTGTAGGCGGGTTCGAGCTCGGGGAGCATCGGTCAGTGGCGGCGGGGCGGGTCAGACGCGGTCTCGCTCGCAAGCGGCTGTTGCCCGGCTTCGTCGGGCGTTTCCGCGGCGACGTAGTTTGGGCCCGGGGGCTCATCGAGCGTCCGCCAGGGTCTTGTCCGCTCGTGCTGGTAGCCGCGGACGAGGTCTCCCTGAAAAGAGATTGTGGCGAACTGGTAGCCGCCCTCGGGTCTGGGATAGAAGACGTCCACTTTGACGTTACGCCCCCGCACCCTGACCTTGGTGACGTGATAGGTGTACTCCTGCGGGTCCTGCATCGGATGGCCGTCGCCGATCAACATGATGACCCGGTCGTAGACCGCCATCGGCGTCCCGGCCGGCAGATTGATCGCAAACTCCTCGCTGCTGCCATAACGGCTATGGGCGTATCGGATCGCCTCGGCCATCACGGTCGGAATGGGCTCGAGACTCGGCGTGCTGAGGCCGAGGCCACCCTCGTCGGGCGGGTAGGTGGCCAGGGGGGTACACCCAGCTAAGGGAATCACACAAAGCAGCACGGCGGCAACGGTGCTTCTCATGGTTGCGGTCCTTCGCAAGGGCTTTGTTGAGGCGTGGGCGGAAGTGTACCACGTCGCAGTCTGGGCGGAAGGGGCACCCGGTGGGCCTTGGGTATACCCTTACCAGCTATGGCAAGGCGGATCGTGGTAGGCATCACCGGAGCCAGTGGCGCTGTGTACGCCCGGCGGGTGATCCAGACACTTGCCGCCGCAGGCTGTGAGGTCCATCTGACCGTCTCCAGCCTGGGCAGGAGGCTGCTCTTTGACGAGCTGGGCCTCAAGCGGCTCGACCCCGAGGCCCTCAGCGGAGGGCGGGACGAGCTGGTGACGATCTACAACGACAACGATGTGGGGGCGGCGATCGCCTCGGGTTCCTTCCTGCATCAGGGCATGGTGATCGTGCCGTGCTCGAGCAACACGCTGGGGGCGCTGGCGGCGGGTGTCACCGACAACCTCCTGAAGCGCGCTGCGGCGGTCACCCTCAAGGAGCGGCGCCCGCTGATCCTAGCCCATCGGGAGACTCCTGTGAGCTACGTCGACATCTGCAACATGAAGCGGCTTAGCGAGGGCGGCGCGATCATCGCGCCGCTTGCACCCGGTTTCTATCTGGGTCCCGGGTCGATCGACGATCTCGTTGATTTCATGACGGGACGGATCCTCGATCTGCTGGGCGTCGAGCACGACCTGGATGTGCGCTGGGCCCAGACGCTGCAGAAAGTCAGCCCCCGCCCGTGATCACACGACCGGTGCGGGTCAGCACCACCAGGCCGCGGCGGATCAGGTCCTCCAGCAAGGGCCGTTGTTCGGCGACGATGGGCGCTTCAGAGACAACGGGGCCCGGCGGACACCCGGCTGATGGTGCCGCCTATCCTTGCAAGCTGTGAAACCGGCCATTGCACAACGAGCCGGCCCGGGTGGTGCCGGGGACCGCGAGTCGGTCGTGCCCGCCGCACGGCAAGGCGACGCCGCGGCGCGCCATCCCCGTTACGACTACTGGATCGTTGTTGGGAGCCACGCGGTGGTGGACATGTTTCCGATGTTCATCATCTCCCTGATGATCGTGCTTCAGGATCGGCTCGCCCTGAGCCGGGGACAGGAGACGGCGGTGTGGATGGCCACGCCGATCTTCTCGGGCCTCTTCCAACCGCTCTTCGCCTGGCTCGGCGACCGTTACGACACGCGGATTGCCGGGCCCCTTGGCTTGGCGGTGGGCGCGGTCTGCATCGGTTCGATCGGCTTTGCCCAGAGCTTCTGGCAGTTGATCGTCCTGCAGATCGTGGGCGTCATCGGCATCGGCATATTTCACCCCACGGCAGCGGCGATCGCCGGCCAGGCGGGCACCCGGACCTTGCATCGGGGCCGGGCATTCGCGCTGAGCCTCTTCGTCGCCTCGGGCATGGTCGGCCACACGCTCGGCCCGATCCTCGCCACTCGCGTCAACCACTGGTTCGGGATGGCGCACCTGGCCTGGATCATCCCGCCGACCCTTGTGTTCTGCGTGCTGCTTCATCTGGCCACGCGCCACACGCGGCACCGGCCCGACAATCACCAAGCGCTGCGGGCGGCTCTCAATCGTGCCCAGGCCCGGGCGCGGTGGTATGCAGCCGTCCTGCTGTCGGGCCAGAACGCGGTTCGTTTCACCGTCAACACGGGAATGTTCATCCTGTTCAGCTACTGGGCCGCTTCCCGCATCCCTGACGATCCGGATGCCGCGGCCGTTCTCAACGGCAACCTTGCGGCGGCGATGACGATCGGTATGGGCGTCGGGGCGCTGCTGGCCGGCCGCTTCTTCCGGCCGGGCACGGAAAAGGTGGCTTTCGCCGCGACCGCCTTCGGCGGGGCGGTCTTTGTGGGCGTGTTCAACATTGCCGGCGACTGGGGCCGGATGTTGTTCGGGGAGGGCGCGGCCGCCATGGTTCCCACCTACCTCGTCGCCATGCTCGCCGCCATCGGCTTCTTCTCCACGGTCCCCACTTCGGTCGGACTTGGTCAGCGGCTGCTGCCGAGCCACGCGGGGCTGGTGACCGCGATGCTCCTGGGTGTCGCATGGGTGATTGGTGCCCTGGCCCGGCCGTTCTCGTCGCTCTTTCTTGGTGGCATCAAGCTCGACGAGGCCTCGACGCTCACCGACGCCGCCCTGAACCGCGCCTTTGGGGGCTTCGCGGTCCTGCTTGCCGTCGCCGGTGTGCTCGCCCTCATGATGCCATCCCGCCTGCTCCGCGAGGCCGCGCGGCATTCGTAAGGTTGTGTGCAGCGACGGCCTTTCAAGTCGCGCCGGTGTCGCCGGAACGCCGACACCAGCCGGCTTGTCTCCGGGCCCAGCTTCTCGTGGGACGCGGCGATCGCCTTGATCTGCTCATCGAGCCGGGTGTACGCCTCCAGGCGGCTCCCTTGGATCTCGGTCACGGCGGTGTTGTGTTTCCCCAGAAGCTCTTTTGTGGCGTTGACCAGCCCGTCGATCGCCAGCTTTCTCTTGTCCGCGTCGCCGCGTGCCTCGGCCAGGATGGTCTGGAGCGTCGTTGACGCAAGCTTGATGAACTGGCGGCTGTTGGCGGCCAGGGCTTCGGCTCCCGTCGCCTGAAAGGACTCCCGAAGTGCCGTCTCGGCACTCTGGAACGCCTTAACCTTCTCGGTGAGCGCCGCGGCGGTCCTCTGGGCCTCCTGGCGGTTTCTGTCGGCCTGCTTCAGCTCGGTGCGTAGCCCGGTGAGCTGCTCGGACAGGTCCTGTTATGTCTGCTGGTGCAATTGGGCCCCGGGTATGGCCGTTGTGCAACCGGGTGCGGATCCCGGCCATCCGGATGACCGCCATCAGCACCGTGACGACCGCCCCCAGAAGAACTCCGACCCCAAGACCGACAAAAATATCGAACCGTTTAACCAACATGGAAGTGATTCATAAGAGAAGCGTCGCGCGGAGGGGCGTGTGGTGGCCGGAGACACCCCCATGAGCTCATCAGGCAGGTCAAACCCGGCCCCGGGCACTGAGCAACGGATCCAAAAAAAATCCCCCTGCCCGGAGACGCACCGTCTCCGGTGGCCATTGCCTTTACGGACGGCGACGAGGCCGAAGATCTCGCCGCCGCCCGCGCCGGTGATCACGCCGCCTTCGGAAGGCTGTATGACCGACACGCGGCGGTGGTGTTGTCGCTCTGCCGTCGTTTCTCGCCGTCGGAGGCCGATGATGCGACCCAGGAGACCTTTCTCCGTGCCCACAGGCTTCTCGACAAGGTCAACGACCCCGGCAAGCTCCGCCCCTGGCTCTACGCGATCGCCAGACGGGTCTGCTCAGAACGCGTCCGTGCCGCGCAACGCCGGCGGAAGCACGAGGAGGCTCACGCGATGAGCCGAAACGAAACCGCTGCCGTGGCCGCCGCGGCCGAGACCGCGGAGCACGACGAGCAGCTTGATCGGCTCAACGGCGCCTTGGAGAAGCTCGATGATCGGGAGCGTCTGGCCATTCACCTGTACTACCTCGAAGCGGACCCCGTCAGCGCCGCCGCGGCCGCCCTGGGTCTTTCGCGAAGCGGCTACTACAAGCTGCTCTCGCGGGCCCGAGGGCATCTGACCAAGCTCATGAACGCCCAAGCGAGCCAACCATGACCCAGCGCAACACTGTTGATCCAGATCCCGCCGGGCCTCCTCCGCCGGACAAGCTCGATTCGCTTTTGCGGCAGTGGCATGCTGTCAACGCCGAGCAGGCAGCCGCGGGCCGCGATCGCCTGCTTGAGCGCATCCGCGCCCAGGAGCGTGCCCGCAAACCGCGCCCGACAGCCGACCGTGCCATTGCCGGGTCGCTGACCGCCTTTTTCCACCTGATCAGGAGCGCCCTCGTGAACCGCTACTCACCCGCCGCCGCGTTGATGGTGTTCATCGTGATCTTCGCCGTCCTCTATTTTCCCAGCTCGCAGGGGCCGGCGATGGCCCAGGTCATGATGGTGCCGGAGGGGGGCCGGCTGGACGCGATCGACGATGAGGGCAACATCATCGGGCCCTGCCCACTGAAGCACACCGACGTCGAGGTCTCGATCTCCGGCTTTCTGACGCGGGTCACCGTCACACAGACCTACCACAATCCCTACCACGACAAGATCGAGGCGGTCTACACCTTCCCGCTGAGCCACCGCGCCGCGGTGGACCGCATGACGATGACCGTCGGCGACCGGGTCGTCGTCGGGGAGGTCAAGGAGCGGGGGCTGGCGCGGCGAATCTACGAGGCGGCCAAGGCGCAGAACTACGTTGCCAGCCTCCTGGAGCAGGAGCGGCCCAACATCTTCACCCAGTCGGTGGCCAACATCGAGCCCGGCACCGAGGTGGTCGTCCAGATCGCCTACGTGGAGGTCCTTCAGCTCACCGACGGCTCCTACAGCTTTGACTTTCCGATGGTGGTGGGCCCCCGCTACGTTCCAGGTGCGCCGATGACCAGCCCCTCGGTGGTCCCGGCGGAGCTGACGCCGCGCGAGGGCGTCGTCCTGCTGGGGCCCGCAGCGCTCGGGGTGGGAGCGGCGGGCGATGTGGGCACGCTGGGAAGCCTCCAGACCGGAAAGCTGCGCGCCCTGCTGATGGCGGCGGGACCCGTCAAGTACCCCGGCGACACGTGGTGGGGCAGGGGCGACGCGACGGGGGGCGCCGGCCAGGCGACTCTGTGGTACCGGTTCGAGGCGGCCTACACCGATGGCTCCAAGGAGTTCGGCGAGCTGTACATCGACGGGACCGGGCAGCTCAATGGCCGCTGGTTCTATACCGACCCCCAGACGATCGCTGAGATGGGAACGGGCTTCAGCCCCGACACCAACCAGGTGCCCGACGCGAGCCGTATCACGCCCGAGCCCGTCAAGCCCGGCTCACGCGCCGGTCACGACATCTCGCTGACGGTGACGATTGACAGCGGTGGTCCCGGCCTCGTCGATATCACCTGCGAGCTTCACGAGATCAAACTGACCGTTACGGAGCGTCGACAAGACGGTACCCCCCGCATGGTCACGCTTGCCCTGGCCGGGAAGGAAGAGATTCCCAACCGCGACTTCGTCCTTTCCTGGCGGCAGACCGCTGAGACCATCCAGGAGGCGACCTTCGTCCACACCTCCCAGAGCCACGGCGCCTACTCCGAGGGGGTGGGGGGGTTCTTCACCCTCATCCTCCAGCCCCCGGACAGGGTCCGTGATGCCGACGTGCCGCCGCGGGAGCTTATCTTCGTCATGGACACCTCGGGCTCCATGCGGGGCTTTCCCATCGCCAAATCCAAGGAGGTCATGACACGGGCGATCGATGCCATGCGGCCGGGCGACACCTTCAACGTCATCACCTTTGCGGGCTTCACCGACATCCTCTGGGATGCGCCGCGTCCGGCGAACGAGAAGAACCGCGCCCAAGCCAAGGCGTTCGTCGAGTCGCGGCGGGGAAGCGGCGGCACGGAGATGATGCAGGCGATCAAGAAGGCTCTTGAGCAACACGTCGCCGGACAGCCCGGCGCACTGGCGCCGGAGCAGCTTGCCGACCTTCCCGCAGACGGCCGCGCCGTCGAGGTAGCGGTGGGGTACGAGCGCATCCGGGTGACTCGGCAATCGGATCTCTATGAGATCCGGATCCGGGAAGATCTGAGCGTGACGTTGGACCTCACCGACGACCTGCCGACGGTGCTCCAGCCCCACGGCGTCACCGTTCGGCTCAGCGGCCGCTGGCAGACCGTCGATGGCCGCCGCGTGCTCGTCGCTGATCGAGCGTGGCTTGTCGGCCGCCAGATGCCGGCGCCGCCGATGCGGATCGTCCTGTTCCTCACCGACGGCTATGTCGGCAACGACATGGCGATCATCGACGCCGTGAGGTCCAACGCCCACACCACCCGTGTCTTTAGCTTCGGTATCGGCAACTCCGTCAACCGCTATCTCATCGACGGGATGGCCCGAGCGGGGCGCGGCGAGGCGGAGTTCGTGCTGCTGGAGTCTGACGGCGACGAGGCGGTGGCCCGTTTCACGCGACGTGTCGAGACCCCGGTCCTGATGGATATCCAGCTTGCCTTCTCAGAGGGGCTGGAGGTCACCGACATCATCCCCGCCTCCGGCAGCATCCCGGATCTCTTTGACGTCAAGCCGCTTGTGATCCACGGCCGATACACGACGCCCGGCACCGGGACGCTCACCATCCGCGGCCGCACGGGCGCGGGACCCTACGAGCGGTCGATCGAGCTTCAGCTTCCCGCCGACGCCCCGGGACACGACGTGATCGCGACCGTGTGGGCGCGGGCCCGGGTCGATGAGGTCCTGGCACCGCATCTTCAGGCGGTCCAGCAGGGGAACCCGCCCGAGGCGGTCCGCAACGAGGTGATCGGCCTCGGCGAGTCCTTTGGGCTCATGACCCAGTACACCAGCTTTGTCGCCGTCGAGAAATCGCGGATGACGATCGACGGAAAGCCCGTTCTCGTTGCGGTGCCCATCGAGATGCCCCAGGGCGTCTCCTACGAGGGCGTCTTCGGTGGGGAGCTCCTTCGGGCACAAAGACAGCTCGTCACGCTCGATGCACTGCGGGTGCATTTGACTCAGATTCATGTCACTCAAACGCCCGAAGTGTTCAATAACTCATTCCAAATGCAACAGCCCAGGTCGACGAGCGAGACACATCGAACAGGGGCTGTCGCCGGCCTGTCTGGCAAGGTCTCACTTGGCAAGCGCACATCGCCCGG
>JADFKZ010000016.1 GCA_022564665.1 Planctomycetota bacterium | reverse complement strand
GCCGGGCCCGGGGGAGCTTCTGATCAGGGTCCACGCCTGCGGCGTGTGCAGAACCGACCTGCACGTCGTCGAGGGTGAGTTGAGGGGGGGCAGGCTGCCCATCATCCCCGGTCATCAGATCGTCGGCACGGTGGTGCAGGTCGGGCCCGACGTTGCGGGCCTCTCGGCCGGGGCCCGCGTCGGGGTGGCGTGGCTCGGCGGGACCTGCGGCTCGTGCCGGTACTGTCGCCGGGGAAGCGAGAACCTCTGCGAGAAGGCGGTCTTCACCGGCTACACGCGTGACGGGGGATACGCCGAGTACGCCGTCGCCCTGGCGGATTTTGTCTACCCGTTGCCGGAGACGATCTCAGACGAGCAGGCGGCGCCGCTGCTGTGCGCCGGGATCATCGGCTACCGCTGTCTGCGCCAATGCGGGATCGACAACTGGCCCGATGCCCGGCTCGGTCTCTACGGCTTCGGCGCTGCCGGCCACATCGCCATCCAGATCGCGCGCAGCCGCGGCGCGAAGGTGTACGTGTGCACCCGCGATCGCGAGCGTCACCAGGCGCTTGCCGAGGAGCTTGGTGCCGTGTGGGTGGGTGGGGTGGGCGACCGGCCGCCAAAGATGCTCGATGCGGCGATCATCTTCGCGCCGGCGGGCGAGATCGTCCCTGCGGCGCTGCAGGCCCTTGACCGCGGCGGCCGCCTTGTTCTGGGTGGGATCCATATGAGCCCGATCCCGGAGCTTCGATATGAGGACCTCTACTGGGAGCGGCTCATCAGGACCGTGGCCAACAACACCCGCGCCGATGGGCGGGAGTTCCTCGCGGAGGCGGCCAGCGTGGGGGTCAGGACCTACGTGCGGACGTTCCCGCTGGCCGAGGCCAACGAGGCGCTCATCGCCTTGAAGCACGACGCGATCAAGGGCGCGGGCGTCCTGGTGGTGTAGTTACTTACATTCCTGGCCATGGCAGACGCCGGCGGGACGTTGCAAGTGAAGGCCCCAAGGGGACGCGGGACTTTCATCCGCCCGAACCCCGCCCCACGGCGGGGCGTTTTCGTCGCTGCCGGACATGAAAGAAGAGAATGGTGACTTTCATTTTATTAAAGAATTCTCTTGATAAAACGAAAACGAACTTTAAAATTATGAAAACCACGCCCGGGAGGCCCCGAATGCCCGCCTCGTCGGATCATCCCCTGATGCAGCTCGGAGAAGAGGACCTGGCGATGATCACCACCTTCGTCCTGGTCTCCGGCTCGATCAAGGATCTCGCCGGCCAGTACGGGGTCTCCTACCCGACCATTCGGCAGCGGCTCGACCGGCTGATCGAGCGGCTCCGCGAGCGGCTGGAGGGGCAGCCCGCCGACCCGCTCGGTGACTACCTGGCGGACCTGATCTGCAAGGGGCAGCTCTCGCCGGACGTGGCCCGACGAATCCGCGAGCTGCACCGCCAGACCCAGGACCCGAACACCCCGGACGGAGAGACATGTGATGACTAGCCTGACCCTTCAGCTCGCGAGCCAGGTGTATCCCTGGTTCAACAACCCCGGCCTTGTCGGCGGCCTGCTCGGAGGCGGGCTTGGGATCATGGGTGGCGTCTACGGTACGGTCGTGGGCATCCTCGCGCCGCGGGGCAAGGCGCGGGGACTGGTCTTCGGCATGCACTGGACCTTCCTCGCCGTGGGTGTGGTGCTCTTGGCGGCGGGCGTGTGGGCGCTCGCCGTCAGCCAGCCCTACGGGGTCTGGTACCCGCTGATCCTGCCGGGCGCGCTCGCCACGATGCTGATGCTGATCTTCACCCCGATCATCAGGCTGCGTTACCGCCAGGCGGAGCACCGCCGCCTCGAGGCCGAGGAGTTCCGCCGCGGCTGAGCGCCACGCCCCGCCACCTTGAGAAACCCGGCAAAGCAAGGTCTTCGACCTTCTCCTGAAGCGCGGCAGGATCAACGAGTCGCTGCCCCGACTTGCCTCACCGCGCCTCGCCCCTCACACTGGTGCAATGACCTGCCTGATGGGCCTGATGGCGATGGCGTTTCCCCGCATGGCGATCATCCTCGTCGTCATCTTCAGCGACTACATCGGAACCGCCTACCAGACGACCATCTGGCCGCTGCTGGGGTTCTTCTTCATGCCGGTCACAACGCTGGCCTACGCCTGGGCGATGCACAGCAGCGGGTCGGTCGCCGGTTTGCAGTTGTTCGTCGTCATTATCGCGGTGCTGATCGACGTCGGCATCCTCGGCGGCGGCGCGGCCAACCCGCGTGTGAGGCGTTACGTCGTGGCCCGCGACGATCCCGGGTCGTCAGCCTGACGGGACTCCCCGCACCGGTGGCAGCAGCAGCGTGATGACGATGGCGTTGATCAACGTCCCCAACGGAACGTACCAGAGCCCCGTCCCCGCTCGCCCTGACGGACGTCGCCGATCTGGCGGCCAGTTACCCGATCCTCGTGGGGAAGTCGGACGAGGACGCGGGAGAAACGAGATCGGCGCGGCGGGCGGCGTCGCTGCTGCCGACGGCTGACGAGAACGACCGCAGCATCATCCGGCAGCGCCTCGCTGAGTACGAGGCCGCGGTGGAAGGAAAGGATCGCTGGGATCTCGCGACTTCGGGCTCCCGGGTCGGAACGCTTTTCAAAACCCTTGGCGCGCGACTGCGTGTCCGTTGACGCCCGGGTCTACGTGTCGACGCGCGATCGCGAGCGTCACCAGAAGCTCGCCGAGGAGCTTGGTGCCGTGTGGGTGGGCGGGGTGGGCGACCGGCCGCCGGGTGACGGGCAACCCATCGCTTAGAATGAATCAATGCTCGTCGCCCCGCATTTTGGTGAAACATCGTGGAGATGCTGACCGTTCGAGAGGCCAGGCGGCTGGCCCTTGCACGGGCGGGGTTGCTCAAGCCCCAGTGGACCGGTCTCCCCCGCGGCGGGCGCGGCCGCGGGCGGCGGGCCCGAGACGCGGCGGGCGCGGTGATCCGACGCTTCGGCTACCTCCAGCTGGACACCGTGTCGATCGCGGGCGCTCGCAGCCACACGATCGTGCTGTTGTCGAGGCTGCCGGGCTTCGATGCGACGCTTGGCGAGGAGCTGCTGCAGCCCGGTGAGCCGGTCTTCGAGTACTGGGGCCACGAGGCCAGCTGGATTCCGATCGAGCTCTATCCCGCTTTCGAGTTCCGGCGTCGGCAGTTTCGCCGCCACCCCTGGTGGGGTGACATCATCGGCAGCCACCCGGACGTGGCGCGAAGGCTTCGCCGCCAGATCCGGGACGAGGGGCCGTTGCGCTCGGTGGAGATGGAGGGACGCGGCGGCAGCGGCTGGTGGAACCTCAAGATCGCCAAACGCGTGGCCTCGGCGCTGTGGTTGAGCGGTGAGCTTGCCATTCGTCAACGCACGAACTTCCAGCGATCGTTTGACCTGACGCAGCGTGTCATTCCCGATGAGGTGCGCCGGCGGCCGCAATCGAAGCGCGACGGTTTCGAGACCCTGCTGCTCAAGGCCCTCGACGGTCACGGGTGGGCCACCACCGGGACGCTGGGGGCGACCTGGCGGCTGACCCGACGTGGCCCTGAGATCAAGCGGACGCTGAATCGGCTGGTCGACAAGGGAGCCGTCGAGCCCTGCGCGCTGGTCAACCCGCAGGGGCGGCCGACCCCGGGATGGATCCGACCCGAGGACCGTCAACTGGCAGCCCGGCTGAACGCCGTGCGGCCCACGGGCGATCGCGGCGTGCTGCTGTCGCCGTTCGACCCGGTGCTGTGGGATCGCGCCAGGGTGAGGCGGCTGTTCGACTTTGACCAGGTCCTTGAGATCTTCAAGCCGGCGCCCGCTCGGGTCTACGGCTACTACTGCCTGCCCGTGCTCGCGGGCGAGCGGCTGGTGGCCCGCTTCGATCTCAAGGCCCACCGCAGCCAGGGCACCTTGGGGGTGCTGTCCTGCCGTTTCGAGGGAACCGGCAACGCCCGGCCCGCCACCGCCGCCGACGGCGAGGCGGCGCGCAACGCGTTGGACCGGTACGCCGACGCCGTGTGTCTGAGACCGACCGGCTGGCGACTGCGGCGACCGTCGTGATCGACTTCGACAGGTTCAGCGTGCGGCCGGGACGCCGCGACTGCAACAAAGGAGAATCTGAAACGGGGCCCGGTCGGGTGGCTCTGGCCGGTGGCTGTCTGAAGCAAAGCGGCCTGCGGTTGGCCTACCGAATCGGGCCCGAGGTCGGCAACTTCGTCCGGCCGTGCATCAGCCAGCCCTGCTCGGTGCCACTCGTGCTGTTGCGCCAGAGGATGTCCGTGTAGCCGTCATCGTCGAAATCACCCGTGCCGATCACGCGCCAGCTCCTGCCCATCAGGGCCGCGGTGCCACCGTGGTCCACGATCAGGCCGGAGGTGGACTTCTTGGCGAAGACAGCCATGAACCAGATCTGGCTCTGCTTGGCGTGCCGGTTGCGCCACAGGATGTCGGCGTAGCCGTCGGAGTCGAAGTCACCCGTATCGGCGACCTCCCATCCGTTGCCGAGCAAGGCCGGGAAACCTCCCGACTCCTGGATGATCCCCGACCATGGAAGCACTGTCGTCCCATCGATGAACCAGAGACGGGTCTTCTTGTTCGTGGCGTGACGCTGCAGGATGTCCGCGCGGCCGTCGTTGTCGAAGTCGTCGATTCCGACAATCTCCCAGGAGGAGGGCATGAGGGTGGTGGTGCCAAAGACGTCCCTGACGATCCCCCTCATGGCGGAGCGGCGGAGCCCGTCCATGAACCAGATCTTGAGCTTGCCCTTGCTCTTGTGACGCAGCAGGATGTCGGCCTTGCCGTCGCCGTCAAAGTCGTCGACGCCGGCAAGTGACCATGCCGCGCCGAGAAGGAGCCTTGCCCCGGTCTCGGTCCGGGCCGGCCCCGAGCCGGCCGTCTTCACCCTTCCGTCCATGAACCAGATCTTGAGCTTGCCCTTGGTCTGATGCCGCCACAGGACATCGGTCTTGCCATCACCGTCGAAGTCGCCGGCGCCGCCCCAGATCCACGCGGCGTTACCGTTGACAGGATTCCCTGCGATGTCCTCGACGACGCCGGCCCCCGCTTGAATCAACAGGCCGTCCATGGGCCAGACATTGCAGGTCTTGGCGGCCGTGTCGCGGCGGAAGATGTCGTCCCGCCCGTCGCCGTCGAAGTCGTGTGTCGCGACGGCAACAGAGGAGTCGTGGCGGTCGTCCGACGAATCGTCGTCGGACGAGTCATCATCGGACGAGTCGTCGTCGTCGCGGCCCGGATCTTCACAGAGGTCAAGCTCGCACGTTGCCGTGTTGCCGATCTTGTCCGTGGCGGTGACCACGAGCACCGCCATGTCCGATCGAATCTTCAGGACGTCACCGACGAACTCGAACATGCACTCCTCTGGGTCGCCGTCATCCGACGAGCTGTCGTCGTCGGACGAGCTGTCGTCGTCAGAGGAACCGTCATCGCCGGAGGAGGAGTCGTCGTCCGAGCTGGAATCGTCGTCGGACGAGTCGTCGTCATCCCCGCCGAGAAGACAATCGAGCTCGACGACCTGTCCGTCCTCGACGGGAATGATGTCGCAGCCGATGTCGATCACGGCGTCGAAATCGATCGGGCGGCACTCATCCGTCGCCTCGAAGCCGATGACGAACAGGCCGTCGCCCCCTCCGTCGGATGAATCGTCGTCGTCCGAGGACGAGTCGTCATCCGAGGATGAGTCGTCCCCGCCGTTGCTCGGGCCGTCCTCCTCTTCCCAGCCGCTGCCGGAGGACCCGTCGGAACTGGAATCATCGTCTGAAGAAGAGTCGTCTGACGAGCCGTCGTCGGAGGAACCGTCATCGGGATCGTCGAGCGGCTCGACGAAGCACACGAGGTCAAAGTTGCACACCGGGCCGACCGTGCCCTTGGCCTCGCCGTTGAAGCTCATCGTGAAGTCACCACTGAAGCTCGAGGCTTCGCTGGTGACGGTGACCCCCGCATTCTGGTTGTCGTAGAGCGGTGCGAGCGTTCCGCCGGTCACCTCGAAGAGGAAGTCGAACTCGCTGGTGCGCGTGCCCGTGTCGTTGAACCCGAACGCCAGGACCTCACCGGTGAGCAGGACGCCATCGCCGCCAGGTTTGCCGAGGCCGCCTCCACCGATCGCGCCGGTGATCAGAAGGTCCGGTCCTTCGACGCCGCCCAGGAGATCGCCGTTGATGTCGAGAACGACGAGGATCGAGAGGAGCTTGTCGGGCGGATCACCCGTGGGGTCGACGAAGCTCGGCGGCTGCTGGGGGCTGAGCCGAATGGAGATCGGAGAGGCATCGATCGAAAAGAGGCCCGATCCGGCGTCGTACCGCGTCGTGCCCTGATTGTCATAGACGATAATCGGAAAATCGGGGCTGACGCCGATCAGGGTCGCGTGGATCACGCCCGCGATCACCAGCAGGCCCGCGATCAGCAGTGCGCAATAGCCCCAGATGCGGTTCATGCCCGTTCTCCCGCCCGACCGGCCGCTCGTGCCGCAGCGAGCTCTATCCTAAGGACCGGACCGTCCGGAACAAGAAAACCCCCCCCCATCAGCGTGCCCGCGACCGACGACGACGGAGCCCGCCCAGAAGCAGCAGGGCCGCGACCGGGGGACCCGGGATGAGCGGGGCCGTGTCCGAGACGCCTCGTCCGGTGCCGGCGGCCCCGCTGATCAGGTTGTCGAAGCTCCTGGTGAAGTCCCCGCTGTAGCCGCCCCCGACCATGTCAAGGATCACGCCGACCAGAGCGCCGGCGCCGCCGTAGTCCGGGGCGAGGTCACCGCCCGTCACCTCAAAGAGCAGCTCGAGCAGCGTCCCGCCACCCGGGTCGAACCCGAAGCCAATGAAGCTGGCCGTCAGCAGCGACGGCCCGAACCCGGCGACGCCGCCTCCGATATCGAGCGTTCCGCCGACCGCCGTCCCGGTCTCGTCGATCGTCGCGGTGATCGCGAAGGACCCGTTGGCGATGTTGTGGGCCGGGCCCTGGCCGTCATTCAGGCGGAGGGCGAACCCCTCAACTGAGAACTCGTTGCTGGGGGCGTCGTAGCTGACATCGATGAAGCCGGAGAGAATGTCCGGCGCGTTTCTCAGATCGAGCGGTATGAAGCTGGCGTCTGCGGATCGTCCACATGCGGCCGCAATGACGACACCGATGATCAGCGAGCTTCGTCGCATGCTCTCTCTCCTGTCTTCGAGCCGCACGTCCGCCGCGCCGCCGTGCGCGTTCACGACGGAGCCATCGACGTCGTCATCGCGCCAGACGACGTCAGACCGATCAGCGAATTGTGTGGACTCACTCTCTTTCTCTCGTTCGGAGTCCGCCTAAACGCTAACCCAAAGGACGTCCCTGTCAAGAGACAATCGCCAAAACCGGCTCAGGAACTGCGATTCCGGACGCCCAACGGTGCTCGGCCGGCTCGGACCGGCCTCGAACGCCGACTATCATCGACCTCGGCCGACGGCTCTGTCCTGCAGTCGGCCAGCTACGGCACACAGCCCTCGGCACGTTTGCCGGACCGCTTCTCGACCCGCCCGACGCTGCGGGCGCGAAATCGACTGATCAACCTGGTGTGCTGTGCGCACCGCGTCGGTGTCCGACAGCGAGCCCGCCATGGAAGATATCGAGCTGTTGAAGGCAACCAGGAGCGTGGCGGTGGCGGATGGCCAGTTGCTGCGTTCCGAGATGGGTGTCGTGGAAGGGCTGGCCAAACGTATCGGGTTGGGACCGGTCTCCTATGGGGCCATGCTCAAGGCAGCCCGCAAGGACCCGTCCTTCGCCGACAACATTCGTTTTCAGTCCAGGCAGAAGGCACGCGCCGCCGTGCGCCTGCTGGTGGGGCTGGCCAGGATTGACGGGATCATCAGCGACGAGGAACGCAAGGTCATCGTGCAGATAGCCGTCTCGCTGGGCATCACCGGGGAGGTCGATGAGGTGTCGGTCATCCAGTCGGAGTACACCGCGATGGCGTTCCGTGCTGCGCCAAACGCGGTGGTGGTCGGCAGCACAACCGCCGGCACCGACGGCAACGTGTCACGGATCCCGCTGCCCGGCGGGCTGAGCACCAGGATCAGCGGCATCGGTGTCTTCTACCCCGACAAGACCCCGACGCAGCGGGTGGGGATCATCGCGGACGTCGAAGTACGGCCCACGATCGAGAGCATTCGCCAGGGCAGAGACCGCGTGCTGGAGGAGGCGGTGCGGCAGATTCTCCAGAAGGACGTCGCGGACGCCGAGATTCGACGGATCGCGACGCCGTCAGCCCAGCACACGCAGTAAGACTGTCAAGACAAGAGCTGGAAGATGCCATTCACACATTGGCGAGCTGGTTCATTGGCACACACATAAACACGCGCTGGTCACTGACGGCGCCTTTGCTCCCGACGGCACATACGTTGCCTTGCCTGAGCTGGAGAGCGCACGCTTGGAAAAGCTGTGGCAGAGGAAGGTCTTTGAGCTTCTCCTAAAGCGCGGCAAGGCACCCTCGGGGGTCCAAGAGCCCTGGTGTGCATGTGAGCCGTGAGGGGCAATGTGTACGGACTCAGCAACGGGCAGCCCGTCGCACACCTCCGTAGCACAGGCCCAAGAAGGGGCACCTGCTGAAACGCAGTCGGTCAAAGTCTCCCTCGGTTCATCATCAATCCCAGACGATTCAGGTCACCCGCGCCCCGGATCGTGAGACGACGCCACAAGGGCCACACAGACATGACTCGGTTGCGAAAGCCACAACGAAACTCTTCATGAATCAGGAGCTACCGCCTCACTGAACGGCTTTCGCGAGTAGATACAGAAGAAGGCACGGACGCACGCAGCCACGAAGTGATGGAGCGTTTGCTCCCCTTCGTGCCTCCGTGCCTTCGTCCCTCTTTGCGTGTATCCTGTCCACTCTTATGAGTCGCACCAGCAAGTACAGAACCGCGCCTCTTCCTGTGGAGACGGTCCCCAGGGGCGTTCCGTACATCATCGGCAACGAGTTCGCTGAACGGTTCAGCTTCTACGGCATGAAGGGCATTCTGGTCGTCTTCATGACCCAGTACCTGCTGCGGAGCAGCGGCGAGCTCGACCTGATGTCGGACGAGACCGCCACCGCCTGGTACCACCTCTTCACCTCCGCGGTCTACTTCACACCGCTGCTTGGCGCGCTGCTTGCCGACATCTTCCTCGGCAAGTACATGACCATCATCTCGCTGTCCCTGGTGTACTGCCTGGGACATTTCATGCTTGCCATCGATGACACGCGGTTCGGCCTGGCGCTCGGCCTGGGCCTGATCGCCCTTGGCGCGGGCGGCATCAAGCCCTGTGTTTCCGCGCATGTCGGTGATCAGTTCGGATCCAGGAACAAGTATCGGATCCCGGCGATCTTTGGCTGGTTCTACATCTCGATCAACATCGGCGCGTTCATCTCCAACCTGCTCACGCCGTGGCTGCTCAACAACCCGGATTACGGACCGCAATGGGCCTTTGGCGTGCCGGGTGGGCTGATGCTCCTGGCGACCTGGGTCTTCTGGCTCGGGCGCTGGAAGTTCGTCCACATCCAGCCGGGCGGCGCCGCCTTCGTCAAGGAGACGCTTAGCCGCGAGGGCCTCACAGCGCTCGGTAAGCTCAGCCTCATCTATGTCTTCGTCGCCGTGTTCTGGGCGCTGTTCGATCAGACCGGATCGACGTGGGTGATCCAGGCCCGCAGTATGGATCGCACCGTTTTCGGGTACACGCTCTTCGAGGCGCAGTTCCAGGCCGCCAACCCGTTGCTGATCCTGATCCTCGTGCCGATCTTCACGGCCGTCGTTTACCCGTCGATCAACAGGATCATCCGGCTCACCCCGGTCCGCAAGATCGCGATCGGCATGTTCATCACGGTGCTGGCGTTCGCCGTGCCGGCGGTGATCGAGACCAACATCACCGGGGGGCGGGCCGTCAAGGCTTCGTCGCAGGCGGCGCGACGCACCTCCGATGGCGACTGGTCACCGTGGAACATGATCGACGGCGAGCCGGACGGCAGTGGCTGGGCGACGGGCAGGCTTTCCGGAGACGGGTCCAGCGCCGAGGATGGTCTGGGCAACGCTGTCATCCAGCTCCGCGAGAGACGAGCATGGACCATTTCCGGGATCGAGATCAACCCGTACGTTCGGGGCGTCATGGACGCCGACGACGATGCCGGCGAGGGCGACACCCCGTTGCCGGATACCGACCGGTTCGCGAGGGAGGTCACGGTCTTCGCAGGCGACAGCCCCACCGGACCGTGGAACGAAGTTGCCCAGTTGTCGCTCGAACAGGCGGACCGGTTCCAGAGGGTCTCGTTCGATCCGGTCGAGGCGGCTTACGTCAAACTGAGGATCGACTCGAACTGGGGCGGCAACCATGCCGCGGTCGGTCGCTTCCGGGTGATCGCCGCCGCCGAAAGCCCCCCCGCCAACGCTGCCGCCAGTGCTGCCCTGGTGTGGCCGGATGTTGCTGGGATCGGATACAAGCCGTCGATCTTCTGGCAGTTGCTTGCCTACATCTTGATTACGGCCGCGGAGGTCATGATCTCCATCACCTGCCTGGAGTTCTCGTACACCCAGGCGCCGCGGGCAATGAAGTCGTTCGTCATGTCGTTCTACATGCTGTCGATCTCGTTTGGGAATCTCCTCGTCGCCGGCGTGAACTTCTTCATCAGGAACGAGGATAAAACATCAAAGCTAGCCGGTGCGTCGTACTACTGGTTCTTTACCGCGCTGATGCTTGTGACGGCGATGGGCTTCCTGGTCGTCGCGAAGTTCTATCGTGAAAGGACCTACATCCAGGAAGACGCTTCGTAGGGTCCGCCCGGGGGGAACACAACAGCCGCTCCCCACGGAGGGAGCGGCGCTGTCGGCGGTCGGTGGATCCGGGGATCAGTTCTCGCCCTGCTCGCCGAACATGAACCGTGTCAGCGTCAGGGCGCCTTCGCTTGACGGGATGCCCAACTCGTTGTCATAGACCCGGCGCAGCGTCGTCGGGTTCATGACCATCGTCAGCACCGCGGCCTGATCGGCGACCGGCACGCAGTGCTGATCAAATATGCAGTATGCTCCGGCCTGGGCCGCTGCGGGCGACGCCGTTCCGAGAGCGATCACCCCCCCGCCACCGCCCCCACGGCCGCATTGAGCCACCGGTGCTCGGATATGCCTCCTTTTTTCTTCATCGAGCATAACCGCGCCGGCGGCGGTTCACCATGGGCAAGGGAGCACTGCTGGGCTACCTCAAGGCCGCGCGGCCCCTGGGCATTTCGAAGCGGTCGCGTGTGGTGCAGTAGCACACGCCGGCCATGCGGCCGATGGCTCGGACCTTCTCCGCATCGATGCGCAGATGTTCGTCGACGAGGTCGTCCCGCACGAAGACGTGCACCACCCTGCCGATCACGATGTTGCCGGCCCCGATGGTGTCCGAGTTGAGCCGGACGATCTGCAGGGTCTCACACTCGAAGGCCCAGGGTGATTGGGCAACTCGCGGTGGTTTCACGGCTCGGCTCGCCCCCGGCGTCAGGCCCACCATGTCGAACTCGCTTTCGCCGTGCGGCAGCGGTTCCGAGGCCGCCGCGACCTGCGCGGAATAGTCCTCGATGGCAGCGTTGACCACGAATTGGCCCACGCCGCCCTCATCGCGGGGCTTGCAGTTGCGCAGCGTGTCCTTTTCCGAGCCGTCCTCGGAGCGGTTGTCAGGGCAGAACAGGAGGGTCATCGGATCCGAGCCGATGCCGTTGAAGAAGGAGAAGGGAGCCAGGTTGAGCCGGCCCTCGTGTGAGATCGTGGAGACGAACGCGATCGGCCGCGGAACGATGCACCCGATGAGCAGCTTGTATCGATCGGATCGTGGGAGATCATCGGGCTTGAGTTCCATATGTACAATGTAAAGGATACCGTGGATGGGCGATGAACCTGTGCCGACTCCTGGTCCTGATCGAGGCGGCAATCGGCCTGTTCATGATGATCGGCATCGGCATCCTCATCGAGCGGGGTGTGGTCAAGACCGCTTTCGCGATGCCGGCCGGCGTCGTCGCCTTCGTGGTCATGCTGCTTGTCCTTCCCGGCCGGCCGCGGATCGCTCGCCGGTTCCTGCAGCGGGGCGTGTGCCCCCAGTGCAGATGCAAGGTGAGACAATACGAGCACGAGGAGCTGAAGTACTACTGTCCGCCGAGCCAGGTCGGGTTCACGACCGAGGGCAGGCGCGTGCCGCCCGACCGGTCGTGATCGCTTTGTGCCGGCAACTGTGCCACCAAACCTCCGAACCGGCCGCAACGCGGGGTTACCGATGGCGACGCCGCGTCTTCCCGACGGTACGGCCGCTCCGGGAGCCGGCCGTATCCACATCATAGACGGCGTCAACCTCGCGACGCGCGGCGGCCGCGTCGGCAGCTCAGCGGCCCCTACCGATCGTCTTCGTACCAGTACTCGTGGACGGCCTTGCTGAAGCGACCCGGCGCGAAGACGAGCCAGAAGGGCAGACGGATCATGTCGCGGAGGAAGTGCCAGTCACCGTGCTTGTCGAACTTCCGCAGAGAGGCGATCGCCGGCGCCCTCGGCCCGGCGGCGCCGCCGCGGGTCAGCTTCTGCACCGGCTTGCGACGGCGGCCGAGCTTCCGCAGGGCCCACAGGAACCTGACGTCCTCGCTGAACAGCAACCGCTCGTCGTAGCCGCCGGCCTCGTCGAAATCCTCGCGGCGGCAGAACCACACCCCACCGTCCATTCCCAGCATGTGCAGTGGCGGAAGGATCAGGGCGGCGATGACGGCGATCCCAAGCGACCAGCGCTCGAACTGGATTCCGGTGGCGCCTCCGATGAACCGGCCGGTGGCGAGCTCGCGGTCGATGGCGTTGAAGGTTTCGGGGTGAATGCGGAAATCCGCGTCCACGAAGCAGAGGATCTCGCCCCGGGCGATCGCGGCGCCTCCGTTGCGGGCCGCCGCGATCCGCCGCAGCTTGACGTGGGCGACGCGACACCCCCGGTCGCGGGCAATCTCACCCGTTCGATCCGTGGAGGCGTTGTCCGCCACGATCACCTCGACGGCATCAGCTGGGCCGTGATAGACCCCGCGCGCAACGTCCACCGAATCGAGCAACCGAGGAAGATACGCCTGCTCATTCCACGCCGGGATGACCAGCGAGAAACGGGGGTTTGGAGATTCAGCAGACATCCTGGCGTCTGACCGCCGGCAGCATCAAGAGCGCGATGACGATGAGGCTGATCAGCGTGCCGAACGGCAGGTACCAGAGCCCGGCGATGGCGCCGATGAGCATTGCGCCCCACGCGCGACGAGCACGAAGCGCAAACGAGACGATCGCCCCGAGCCGGGCCGTTCCGATGACCAGATGCACCCACTTGATGGAGAGGGAAAGGGGATCGAGCCCCATCGCAGCAAACAGTTTGGACCACGGGCCAAGCTGGCCGGCATGCGGTCCCGATCCGGGCGTGACGTAGTCCCCCGCAACGAGCGCGTGGGCCTGATCAATGGCGAGCCAGCCGGCTGAGGGGAACGTGAGCACGACAACACTCCACCGGAGGGCAGGCATCAGGCATCAGGGGGAGAGGCCGGATGCCAATATAGGAGAGTAGCATATGCAGTTTCCGGGAATATGCGAGAGTAGCATCGCAGCCTGCAACATGCTGCTTTCCCATATTCACCGCTCTTGTCCTGCGGCGCAGGTCCGCACAGCGGACGCTACGGACTCTCTACAAGAGCCGCCATTTCATTGGGTGCTTGTCGCTGACGACACCATGATCATCGTCGAGAACGTCGAACTGCTCATCGCACTGATTGAGTTGGAGATCTGAAGCAAGCGATTTTCCGGCAGATCCGTGTAACGCACGTTGCACGGATCTGTCAGACGATGGTGTTGAGCCGGATCACAGTCCCGACCTAAGAAAGCGACCCGCGGTTCCAGGGTCACCGTCCGGCCAATCCAGCCCCTGCCGCCCGCGGCCTCGATCGCCCCGCTCCACAGCGTCCCGGTGCAGTTGGGCCGGCCTCACGCTTCGCTCGGCAGCAGATACAGCCCCGCCACGCACACGCCGCTGACGAGCCACATCCAGATGAGGGAGTGCACGAACATGGGAAAGACCATCATGACCAGCCCGACGGCGATGCCCTTCATCCTCTGCGCCTTCTTCCCGTAGACGAAGATCGCAAGGCCGATCATAGAGATCACCAGCCCCGACACCAGCAGAGAGGGATCCGAGAAGTCCATTGCGCCACCTCCTTCCTCCCCTCTCATCGACCACCGGACGCCACGACTTTCCTGCCGCAAGCGACGCGAACTCCTAGCGATGGCGGTCAGCGGCGCTGCCGCGCTGCCCTGGTCGCTGTATTCCCTGCTTCAGATACCGCAGATCCCGACTTTGTCCCAGGACGAGCATGACGTCCTGGGGCTGAAAGGCATAGTCCGGTACCGGGATCACCTTGAGCTCCTCCGCGCCCTGGGAGTTTTTCCGCTTGATCAAAAGGATGCTGAATCCGAAATCCTGGCGGATGTTCAAGTTGCGTATCGTCTTGCCGACGAACCGGGCGGGAACGGGAACCTCGGCCACGACGGCGCCCTCCACCGCAGGGGTCAGGCCCACCTTGCTCTCCCGGCTCACCGCGCTCACCATGCTATGAGCCATGTCGCGCTTGAAGAGCTCCGTGTTGTACCGTTCCATCACATCCTGCGGCCGGATCACGCCGACCAGGCGCTCATCCCGGAGAACCGGTACTTCTCCCTGATGGGTCCCGAGCAGCTTCATGACGTCGGCGAGTGAATCGTCCGGAGATACGGTCGGGAAATCCTTCTCAACCATCAGGTCCTGGGCGATCACCACCCCGGACAGCGAGGAAGGATCGGCCATTGCAGGTTTGATCTCATCCAGCGTGATGATTCCCAGAAGGTGCTTCTCGTCATCGACAACGTAGAGGTTTCCGGGGTGATCCATGAAGCTGGAAATCAAGTGCATGAAGTCGTCCTGCGGTGCCACGGTCATTATGTCCGACCGCATCTGCTCTTTGACCGATACGGCCTGCAGCACGTTGAGGGCCCTGCCGCTGTGGATGTCAATACCGCGCCGCAGCAGCTTGCGGGTGTAGATCGACGCGGTTTGCAGCTGGGTGGCCAGAAGGGTCGCGATGATGCAGCTGATCATGAGCGGCAGGATGATCTGGTAGTCACTGGTCATCTCGAAGATGATCACAATGGCCGTGATCGGCGCGTGTGTCCCCGCCGCCACGACCGCGCCCATGCCGACCAGCGCGTAGGCGCCTGGATCCGCCGTGCTGGAGGGCCAGAAAGAGTGCACCACCTTCCCGACCGCGCCGCCCAGCATCGCCCCGATGAAGAGCGACGGCGCAAAGATTCCGCCCGATCCTCCTGAACCGATGGTGATGGACACGGCGGCAAGCTTGGCGACGACCAGGAGCAGCATGATCTGCCAGGCGATGGAGCCGGTCAGCGCCTGGTCGATCGCCTCGTAGCCGACGCCGAAGATCTGGGGGAGCCAGATGCCGATGGCACCGATGGCCGCGCCGCCGATGAGCGTCTGGATCGGCGGGAAGACGCGGAGCCTGGCAAACAGATCCTCTGTGGCGTAGAGCGTGCGGGTGAACGCCAGCGCCACGAGCCCCGCCAGGATGCCGAGCCCGGTGTACGCGAAGAGCTCGTTGGCGTGGACCAGGCTGTAGGAAGGGACCACGAACGTCGGAACATCGCCGAGAAAATGCTGGCTGACCACGGTGCCGACGACGGAGGAGATCACGATCGGCGCGAACTGGGACACGCCGAAATCGCCGAGGATGACCTCGACCGCGAACAGGGCGCCGGCTATCGGCGCGTTGAACGTTGCGGCGATTCCCGCTGCGGCGCCGCATCCGACGAGGGTCTTGAGCCGCTGCTGATCGATCCTGAGCCACTGACCCACGGTCGACCCCAGGGCCGCCCCGATCTGCACGATCGGTCCCTCTCGCCCCACCGAGCCTCCCGAGCCGATGCAGATGCCGGACGCGAAGAGCTTGGCGATCACCACGCGTGGTCTGATCCGCCCGCCCCTCACAGCCACGGCTTCCATGACCTCCGGAACACCATGCCCCCTGGCCTCGCGGGCGAAGTAATAGGTGATCAGACCCACGATCAGGCCGCCGGCACTCGGCGCGAGGATCTTCCACCAGATCGGCAGGCCCCGGAGGTAGTCCAGCGTGTACGTGTCGTTGTGCCAGGCGACCTCCTTCACGAAACTGATGAACTTGCGGAATCCAACCGCGCCCAGCCCGGCGAGCAGCCCGATCACGACCGACACCACCACCATGTAGATGTGCTCGGTCCGGCGAAAGCCGTCGTGGACGTACCGCAGGTATACGAATGCCCGCCTGATCATGCTCATGTGAAGGATGCCGATCTGGTCCGATCTGCACGGCAGCCGCAGGTGCGCCGCAGAGCATAGCCAATGGCGGAACCGCTCGCGACTGCTGCGGTGGTTCTCTGGGCCCTGCCCGTCCGGCCACCGCAAACTCGTGCTGAAGACGGCCGGCAGCGTGCACGCGTCGAACGGCTCCCCGCGCCACTTACCACGGTCGCCGCGATTTGATCCTTGATCGAGGGAAACGCTTCCTCCCGGTCAAGGGTTGAGTCACCGAGGTCCGCAATCGAGGCTCGGCTGCCAGAGCCAGCGACACGATAGGGCCGCCGTATCGGACTGGTCGTCGTCGTCGGTGTTGCCGGGGGCGCTGCGGCAGCGCTGCTGGACTGGGCGATCCTGTTGCTGCCCGCCCTGCTCGCCGGGCTGATCGTCTTCCTGCTGGCTGTCGTTGCTACAAATTCGATTCCGGGGCGGTAGAGGCCCAAGGGCCAACGACGCCCCGTGCGATTCAGCGTCGAGCCCCAGCGTCCGCGGGAGCGCCAGGCGATGAGATCATGGATGCTGGCGCGGGCAATGCCGGCGACGGGTCCGCTTGGCGAGCTCTCCAGAGGCGGGAGAAGCTCACGCAGCGCGTCGGTATCGATGGTGAAGGCCGCCGACCTGCGGCTCAGCGATCACCCGTCCCCGGTGCGTCCTGCAAGAGTTTCGGAGGGTCTATACAATCGCCCCCGGCGGATTCGGAACAAAGGCGCAGACATGGACCTCCGCCGATTCAAACCCGGCCGCCGGTCGCTGGGAGCCTTCGCCGTGGGTGGGGCGTGGTTCTTCATCGTTTTCAGCCTTCTGCGCGTGTCGTGGGCGATCGTCGTCATGTGGGCGGACCCCGCCTCCACGACCAGCCTGTACCACACCGTGGTCGGCGACGTCTCCTACGACGCCTGGGGGCTGACCTACACGGGGATCGCCGGACTGCTGCTCGCAATCGTGCAACTGCTGGTCGTGACCAGTGCCGCCGTAACCAGCACCTTGGGGTTGGACCGCGCGGTCAAGGCCCGCCGGACCGGGCACCTGGTGCTGTGCGGCTGGTCGGCGTTGTGGGCGCTGGCCCTCATCCGCAACGCCGCCATCGTCGGCCAGCCCGACTCCATCGCCCAGGCGACCCTGCTCAGCGTGCTCTTGGGATGTACGGTCTTCAGAGCATCACGCGGCTGGTCGCCCGGGCGTTCCTCGACGGTAACACCGACGCCTCAGCCGCCGGCCGGCGAGCCGCATCGCGCCGAACACCGGCGAATGATCGCGCTCTAGCCCGGATTATTCATGAACGTCGTCGCGAGGGCGGTTCTCGGCGGCCGCAACCCGCGGTCGCTTCGTGGCTTCGTCGCTACACTCTTACCCATGGCGTCCGCCGGCCGCGCTTTTCAGAGCCCCAAAGGCACGCGGGACTTGTATCCGCCCGATATTGCCGTCGGGCGTCACATCGAGTCGGCGTGGCGCGACACCGCAATCAACCACGGCTTTGACGAGATAAACGGACCGACTTTTGAGCACCTGGGGCTTTACACGGTCAAGTCCGGCCCGGGCATCGTCTCGGAGCTTTTCAGCTTCCGCCGCGCCGGCGGTGACGTGGACTACGCCCTGCGTCCGGAGTTTACCCCCACGCTCGCTCGGATGTATGCTGCGCAGGCAGCCGCGCTGGCGCGGCCGACGAAGTGGTTCTCCATCGGTCCGTTCTTTCGCGCCGAGCGCCCCCAGCGGGGCCGGCTTCGCGAGCACGTTCAGCTCAACACCGACATCATCGGAGATGACTCGCCCCGGGCCGACGCGGAGGTGGTCGCGGTGGCGGTCGACATACTGCGGAGGCTCGGGCTCACCGAGGACGATGTCCGGGTCAGGATCGGCGACCGGACCGTGGTCGGGGGGGTCCTGAAGTCCTGCGGTGTGGCCGAGGCAAAGCTACCGGAGGCGTTGGAGCTGCTGGACAAGAGGGACCGCCTCCCGGCCGAAGAGCTGTCCCGACGCTGTGAGGAGCTTTCCCTGGACCTCGGGGCATTTGATGCCGAAGCCGAAGCAGAAGCCGCCAGTGACGCCCTTGGGTCCGCCGGCGCCTCGTCGGCCCTCGGCGAACGCAGACGTGGGCTGGCAGAATGCCTGGATGAGATCGGTATCGGCGGCTGGTGCGACTTCAACCTCGGCATCGTCCGCGGTCTGGCCTACTACACCTCAACGGTCTTTGAGATCCACGAGGCCAAAGGACGGGAGCGAGCGATCGCCGGTGGCGGGCGGTACGACAACCTCGTCGAGCTGTTCGGCGGCCCGCCGACACCGGCGGTGGGGATCGCCATGGGAGACGTCGTGCTCGAGCTGGTCCTCAAGGAGCGCCAACTGCTCACATCGGATGTCGTGTGCCAGCCCCGTCCCGATGCCTTCGTGATCTCGGCGGGAAAGAAGGACGCCCAGACGCGGTTCCGGCCGCTCATTGCCAGCCTCCGTCGCGACGGCCTCCACGTTCGTCACAGCTACCGCACCACGCACAGCGTTGGCAAGCTGCTGGGCGAGGCGGCCCGGGCCCGGGCCCGGTACGCCGTCATCCTGGGTGATGAGCTGGCCCGGGGGCTGGTGGTCGTCAAGGACCTCGACGAGGGCCGGCAGCGGGAGGTTCCCATCGGGGAGCTTGCCGCTGCGCTGGGCCGGCGTACGTAACCGGCTGGGCCACCTGCGGCGGGGGGCGAGGAGTGGTCGAGATTGACCGGTCCAGCCTGGAGATCTGAAGTTGACACGAAAGAGATGCTTGAACCCGCTTGCCAATGCCTCGCGACGCCCTGGCTCCTGGCAGACCTATGACATCGTCTTCCGCGCGCCGCGGTTCAAGCTCAGCGGCGAGCTGACGCAAGAGCCTCGGGTCACCGTCCTGCACAACGGCCTGGTTATCCAACACAACCTCATGCTCCCGTCGACCACGCCCGGCGGGCTGGATCGCCAGATGCGACTGCGGGGACCGACCCTTCTACAGGACCACGGGGCTCCCGTTCGCGATCGCAACATCTGGGTGAGGGAGTTGCCTTGCCAACCCTCATCGTGACATCGGTGGCGGCCGAGGCGGAGGCGATCGGCGCTCACACCGGGACGCGTGTCGTGACCAGCGGTGTCGGACGCACCAACGCCGCCGCAGCCACCACGGAGGCGATCCTCCGCCACGGTCCCTTTGAGTGCGTGCTCAGCGTCGGGGTTGCCGGGGCGCTGCCCGGCGGGGGTCTTCCGATCGGCGGGATCGTCGTGGCGTCGAGCTGTCACTATGTCGAGGAAGGCCTGTTTACACCTGGCGGTTTCACCGACATCACCGCACTCGGGCTGGCCCTCGGTGATTTTTCCGGCAACGCGGTGCCGGTGGACGGCCGGCTGCTTGCGGTGTTGCGGGAGCGGTTTGCCGTGGGCCCGATCGCTACGGTCGCCACGTGCTCGGGCTCTGATCCGGCGGCCCAAGAGGTGGTCCGGCGGACAGGGGCCGTCGCCGAGGCGATGGAGGGTGCGGCCGTCGTGCATGCGGCCCGGCGGCTCGGCGTGGGGGGGATCGAGCTGCGGGCGATCAGCAATACCACGGGCGACCGTGACCGGCAACAGTGGGATCTGGCCGGTGCCCTGGCCGCATTGTCCCGGGCGGTGGCCCGGGCGCTCGACGCGATCGGCTAGGGTCGCTTGCCATCTTGCCGGACGATCACAGGGAGGCCGGCGGGCCTGTTATCGGGTGGCGCCGGGGTCAAAGCGGACAACTTCGGGCGCCTGGTCCTATTTGCTTGACCATCGGTTCGTTGCCGCCTCAACCCATATCGGAATGGGGTCGATGGAATGGGTCGTACCCGCGGTGGGGACGCGGCTGGCCAAGCACCGGAGGCGGACGATGGGGTTCGGAATGTTTTCGGCCCACATATCGCCGATCGCGATCGACTTTGGATCGTCATTGGTGAAGATGTTGCAGATCGAGCCGGGTGAACCGCCGACGCTCGCTGCCGCGCTTGGGTTTCGGATGCCCCAGGAGACCCGGCTCGACAAGGACCGGCAGCTCGCCTTCCTTCAGACCCAATTGCCAAGAATGCTCCGCAAGGGCAAGTTCAGGGGCAAGCGCGTGGTCTGCTCGGTGCCGAGTGCCGAGACAATCGTCCAGCACATGCAGATCTCGCCGATGGACGGCGTGGAGCGCGACGATCTGATCAAGTCGCAGCTCCAGACGCAGCTGGGCAGGTCCGCGCACAGCATGGTAATCCGCTCGTTCGATGTCACCAAGATCCGTCGTGACGGCGAGACGCTTCTTGAAGTGATCTGCGTCGCCATGAACCGGGAGACGGTGATGCGCTACGTGGAGCTTCTCGGCAAATGCAAGCTCGACGTCGTCGGTGTCCACAGCGAGATGAACGCGATGGTGCAGGCCTTTGAGTATCTCACCGCCCAGCGTGGAGGGGCCGACCGCACGACGCTGTATGTGGACATCGGATGGGGGTCCACGAAGGTGGCGATCAGCCACGGCGGTGATCTTGGTTTCGCCAGATGCATCCAGCTCGGCGGTCGCCATCTCGACGAGCGCCTGGCCGAGCAACTCGGCTGCGACGTCGCCAGTGCCCAGGCGCAACGGATTTCGGAGCAGGTCCTGGCTGCGGCGGTTCCCTCCCAGTCGCCGCAAACACAGTCATCCGCCGCCACCTCCACGGGGGTGATTTCCGAGGACTCAGCGGGCGGAGCGGGGGGCGCGGCGGATTCTGCTCTGTCGGAGGTCACCGACGCGCTGGCCGACGAGCTGTCAATGTGCCTGCGCTACCACCAGAGTCTTTTCCGCAACCGCAAGATCGATCGCATGGTCTTTCTCGGCGGGGAGGCGCGGGAGACCGCTCTTTGTCAGCGTGTGGCCAGGGCGCTGCGCCTTCCGGCGCAGCTGGGCGATCCTTTGGCCAGGCTCCAATGCAGACGCTCTCTGCGGACATCTGGTCTTGCCCTCGGCCAGCCCCAGCCGGGATGGGCGGTTGCGTGCGGACTCTGCACGTTGCCGACCGATCTTTAAGGAGCCATCGGCATGAGCAAAGCCAGCTTTCTGCCGGAAGATTATCTGGATCACAAGGCCGAGCGCCGCACCAACTTCATCAGCCTCACGCTGTTTGCAATCGTGATGGTTTCGGTGTTCGCGGCATTTCTCGTGACCAATCGGCAGTGGTCGCAGATCAAGGACGCCCAGCGATCGATCAACGCGAGGTATGTGGAGGCGGCGACGAAGATTGAAAGGCTCAATGAGCTCGAGCGGCAGAAGGACCAGATGCTGGGCAAGGCGGAGCTGGCCGCGGCGCTGGTCGAGCGCGTTCCTCGCAGCATCCTCTTTGCAGAGCTCATCGAGCGAATGCCGCCGCGTCTCGGCCTGCTGGAGTTCGAGTTGAAGTCGGAGAGGATCCGAGCCGTCGTTGAGCAGGTGCCGAAGAGGGCGACCGGACGCCTGAGAGGCCCCATGCGGGCGAGGACCGTCGCGCAAGCCCTGAAGCAGCCGAAAAAGGTCGAGGCACCCCGGTACAAAGTCTCGATCTCTCTGGTCGGGACCGCGCCCACGGATCGGGACGTGTCGCGATTCCTTGCAAATCTCAACGCGTATTCTCTGCTTCGGAACGTGAGGCTCGAATTTACCGAGGAACGCGAGATCGACGATGCACTGATGCGACGGTTCAAGATTCATATGCAGCTGAACCCGGAGGCGGATATCCGAAATGTGACTGCCATGGGCGAGTCACTCGACCGTAACGTGATGGACGGGAAGCTCAAGTTCACGCCCACCAGCGGCCGGAAAACAGCGATCGCCGGGGCTGGCACGAGGGAGGGACGCTGACATGCGTATGGGATTTCGGGAATTGGTCTTCCTTATCGTGCTACTGGCCGTGCCCGTAGCGTCCTACATCTACGTGTTCAAGCCGCGCAACGCGGAGATCAAGCTGGCCCAGAAGGAGGTCGAGCAAAAACGGCAAAGACTCGCCAAGCTCCAGGAGGTGTCCGCCAGGATCGATGACATCGGGCTTGCCATTGAGCAGGGGCGACAGGCGGTCGAGTTGATCGAGGCGAAGCTTCCATCCCAGCAGGACGTCGAGGTGATACTGGAGGACGTCTGGCAACTGGCCAGGCAGGCCCGGCTGACGGTCAAATCCGTCAAGAGCAAGAAGCCTGTACCCGCTTCTCTTTACATGGAGCAACCGCTGGTCGTGATCATGGAAGGGGAGTTCAGCGGGTTCTTCGAGTTTCTCCAGAAGCTGGAAAAGCTACCTCGTATCACCCGTATTCATCAACTGCAGCTGAAACGTTTCACCTCGCTGAACCGCGGGCGTGGTGGACCCGAGCGGGGGATGCGGGCGGCGTTCACACTCAGCATCTACTTTCAGCCTCGATCGCGGAATCCCGACGAGCAAATGGGGAAAACGACGTGAGTGAATTCGAACACACGGGAACGGGTATGCAGGCCAATGCGGGCGGGCAGTCTGACTCGCTGGGAAAGCTGGACCTCGAGGATTCCGGTGACGCCGGGGATCTCGACCCTTTCATGGACGAAGGTCCCCGGAAGAAGATTCGCTCGGGCACGCTCGTGCTCGTCGTGGTCGTCGTCTTGGCTGGAGGCAGCCTGTTTTCCATGCACACGTTGACGAAGGTGAATGCAGGAGCCGGCCGCAACCCCGGGATTGAGAGGACAATCAACGACTTTCTGAAGTCGGCGGCGGGCGGTTCTTCAACCGATTCCGGTGACAGCGGTCAAGCGCTTGTCGACAACCACCAGCGAGTTCTCAGTGCGCTGAAGCCGGTGGAGCTCGCCACTCCCCACCTGACGCGCGATCCCTTCGACACCACCAACGAGAACGTCGATGAGGAGCCGGAGGATCGGGGCGAGTGGAACAAGGAGCGGCGACGCGCTGCGATTACCAAGGCGGCCAAAACTCTAAAGGTGCAATCCGTCATCATGGGATCCACCCCCATGGCGATCATTAACGGACATCTCGTGCGGTTGAATGGAGTCGTTGAGGCGATGCCATCCGGGCGGAGCCCCGCGATCCAGTTCCGGATGGTCGCGGTCGCCCACACCTCGGTCACGGTCGTCGCGGAGGATCCGCAATTCGACCTTCGGATCGAGACCGTCTTGGAGTTCAGGCGCGGGCGCTAGTCCGGACGTCGAAGAGGGGGGTTCAGCGTGCGCAAGGCCAAACGAGATCAGATCCTGCAGGACGGGGCTCTGTCCGACCTGTATACCCCCGAGACCGACGAGCAGACCGATGATGAGGGGGTTGGGGCCAGGCTCGTCAAGGCCGGGGTCATCACCACCGAGCAGCTGACGAATGCACAGCGGGTGTTGAAGGAGACGCCGGGATTGAACATCAGCCGGATTCTCATCGACATGGGTGTCGATGAGGCTTCCGTGCAGAAGATTGTGGCCGAAGAGGCGCGCCTGCCCTTTGAGCGCGTCGCCGACAATGACGAGAACGCCTATGACGCCAAGGCACTTCACCGGCTCGGGCCGAAGTACTGCAAGGCCAACCTGGTCCTGCCCCTGCGCCGCGAGGGCCAGCGGCTCATCATGGGCACGGCAAGCCCCGACGATGTCTTCGTCCTCGACGATGTCAAGCGGCAACTTGGCATCTCCTCGGTGAGGCATGTGCTTGTAACCGCGTCCGACATCCGGCTGGTGCTTGAGGCGCTTATGGAAGAGGACGACACGGATTACAATGTTGACGAGATTCTCGTCGACGTGGAAGAGGACGATGTCGAGGTTGTGAGTGACAAGGCAGCGGACGCCGACCTGGACGAGGCGGACTCGTCGCCGATCGTCCGTTTCGTGAACCACATCATTCAGGGCGCGTCGAAGGAGGGCGCTTCGGACATCCACATCGAGCCGGAGGAGAAGTCCCTGAAGGTTCGATACCGGATCGACGGCGTGCTTTTTGAGATGATGAGCCCACCAAAGAAGATGCACCCGGCGATCATCTCGCGTATCAAGATCATGGCCAACCTTGACATTGCCGAGCGCCGGCTGCCCCAGGACGGCCGCATACGGGTGTCCGTGCTCGGCCACAAGCTCGACCTGCGAATTTCGACGATACCGACGCCCAACGGCGAGAAGGTGGTGATGCGAATTCTGGACACGCGTGCCATCAATGTGTCACTCGATGATCTGGGGTTCATGGACGAGACGCTGGACATCTGGAAAGGGCAGATCGGCCAACCTCATGGCATCCTCCTCGTGACCGGGCCCACCGGCTCGGGCAAGACCACCACGCTCTACGCGTCGATCCTGCAGATGGATTACCGCAAGCTCAACATCTCCACGGTGGAAGACCCCGTCGAGTTCAACCTTCCCAACATCTCCCAGGTCCAGACGCACGAAAAGATCGGGATGACATTTGCGGCGGCCCTGCGGGCCATATTGCGTCAGGACCCCGATGTGATCATGATCGGCGAGATCCGGGATATGGAAACCGCCACCATCGCTATCCAGGCGGCGCTGACCGGCCACCTTGTTCTCTCCACACTGCATACCAACGACGCTCCCGCATCGATCACGCGTCTGATCAACATCGGTATCGAGCCCTTCCTGGTGGGTGCGGCGGTGCGGGCCATCCTCGCCCAGCGGCTGGTGAGGCGGATCTGCGAACATTGCAAGGGCCCCGTTCGCCTCAAGCGGGAGATCACTCAGTTTTTGGAAACACACGGGATCTCGGGGTCCAAGATCATGCAGGGCAAGGGGTGCGGCAGGTGCCGCGAGACGACCTTCAGCGGACGCGTGGGTATCTATGAGCTTCTGTTGCTGGACGATCACCTCCGCGACATCGTTGCTCGCAACCCCAACGTCACGGAGTTTCGCAAGGTCTGCACGAGCCGCGGCATGGTGACGCTCCGCGAGGACGGCTTCAAGAAGGTTGCCGTGGGACTGACGACGGTGGAAGAGATCCTCCGCGTCACCGAAGCGACGATCTGAAAAGAGGCTGTCGGCTTTCGGCTATCAGCTATCGGCCGGAGCAGAGGCGGGCGCGTGTTCTTGCCGACAGCCCTCTTCATGTGACAAACGCGCTTACGGTGAGCATCAACCACACCGCGATTGCGATGAGGACCT
This sequence comes from Planctomycetota bacterium, assembly GCA_022564665.1. Taxonomy (GTDB): domain Bacteria; phylum Planctomycetota; class Phycisphaerae; order Phycisphaerales; family SM1A02; genus JADFKZ01. The sequence continues at coordinate 4,414 of JADFKZ010000016.1, read as the reverse complement.
TGCTCATCGTGCCCACGACGCGGCCCACCGTCGCTCCGAACGCGGGCTTCATCGATCCCTTGAGCGTGGTCTGCTTGGCGGTCAGCTCCCCGATGATCGCTCCGACGAACGTCCCCAACACCGCGCCCACCAGCGCGCCGAAGATGGGGATGAAAAAGAGGACCGGGGTGAAGACGAAGACACCCACGATGCCCCCGATCAGCGCACCGACCATGCCACGGGTGCTGCTGCCAGCCTTCTTTGCCCCCAGGACACCGGCGATGAACTCCACGACCTCGCCGATGAGAAGCAGGGCGAGGCTTGCCCCAAGCACCCACCAATCGAACGTCTGTTGGTCGTCGGGCGGCAGGTAGAGCCGGTCCAGCCACTCGATCAACCCGGCCAGCGCGAGCATGATCCACGCTCCCGGCAACTGCAGGAGAACCAGGACCACGCACACCGCGCCGAGCACGAAGAACAAGGCGGCGACGACGTAGAGCAGCCAGTCCATGGAGCGACGGTTGCCTCCCGTGAAGGTGGTGCTAGGCTGATGGATCGGGCTGGTCGTGTCAAGGAGCTCAACAGGTGCGGTCGCTTTTCTGGATCATGGCCATTCTCCTGGCTCCCGCAGTCGACGGGTCCGATGGGGATCGTCACAACGCCGCCTATTGGTACCAACTGGCGAGCGATCGTCTTGAATCGACGCCGATCTCGGCCAAGGAGTGGGACGCCCTGGACGCCTTTCGCCGCGCAGGCGGACACGATCCATCCGATGAGGTGCGGGCGGTCCTGGACCGAATGGGGCCGGTGTTTTCCGCGGTCAGGCGAGGCGCGAAGCAGGGGTTCAGCGACTTTGCGCTTGACTATGAAAAGGGGTTTGACCTGACGCTGCCGCACCTGGGCAACCTCCGCAAAATCGCCCGTCTGATGACCGCCGACGCGTCCCGTCATCTGTCCGACGGGCATCCGGCTCAGGCGGCCGGGAGGATCTCGACGCTGTGGCGGGTCGCGGGTCACCTGTCCAGTGACCGGATCATCATCAGCTCACTGGTCGGGCAGGCGATCTTCCAAGGCGCCGATCGTGTGGCACGGTCGGGGCTGGACCAGGGGGTGTTCGATCCCGTTGGGAGCCGGCAGCTGTTGGGTGCCCTGGTCGAGCTGAATGCTCAGGACCCGTTCGATGTTGTCGGTGGCATCGAGAAGGAAGGGGAGATGCTGGTCGAATGGGCGCGGCAAAAGTATGCCGAGACGGAGGATCGTGCCGGTTTCGTCGAGGACATCGGCCTCAACGTGAGTTTGTCCGCGGTGGTAGCGGGTATGACGCTTGTCGACGAAGCACAGTTTGAGAATGCCATCGGGGGGGCGGCACTGGTGACGGCTCGTGCCGCAGAGATGTTTCGCCTCGACGATCCCGACGAGGCCAGGTTCGAGCTTCAACAGATCGGCATTGAGGTCCAGCGCGGTGATCACGGGGTGATTGCCATGGTTGTTGTTCCCGCCTACATGGGGTTGTATGAGCGGATGAATGATGTGAGGGAGCGGATCGCCCAGCGGCGGGCCATGCTGGAGGCGATCGTGGCGGGCCGGGTCGAGCCGGCCGACCTGACCAACGCCGCGGTGTGGTACCTGCGGGCGATCGATCAACTGCAGGCGATACAGCCCGCACGCCGGGAGCGGATCCGGGCGGTCGCGACCGATCCGTCCGAACCCATCGACGATGGTGCGGCCCAGACGCTGAAGGAGGCGGCATCGATCGTCGAGACGCTCAGACAGGCCTCGCAGATGGACCGATGCGACTTTTCGATCGCCCGTAACGGGCCCTCGGCGATACCAGGCTATCCCGGCGGGATGCGCGAGGCGGTGCGCCTGCTTCATGCCGACGCCGTGCGGCTGTTTGGGGCGAACAAGACCGGCGCCGCGCTTGACCGGTTGGCAATCTGCTACCGGATGGCCGGCCATCTCGCACGCGATCGCGTCATCGCAAGCTCGCTGGTCTCACAGGCGACGTCGACCGCGACCGACGAGCTAGTCCGGCTCAGCGCGGACCGCACGACGCGGACCGGGGCCAGCCTGGCGGCGCTGCACCAGGCCGTCGGGACGCTGAGCCGGCGGGATCCATTCGGCTTTGATGCAAGCCTCGCCCGCGCCCGCGAGGAGCTCCGAAAATGGCTTTCAAGGAGGGCCTCAAACGCCGTTGGGCTCGACGCCCCCCGGATGCTGGTCCGACTGGATCCAGATCGGCTGCTGTACCTGCATCTGGCGGTCTATCCCACGCCCTGGGTTGCCGAGGCGGGTGCGGCCGAGGGCGTCGGTGGGCGCGGGCTCGACGACGTCATTGACATACCCAACCTCATACGTGTCGTCGCCGGGGCCCAAGAGACCCGCCGCCTCGTCACCGCTGACGGCCCCGGTGTTCTTCTGGAGCAGAGCGTCCCGGAGCTGGCCCGCCTGCGCCAGCGGATGCAGAGGGCGACCGCCGACCTCAAGCGCATCATCCACAGCGTTCGCAGAACCGGTGATGGTCGATAGGTGATCGGGCAAGGCCTGCCGGCGCGCTCCCGGCACCGACCAACCGCTTGCTGTCATTTCACGACTGGACTACGCCAGCCTGTGCGCCAGGACACCAGCCTGTGCGCCAGGACGCCAGCCTGTGCGCCAGGACGCCAGACGGTGCTCCTACGTTGATTCGGCCTGTCTTGACGCCCCTTATCGGTCGTCTCGTCGGTGCAGCCCGTGGTCCGGGTGCGGCCGATTGAGCGCGTCACTCAATCGGCCGGTGCGGTGTACCGATTCAACAGTATGCAGGGGATCCAGGGGGCATTGTGGGTTGGTTGCCTCGTGCTGGGCCAGGCAGCCGACCCGCCCTCCGTTGCACCCTCCAATGAGAAGACGACCGATTCGCGCTCTTCGGCGCCCGGCGACCCGTCTGGAACCGCAGACCCGTTGACCGACGATGATCGGCAGCCGAGCCGGCGGCCAGCGTGGATACACCCGCCGCCGGCGACCGGTACCGGATCGCCCGCTTCAGACGCCACACGGCTTCGCTGGCAGCCCGAGCCGCCACCCCCCGACGATGCCCCGCCCCGCCGGAAGAAGAAAAAGAAGAAGAAGGACTGGAAGATCGGCTACGACGACGGCCTGTTCATCAAGAGCCCCGATCGCAGCTTCAAGCTCGAGCTGACCGGGCAGCTGCAGGTTCGGGCCACGGGCAACCGGCGGGTGGAAGACGACGGCGATCAGGATTTCCGCAGCACTGTGGAGTTCCGCCGAGCCAAGCTCAAGGCCTCCGGGCACATCTTCGGCCCCTGGCTGGACTACTCCGTGTCGGTCGGTCGCGACCGCCACGACGGCCAGGGCGAGCTCCATTCCGCCTGGGGGAGGGTGGATATCACCAAGGATCTGAGCCTGAGGATTGGCCGTTTCCGTCCACCGCTTCTGCGCGAAGAATCCGTCTCGACCAAGCGCCAGCTTGCCGCCGAGCGCTCCGTGATCGCCACCGCGTTCCGGCAGGACCGCACCGGCGCCGCCGAGCTGGTCTACCAGAACAAGAAGTTTCGCTTCCGGGGGGCCTTCTTCCAGTTCACAGAGGATCTCTTCGACGACGAAGCCTGGTTCGTCAGCGCTCGGGCCGAAGCGCTGCTTAAGGGCAAGTGGAAGAGGCTCAGGGACTTCACCAGCTTTCCGGGGAAGAAGCCGGTGGTTGCCGTTGGCGCCGGCATCCTCTTCGGGATCGAGGACCGCGACGACGCTGTGGCCACCGACTCCAAACTTCTTCGCTGGACGGTGGACCTGAGCGTCGAGGGGGGTGGGGCCAACGCGTTTGCTGCGATCATCGGCAACCACATTGACGATGAGGGGGTGCCCTCCATCGATCAGTACGGCGTCGTCGTCCAGGGAGGCTTTTTCCTCGGCAAGGGGCTCGAGCTCTTCACGCGCTACGAGCACGGGGACGCCGGCAGCGCGGCGCCCAACCTCCAGACCATCACCGGCGGCTTCAACGCCTACTTCAACGAGCACCGGGTCAAGCTCACCATGGACGTCGGCTACGGCCTGAACGAGGTCACCGACTTCTGGTCGTCCTCCGCGACCGGGTGGCGCACCGACGACGCTGGTCAGAACGGCCAGATCGTGGTCCGGGGGCAGCTCCAGGTGCTGTTTTAGGTGTCACGATGAAGGACTCCGCGACGCCTTACACCATTCCCGCGCTGGAGCGGTTCCTCAAGGACGCCAGACCCTGGGGGCTCGTCGAGCGGCACCCTCAGGGCGCCTGGGGCGGCAAGGCCTTCGACCGGCAGCGGACCGACCCCGACCCCCGCGGGCTGCTGGCGAAGGTGGGCCTGAAGAGCGGGGAACAAGTCCTCGTCGTCGCCGGGCACCGGGCGACCTGGGCGCTGGCGCTGGCAAAGGCCGGCGCCAAGGTCACGTACTCCGACGT
>JADFKZ010000128.1 GCA_022564665.1 Planctomycetota bacterium | reverse complement strand
CTGGCAGGCATATGGGGTGAGCGGGCGATCCTGTCGAAGATTTCCAAGCGGCAGATTGAAGCGGTAAGAGAGCGGCTGGCGGCATTGGACCCCAACACCTGTGCCACCTATGAGCGGCAACTCGCGGCCCTGTTTCATTGGGGCGAGCGTGAGCGGGTTATCGACATGGCCGCGAATCCTGTGGGCGGGTGTGGAGGTGATTACCAGCCGTCCGAGAAACATCGACCGCTTGAGGCTGCCGAGGTGTCGGCAATCATGGCGGTTGCCGAGGGTTGGGATCGGGTGTGGGCGATGGTATCGTGGGCGTCCGGTTTGCGGCCGTCGGCGGTACTTCACCTGCGATGGGAGAGCCTCGCTCTTGACGTGGAGCCCGCGTTGATTCGAGTACGGCCGGTGAATCCGGGGCAATGGGTGACGGTTGGTGGGGTCGAGTACCCTTTGCTCGCGTTTCGCGTGGGCTGTGGGGCGAAGAATGCAAACACCTACCGCGATTACCCTCTGCCGCCTGTGGCCGTTGATGTGCTAAGGCGGTGGAAGTTGAAATCGGACGGGAGCCCCTACGTTCTCTTGAGCTTGCGGAGGCTTCGCAGGCTTTCCGCTGGGGCTCGGGTAGGCAAGTATCCACCTGAGCCTATGTACGGGGTGTGCGAGCGGTTTCGCAAGCTCCAGGTGAAAGCGTCGGCGTGGGCGGCTGTACCGAGCGTTCATTGGGGACCGCCCACGACTCCACATAGTTGGAGGGTGACGTACACGAAGACGTTAGAGGCTGCTCGCATAAGCCCGTACGTGATTGACACCCTAAGCGGGCGTAGCAGCCGGGGGAATGTGACCGCTCACCACTACGCCAAGCTCATGCCCGAAGACCTCCAGGCGGCTGCCGATGCGTTGCAGGCTGCGGCAGTTGCGGGAGGGTTCGCGGAGGCGGAATTGGGGTCGGCTGCCGTGAGCTTTTCGTGAGCTTTTGAGTAGGATGCTCGGAAATCGGCCTTTTTGACCCCATCGTCTAGTCAGGTCCAGGACATCAGGTTTTCATCCTGAAAACACGGGTTCGAATCCCGTTGGGGTCATTCACCGGCAGGTTGAGCGACGAAGCGCGGGAGGAGCTCATGGCGCTGGCACTCTACGCCCAGACGGTGCGTTTTGTCGGTTGCTCCAACGTCGATACGACGGATCGCGAACATTCGTCCTGCTGAACAAATTGCCTTCGGTTGTTGTGCGGTTGATCAGCAGACGGACTCCTAGCCGGGCTGATCTTTCACGTGCTCCTCGGCCCTGCGGCCCTCGATCGTCAGCCGGGCCGGGTGGCCGAACCACTCCCGGCGCCCGTCGGCGTAGAAGCGCAGGACTGTCTCCTGTACGTCCGCCATCGTGCCCTGGGCGGAGACCCAGCCGCCGTCGATGTCGGGAAACTCCACGCGGCAGTTGGCGCACTTCTTTTCGTCGTAGAACCGGATGGGGCACCAGAACGACTCGATGTTGCGAAGCATCTCGCCCCCCAGGGCGTAGATGCCCGTCATCCAGTCGCAATAAAGGCACCAGATCAGATCGTGGCCCACAAGGCCTTGGAACTTCTGACGGCTGACGTTGACCCACTCACCCTGCCGGTAGGAGGGGAATCCCACGAGCCAGCAAAGCGGCGGGTAAAAAAGCAACTCGACGAGGCGGATCGCCCAGAGCAAGGGCACCCCCAGGACACTGAACCAAAGCGCCGTGAGATTCCGCCACCGCCCGACCAGCCGGGCATGTGTCTTGTAAAGACGCGGTCCCCGCGCGGCCCGGCGATGGATCGTCTCATGGCCGAGGATCCAGATGTACATCGCCAGGAGCTGCCCCGCGACGGCACCTGAAAACCCCCGCCAGCCGTCGGCAAGACCCGCCGCCAGCCAGGGGATCCAGGTCATGACGGCGACGACGAGATCCAGCAGGGGTGCCCGAGCGGCGGCCTCGGAAAGGGCTCGGCCCGGCGGCCCCGCCCGGGGAAGGAGAAAAAGCAGGAGACCGAGGCCAAACTCGAGGCCCGCGACGATCGCCGTTGTGTACAGGAACGTGGTCATGGCCAGGCTCCGCAAAGTTCTGCGCGATCATAGCGGCGGCTCGCGGTCGTCATCGGCCTGCGAAGCATTTGCACCACGGGCTGCTATGCTTTTGAAGAGGATGACAGCTCCGCTGGTATGCACATCACCGGCTTGATCATGTCCGTATTTCTTGCCGCGGTTGAGCCCTTGACGGCCGACCAGCGGATTCGCCTCCAGACCGCCTACGATGGACGCGATCACCAGGAGGAGGCGTTCGTAGCCCTGCTGGAGAACGTCGAGAGCTGGAAACCGGGTCTTGGCGACGCCGCCCTTCGCCTGCACCCGGATCTCCAGGCCATGATGGCGGAGCCGGACGCATTTCGCGGTGACCTGTGTCGGATCACCGGCACCATCCAGCAGCAAACACCACTTGGTCGTCCCTACACAGGCGTCGCCGAATGGTTTCTCCGTGACGAAGGCGGCCGGCCCTTTCTCGTCTTCGTCACGGGTCTGGGCCTCGAGAGGTCCTCCGGTGAGGTCTTTGCCGACGGCAACCGGGTGAGGATCGTGGCCAGGTTTTACAAACGCCTTAATGCGCAGGCCCGCGATGGCACCGTGCATAGGTACCCCGCCTTTGTGGGTAGGTTTCCGCGAACGCTCATGGCCGCAGACGCCGCGTGGGGGGGGCTTTGGGCGGTCGCCGGGCCGGTTGCGGTCATGCTCGTCGTGTTTGTGATCCTCCTTGTCTACGCCCGGCGGGGCGGACGGTCCAGGCCCCACCGCGTACCCGTGGCCGGCGAGTTCCCGGTTGAGCTTCCCGAGCATCTGCCTGATGACCCCGCGGAAGCCCTTGCCGAGCTGCGGCGCCGGGCCGAGGCTTGTGACTGATGCCCGCGGCTCGGACGACCATCACGGTGAGCGCCGCCCACGCCGGCTACGAGGTGCTCATTGAGCCGGGGCTCCTGGGGCGCCTGGGTTGCTGTGTCGCCGAGGTGGCGCCGCACTCCAGGGCGCTCCTTGCGGTCGATGAGCAGATCGCCGACCGCTACGGGCACCGCGCCAAGGAGTCGTTGAAGACGGCCGGCTTCACAACCAGCACGGTGCCGCTGCCCGCCCGGGAGTCGGACAAGACGCTTCACGCCGTCGAAGCTCTCTATGAGGTGATGCTGGAAGGTCGCCTGGAGCGGGGAAGCCCGGTCATCGCCCTGGGCGGGGGAATCGTCGGCGACATCGCCGGGTTCGCCGCCGCCACCTATCTGCGGGGGGTCCCTTTTCTTCCGGTCCCGACCACCCTGCTGGCGATGGTCGACTCCGCCATCGGCGGCAAGACCGGCGTCAACGTGACGTTGCCCGGTGGGCGGTTGGGAAAGAACTTGATCGGAGCGTTCTGGCAGCCCAAGGCCGTTGTTGTCGATCCGCAGCTCCTGGAGAGCCTTGACGTACGAGACTTCAGATGTGGCCTGGCGGAGTGTGTCAAGTACGCGGTGCTGGCCGACGCGTCCCTGCTGGAGTTTCTCAGCGACAACGCCGCTGACCTGGTGCAGCTTCAGATGGATCTGCTGGTGACGCTGATCGAGCGATGTGTACGGATAAAGGTCGAGATCGTTGAGCAGGATGAGCGCGACACGGGTCGCCGGACGCTTCTGAATCTCGGGCACACTTTCGCCCACGCCATCGAGGCACACCAGCACCTGGATCTGCGGCACGGCGAAGCGGTCTCGATCGGACTTGCCGCCGCCGCGCACCTGGCCGTGCTGACCGGCCGGCTCAAATCCGACGAGCGCACGCGTATCACCAAGGTCCTCGAGGGGTTCAAGCTGCCGCTGCGGCTGCCGCAGGCGGTGGAGGTTGACCAGCTTCTCAACGCCATGCTCTATGACAAGAAGGCGTCCGGCGGACGGCTGCGGCTGGTTCTCCCAACCGGGCTCGGCACGGCGGAGGTCACCGACGATTTCCCCGGCTCCGCCGTACAGGACGCGTGGATGCACGTGGGGGCAGCGGTTGTTGCCCGCGGGTAGCCGATGGACCCTCCCACGACCGTGGCCCGACCGACAACACAAACCCGAAACGCTTTGGGGCCGTGGTCCACCGCGCTGAAGCACTCGATCATCGGATGCTCCATGGCCGCCCTTCTGTGGGCGGTCATCGGCCGCGTCACGGGCCCCAGCGACACCTGGGACCAGCGCCAACCGCGGACGGTCAGCTACACCACGGACATGCTGGTCAACGGCGGCCGCCACTGGATCCTGCCTGTCGAGGCGGGCCGGCAGCCGGCGACCAAGCCGCCGCTGTACAACTGGCTGGCCGCGCCGGTGGTGGCGCTGGCGGGGTTCTCCAGCGAGGTGGCCCACAAGTTCCCGAGCCTGGCGGCGATCTGCGTGTGTTGGCTGGCGATGGTTCGCCTTGGGCGTTGGCTGGATCCGGCCGGCGGAGGGAGCCTGGGATGGGTGGCGGGCATGATGTTCGTGGCCAACTACGCCGTGTTCAAACTCGGATACCTCGCCCGTCCGGACATGCTGCTGGTCATGTGGCTGCTCGGTGGATGGATGTCGGCGACAGCGGTTCTGACCGGGTCGATAGCGCAGGTTGCGTCAACGCGGAGCCGCCAGAGCGAGGCAACGTCCGGTCAGCCGCCGCGGATGAATTCGCGGCGGCGTACGAAAGCGAGTGTCGGCCCGGAGGGCCGTACGGAGCGCTCAAGAAAGTCCGCCGGAGGCCGCTACGGAGCGGTCGAAACAGCTCTTATGTGCGGCGGCCGGCGGCGGCTGCTGCTGGTCATCTTCTGGGTGTGCGTCGCCGGCGCCGCGTTGACCAAGGGACCACCGGCGTTGATCCTGCCCGCCTACGCGCTTCTGGCGGCGCGGGGGCTGCGGGGCTCATGGCGGGCGGCGGGTGTATTCGGATGGGGCTGGGGGGTGCCACTGAGCCTGGGTCTGTTCGGTGCGTGGGTGATGGGGGTATATCTGATCGATCCGGACCACCTGCTGAACACGCTTTGGCGTGAGGAGGTCTTGGGTCGTGTGACGGGGCTCGGGCACGAGGGCAACGAGCGCGGTCCGGTCGAGTTCTACCGCCGCATCCTGCACATCCCCTTCTACTTCTTGACGCGATTCGGGCCCTGGTCGATCCTGTCGGTCGCCGCGATCGCGTACCTCTGGCGACGTGATCCGCGACCCGCTGAGAGCCCCGGCAAGGGGCCCAGGCGGTGGCAGCGGCTCGACCCGACCTTGGGTCAATGGCTCCATGGCGCGGCGCTCATGGTGGTATTGACGTTGGCGTTCTTCACGCCCAGCACCGGCAAGCGTGCCGACTACGTGGCGCCCGCGGTCGCGCCGGGGGCGTTGCTGGCGGCGTGGTGGCTGCTCAAGGGACCCCTGAGGCTCGGGCGGGTGGGGCCGCCGGTCGCCGCGGCGATCACCGGGCTGACGCTGGCCGGGCTCATGGTGGACAACCGGCTCTTGGAGCCGAAGCCGGGCTTGGGTGATGCCCTCAGCGGTTTCATTCACGATGCCGAGATCCACATCCGTAAGGATCCGAGGCCGATCGCGCTCATGAACGCCGGTTCGAGCCACATGGCGAGCTATCTCGGATCGGCGGGTCGCGGATCGATTCAGGAGGCCCACGAGCTGATTCTCTCCGGCCGGCCGTTGTGGCTGATCTCCGGCGGCCAGCAGCCCCCCGCCCGAATCGTCGGGTGGCTGAGGGAGAGAGGCCCGGACGCAAACGTGGTCCGGATGTGCCGCTCCCGGCGGATTCCCGAGAACCCGGGGTGGCCCAGCCACGTCGCCCTCTACCGCGTTGATCCGTAGGCCCGAACGCGGATTCAACGTAGAAGGGGGGCGATTCCGATAACTACAAAGCAGCGCGCCGGGACTTGACGCGGGAAGTTTGCGCTGCGCCTCCCAAGCGGGGAGGGTGCCGCTATGCGGACCTTTGCGGTCGTGAACCAGAAGGGTGGGTGCGGGAAGACCACGACCGCCATCAATCTGTCGGCGGTTTTCGCCCGCCGGGGCCTGCGGACCCTCCTGGTGGACATGGACCCCCAGTCACACTGCGCCATCGGGCTGGGTGTGCCGGAAAAGAGCATTGCCCGCGATTTGGGGGAGGCGCTGCTGCGGGCCGGCTCCGACCGGTTCGACCCGGACGAATTCATCTGGGAGGTCGCGGGCAACCTCGATCTCATCCCGAGCACGATCAGGCTCGCGGCTCTGGAAGCTCCGGGTGGTGGCCTGCACCAACTGCCCGACCGCGATCGTCGGCTCTCCCGGTTGCTGGAACAATACGCCGGAAGGTATGACCGCTGCCTGGTTGACTGTCCGCCCACGATCGGGCTGTTGACCTTCAACGCGCTTCGTGCGGTCAGGGAGACACTGATCCCCGTGGAGACGGGGTTCTTCGCCCTCCGCGGGGCGGACCGGCAGTTGCGAACGATCCGCCAACTGGTCGAGCGGATCGGCAGGCCCATCGCCTGTCATCTGGTGCCAACACTCCACCGGGAGGCCTCGTCACTTTCCGGCGAGATCCTCAACGAGTTACGCCGGCAGTTCGCCGGGCAGGTTCTACCCGTGGTCATCCACGAGGATGAGGTGGTCCGCGAGGCAGCGAGCTTCGGCCAGCCGGTGATCGAGTACGCGCCGCAGTCCCGAGCAGCGCGTGATTTCGGCGAGCTGGCCGACTGGCTCGAGGATCACGCCCCGCCTCCGCTTGTGCAGATCGAGGTGGCAGCGGCGGTGCGGAGCCCCGCAGACCCTGGGTCTCAAACCGCCGCACCGACCTCACCTGAGCAGGGAACGCCTCGACTCGATCAAGGACGCGCCGCGGAGCTTGTCAGGCTCGTCAAAGAAATGCAGATGCGATCGGCGGCTCCGTTCCCCAAGACGCCCCGCGAGAAAAAGCCCCAGACGCCGCAGGCCACCACACAGCCGGTGACTTGCGAGACCGTAGCCCCCCAGAGCGTTCCCCGGGCGGGGGTTGGAGTGGAAGGCATTCGCCCGGGAACCACGGCAGGCGAGGCCCAGCGCTTCGGTGCGCACCCGACACAGCGCGGGGTCAGGTTTACACAGCCCGGCGACCGGAGCCACTTGTTCTCAGTGGCCGGAGAGTTCAACCGGTGGTCCACGACGGCCACACCGCTTCGCTACGATGTCGGCCTCGGCGCTCATGAGGCCTTCGTCCGGATTCCGCCCGGCCGGTACCAGTACCGGCTCGTTGTCAATGGCACTTGGCTGGTCGACCCGTACAATCAGCAGCAGCGGCTCAACGAATATGGTGAGCCCAACAGCCTCCTGGTCGTGCCAAGCTCCCCGGACGTGCCATGACGCGGACGATCGACCCATACGATGAGCTGGCGGCGCTGTTTCTGACCGAGCCGGATGAGCGGCAGGCCCCGGCGGCGGCGCCGCAGGCGGTGTGTGAGCTGCTCGTCGTTGGGCATCTGCCGGTGCGGGCCGATCTTTGGCTCACGCCCTATGCCGATGCCGTGGCGCGCGGAGGCGGGGCGACGGTTTTGCTCCGTCTTGACGCCGAAGAACCGGCCCTCCAGGTGCTCCAGGCCGACGGCGTCTCACTTCCGCCGGAGCCCGGAACTCTGGCCGAGGCGATCGGCCGACTCGCCCCCCATATCAGGCGGTGGGTCGTCCGTCCCCCGCTCAATACCTCGCCGCGCGAGCTTCTCCAGGCCGGCGGCGATCGCATCACCATCCTCACCAGCGCCGACGAGCTGGCGCGTGTCCACGCCTTTGAGCGGACCAAGGCGTTTGTCGAGGCTGCAGCCGCCGCCGGCGAGCGTCTCCCGACGATTGGTCTGGCGGTGCTCGGTGCGGATCCCGACACCGCGCGGCGGACGTGTCAGCTCATCAACCACGCCACCAGGGCCTCGCTGGAGATCGACGTACATTTGGTGGTCTGCCTGCCGCGGATGGATGCCCAGATCAAGGCGACCCAATGGCTGCGGTTTGACGGCGCAACCTCTGTGTCCCTGGCATCGGTTCTGGGCTGGATTCGTGGTGCGTCCGCGGCGGCACCTGCGGAGCACGCAGCAGTGGCCGAGCCCGTTCCAGGGGCCCTACCTGCCGTGGCGGCGCCCGCGGTGTCCGAGCCGGAGGCGATCGCGCGTGAGCCTGACGTCGTGGAGGTTTTGACGCCGATGGCGATGGCGAATGCCAAGATCGCCCCCAATCCGACGTTCGAGGTGGAGCCGAAGCAGCCCGCGGCTGGGGCGTCTGAGCCGAGCGAGAGCGGTCGGCCGGCCCCCCTTGCCCGGTTCATCGAGGGCCTCACACCGCTTCCCGTCCGGTGTCCCGGGCATGAGCGGCTCGAGCTCGCGGTCGATCAGGCGGGGAGGCTGCACGTCATCGCCCTTGAGCCGCATTTGAGGGAGCTTGCCGTGGTCAGGTCGTGGGCCCGGGCGCACCGGGAGCTGCTTGGAATGGCCTGCCGCGGTCAGTTGACCGATCCCGCCGCCGAGGCGGTCTGTCATGTCGTCAGCGATCGGCCCGCCTCGCTGGCCGATCTCCACGGAAGCGACCTGAGGCTCCACGTGCTTGCCCCCGTCACCGTCGAGGGCAAGCAGGGCTGGTACGCCGCACCGCTCAACACCGACATCTCGTAGCGACCGCCACCATAGCCCGGCGATTGCGACACCCTTGTACTTAGACGCACGTGCGTCAGTTCGTCAGACCCCAGTTCGCCAGCAGCGTGAGCAGGTCAGGCACGGCGACACGGCAGTCACCGTCAAGGTCGGCCAGGCAGTTGTCACAATCGGGGCACGGACCCCATGCGCCGATGAGGAGCTTCAGATCGCCATGACCGACCGTCCCGTCGCCGTCGAGATCCCCCAGGATGAAGCCAGGGCAGGCGACCCAAACGGAGAGGGCAAAAGTCCGAATGCCATCGACATAGTCGAAGTCCCCGCCGACGAAGAGCGATGGACCGTCCCCCGACCCGTCGTCGAAGACCTCCAGCGCCGCCGCGGGTCCGTCGAGTCCATCCCCCAAGCGGGAGAACGTCTCGCCATCATATCGGAGGATCCAACCCCCAAGGTCTGCCGTCCCGAGCCACCCGGCGAGGTACAGGGAGGG
>JADFKZ010000220.1 GCA_022564665.1 Planctomycetota bacterium | reverse complement strand
ATATCGATCAGCACCTCGGGGCGTGCGAGCCGCAGGTTCATCATCGGCACCAGGCTCTGCCCGCCGGCCAGCAGCCGCGCGTCGTCGCCGTGCTGGGCCAGCAGATCGAGCGCGTGGTCGACGCTCTGGGCGCGGTGGTATTCGAAGGGGCATGGCCTCATGGCCCGTCGTCCGGTGGATTTTCCGGTGCGCGCGGAAACACCAGCGCGCCGGCCGGATCGCCGGTCCCCCCGACCCGCGCGCCCTGGAGGAACTCCACATCGCCACCTGCATGGAGGGGGCGGCCCAAGGCCGCTTCGACGTCGTCCACTCCCACCTCCACGTGCACGCCCTGGTGTTCGGCCGGCTGATTTCATGCCCCCTCGTGACCACGCTCCACGGATCGGCCTGGACGAAATCCAACCATCCGATCCTTCGGGCCTACCGCGAGCTTCCGTTTGTCTCGCTCTCAAATGCCGAACGGCAGCTGCTTGGGGAGCTCAACTACGTCGCCACGGTCTACAACGGCATCCGCATCGAGACCTTCGACTTCGAGCCCGACAAGGAGGACTACCTGCTCTTCGCAGGCCGGTTCGCGCCGGAGAAGGGCCCGGACGTGGCAATCGAGGTGGCGAGGCGAGCCGGGCGCCGTCTGCTGCTTGCCGGCCTGATCGAGCCCCAATACCAGGAATTCTTCGACTCGCAGATCCGGCCCCACCTCGACGGCTCGCAGTGTGAGTATCTCGGCCTGCTCTCACAGCAGGAGCTGGCGCCCTACTACCGCAAGGCCGCCGCCCTGCTCTTTCTGATCAACTGGTGCGAGCCCTTCGGGCTCACGGCCGTCGAGGCGCAGGCCTCCGGCACACCCGTGATCGCAACGCGGTTCGGCGCGTTGCCGGAGATCATCGTCGACGGCGAGACGGGCTTTATCGTTGACACCACCGACGAGGCGGTCGCGGCCACGAAGAAGCTGGACACCCTTTCCCCTGCGGCCTGCCGGGAGAACGCCGAGTCCCGCTTCTCCGCTCGCGTCATGGCCAGGGGCTATGAGGCGGTCTACGCCTCGCTCATTGGAACACATGGCATTCTCCGACATCCAGACAGGCACACCCCAAGGACCCGGGCGGTCCGGCCCTGAGGCTCTCTGGTCTGAGACAATATCGGCCTGACAAGCGGGTCGCGGATGTCGACACCATCGATACCCTCCGGGCGGCCGATCGTCAACGAAGCTGATCTGTCACACTGGCCTCAAGGTGCTCCAGGAGCTGATCAATATCTGAAACCGTGTTGTACACGTGTGGAGATACGCGCAGGGCCCCACGGCGCAGAGCGACATCGATCTTCGAGCGGCGAAGGGCCAAGAACACCTCACGGGTGCGCGTCTCCAGCTTGCATCGGAGCACGACGATCGCAGTCCGGGCCTTCCCCGATTCAGGACTGCTGAGGGTGTACGCCTCGCGGTTGATCCGGGCAAGAAGGCGGGTGACGAGCGCCTGGTTGTGTGCCCCAATACGATCGAGACCGATTCTCAGCAGGTAGCGAACCGACTCGGTCCACGTCATGAAGTTGAAGAAGTTCGCGGTGCCGAATATGTCGAATCGCCGTGCTCCCAGGTCGTCCCGCAGACAAACGGGAAAGTCGCCCTTCAAATCGTCGGCTGAAAGATTGGCAAGCCAGTAGCCCTTCGTCGACTGAAGGGTCTCCCGTACGGACGGCCGTATCCAGCAGAAACCGGTTCCATATGGACCCAGAAGCCACTTGAACCCACAGCAGGTCAGCGCGTCGATTCCACTGCGAATCGGATCAAGTGCTCGATACCCGATCCCCTGCGAGCCATTGAGGACGAAGAGAACGCCGTGCTCCCGGCACACCGCTGCCAGAGCCGCCTCATCCACCGCATATCCTGTGAAGGAGTGAACCCAGTTGGTGCAGAAGAGCCGCGTCCGCGGAGTGATATGGTCGGCCAGTTCACCTGGAGTGAGACTCGGACCCACTGGCTCGATGTATCGAATCGAGACGCCGCGCTCCGCCAGCGGAAGCCACGCGTAGATCGTCGCCGGGAAGTCACCACGCACAAGCAGCACCTCATCCCCCGGCTTCCAGTTGATCCCGTGGACGAAGAGCGTCATTCCATACGAGGTGCTGTTGGCGAGAATCACGTCGTCGCCGGGGACGCCGATGAGCGCTCCCAGCGCCGCCCGAAGTTGCCGTGGCACCTCCTCAAATGGCCGTGCCTCGGCCAGGTGATGAGGAGCGCGTTTCATCGCGACCGCTCGCTCCGCGGCCGCTGCGGCGGTTCGTGGCAGCGGGCCCTGGTGCGAGCAGTTCAGC
>JADFKZ010000127.1 GCA_022564665.1 Planctomycetota bacterium | reverse complement strand
CGGAGAGCGCCCGATCCAGCCGTTGACGGAACTCCGGTCGCGGCTCCCACAGGACGTTGACGATGACCCATCGACCGTTCCATTTCGCCAGGTGCAGATAGTCAACCCATTGGGGCCCCTCGACCTTGACGCATGCCGCGCTTTCGAAGACGTCGAGGATCGTCACCGTGCTGCCTCGATTCGCCACCGGAGATCTGCTGCCGCCGCCTCGCCTCGTCTTCTTGACCAACGACATTGCACTTTGCTGATTCAGCCGGTTACGTCCATCTCCAGGGTTCGTATAAACGATTCGTTTGGCAAGCTCCGAATGAAGCGCCCGCTCCATGCGCTCGGCGTCGCCCTCGTACCAGCCTTCGCCGTAATCCAATGCTGCCTTTCGAATCGACTGCAATTCGTCAGCAGCGATTGTAGTGGCCGGGCTCGGAGCGCCGGTGTGCTGGACACCGGCCAGCACCGCACCCACAGCCGCCACCGCTCCGATCACGGCCAGGATGTAAATCGACTCGACTCTCTTGCTCGTCATGGCATCGTCCTCCTGCTGTGCTCAATAGGATTCGCACCTGCGTTCGACGACGAACTCTAGCGCCCCGCTCCATGTCTGGTCGCGATTGCCTGGAGTCGCTGGCGCTACGGCCTGGTCATCCCGTCGTAGACGATGCCGACCCACTGGTCGGGCTCCATGAAGCCGCTGCCCCACTTTCCGTCCAACTCGCTGGTCGGCTTGGCGGCGATCACCTCGTCACGCGACTTGCCGTCGTCGACCATCGTGTGTATGCGAGCGCTGACGGTCTCAAGCATGTCGCGGTAGGCGCGGAGATCCTTCCTGTCGCCAAGCGGGCCGTGACCGGGGATGACCTTGGTTCGCCTGTCTGCGCGCGCCAGCACCTGGTCCGCCGCCTCGATCATCCCGTCGATCGACCCCCCGCTACCAGTGTCGATGAAGGGATACATCCCGTTGAAGAAGGTGTCGCCCATGTGAAAGACGTTGGCCTGCCGGAAGTGGATGATCGCGTCGCCGTCGGTGTGGGCGTTTCTGACGTGGAAGACGTGAAGCTCCTCATCGTTGAAGTGGAAGGTCACGGCGTCGGTGAAGGTGACCACCGGTAGCGCGCCGGCGGGTGAGGCGGGCACCGACCGGTCGAAGGCCGCCATGAATTGATCCGTGCTCATCCGCCTGCGGACGTTGTCGTGGGCGATGATGATCGCCCCGGCCTTGCCCAAGTTCTCATTGCCGCCGGTGTGGTCGCCGTGCCAGTGGGTGTTGACCAGGAAGCGGACGGGCTCCCGGGAGAGCATTGACACCGCCGCGAGGATCTTCTCCGTCAGGGGGGCGAACTGATCGTCAATCATAAAGACGCCGTCGTCGCCGACGGAAAGACCGATGTTGCCCCCGCTGCCGGTGAGCATGTACACGCCATCGGCCACTTTGACGGTCTTGATCTTGACATTGCCGGCGCTCTGGGCAGCAAGCGGCGAGGTCACCACGGCCACGGCAGTCACCGCGAGACAGGCGAGCGATCTTCGGGCATGAATCATGGGTTGCTCCTTCCATTCAGCCAGAGATCACCAGCATAAGCAATGAGGACGGACAAGGGCAAGCTTGGAAACGAAGAGGGTGGCTGTGACGGAGTCCCGATCGCATCGGGATGATGCCACGGTGATCCGTCGATACGAAGACCGGGCCTTCGCTTCGCTCAGCCCCAGCCACCCGAGCTCAGCCCCAGCCACCCGAGCTCAGACCCATCCACCCAGAGTTTGCTGACAGCCGACAGCCCTCTTCGTCAGGGCTTCTCGTTCGTGTCCTTGGATGGCTCCATCATCTGGCGCCACCTCGTCTGCGGGATCAGGACCCTGCGTCCCACCTGGATCGTGCTGACGTCGCGTGCATAGATGGGGTCGCGCCCATCGGCAGGCTCGAAGTAGCACACCAGGTCAGCGGTGACGAATGGAAGCGTGTCCGTTCCCCCGTCAAGGAGGCTCGGTCTGAAGTGGTAGCAGACACCGATCGCCGAGCGGGTCTGTGATCTCAGCACCTTCTCACCCTCGATACGCCATCTCCGGATCGGCTTGCTGTCGGACCTGCCGGCCTCGCCGGGAGCGTAGAGAAGAAAGACGAAGGCTCCTTGCTCCCGGATGGTCGGCCGGTATCGCGTATCAAAGAGATAGGCAGTCGCTTCCAGCAGATCGGGGTACCCGTTGGCGTTGGTGTCGATGGGGGTGGAGGAGACAGTCAGGACAAGAGCATCGACCCGAGCGTCGGCGGGGACCGCCTCGGGCCGCCGGAGCGTCGGCCGAAGCGGCCGCTGGTAGCCCGTGATCCGCGTTTCCTGGCAGGAGACAAGGGTGGCCAGGGTCATTGCGAAAGCGATGCCGATGAGCGGTTGGTAGGTGTTGTTCAAGGGTCTTGACTCTTGGGTTGTGAGTTTGGGTTAGTCTTCTTCCGGCTGCACGGTCACATCACTATAAATCGCTCTTCTCTCCATCCGCTCCAGACGGCTCCGCTGGAGGCTGTCCTTTTCCCGGGCGGTGAGCGAGAGCCGCCCGATCTCACCGTCGGTGAGGTCACGCACGCGGCTCAGCTCCGCCGGGCTCGTGATCACGTGGGGCGTGATCACGATCAGCAGCTCGGTCGTCGTCGACTCCCGAAGCTCGCTTCGAAAGAGCGCTCCCAGCAGGGGAATATCGCCGAGCAGGGGGACCTTGCGAGTCCGCTGCTCGTACTGATCGGAGATCAGCCCGCCCAAGACAATCGTCTGGCCGTCCCTGACGGTGACCGTGGTCGTGAGCGTCCGCTTGGTGAGGACGTCAACGGACAGGTCCTCGGAGACCTGCGTTTTCCGGGCGGTAAGAGCGGTGATCGACGGCTCAATGACCATTCGAACAAACCCGTCGGGGTTGATCGACGGGGTCACCCTGAGGATCACGCCGATATCGTCAAACCGTACGCTCGTCTGCTGGGTACCACCGTCGGAAATGCTCTGGCTGTCGGCCCGGCCGATGTTCTCCCCCACCTGGATCATCGCCGGCTGGTTGTTGGCGGCCATGATGGAAGGGTTGCTCAGGATCTGGAGCCGGCCCTGGGATTCCAGCGCACGCAGCAGCAGATTGAAATCGCTGGTCGTGACCGAGAGGCTGGGCACGCCCATCGCGCCAAGAAAAGTGCTCGCGAGGCCGCCAAGGCCGGATTGGCCCGTCACCGTCGCCGTGTCGAGACCAAACAAGCCGGTGATGTCCGGCGCCCACTCCCGCACCGAGTCGAGCGTCACCTCCGCCAGCAGCACCTGGATGAGGACCTGCGGCGGGTCGACATCGAGCTCGTCGATCATGTGCTTGACACGATCCATGTACCGCGGGCTCGCGCTGACCAGGACCGTGTTGGACAGGTTGTCGCCGACGATGGTGATCTCCCGCTCCAGCAGCCGGGCGGAGGAGCCGATCTGATCGGGGCTCAAGGTGGCCAGGAGCTTCTGCTGCTCCTGTTCGACGAAGGAGGTGAGCACCCGCGCGATCTCCGTGGCCTCGGAGTTCCGAAGCTGGTAGATGAACACCTCACGCTCGTTGGCCTCCAGGGCGTCGAGCTCCTCGACGACCTGGGCCACCAGGTCCAGATAGATCGGCGTTCCCGAGACCAGCAGGCTGTTGGTCCGGCTGTCGACGGTCAGCGAAAGCTGCTGCCGCTCATCCGGCACCGCGGTGAGGTCGGTCCCCAGAAGCCCGGTGTAGGGGCTGCTCACGTCGGGGGCCAAACCCGGGACCGTCTCGTCGTCGGGTCTTGCCTCGCGCGGCTTGAGCACGAAGAGGTTGCCCTGGAGCGTGAGGTTAAAGAGATCCGTGAGGATTTCGGCCATCGCCAGGGCATCGGCGTTGCGGAGCTTGAAGATCCGGATGTTCTGGGCGCCGGTGCTCGAGGCGTCCAGGTCGAGGATCATCCGCTCGATCATGACCATCGACTCACTGGGCGCCGAGACGATCACCGTGTTGGTCCGCAGGTCGGGCGTGAGCGTGATCGTCTCCCGGATGGCGGCGCTGACCTGCATCTCCGAAAGCCCCACCTCCATTCCGTCACCCATCCCGCCGGCGGCATAGGCGTGCTGGTATCTCAGCACGGTTGCCTGCCGGTTGCCCCGCCGGCCTCCCAGCCCTCGGCCGCTGAGGACATCGTTGATAAGACCCACTGTCTCCAGAGCGTTGGCGGAGGAGAGGGGGATGAACTTGATCTCGACCACCGCCGACGGCCGCGCCCCGTCGAGCTGCGCCACCAGCCGCTTGATCGTCCCGACATCGGCCCGAGGCGCGTTGACCAGGATCGCGTTGAGCCGCTCGTCCGCCGTCACCCGCACCGTGTCGGTGCCGCGACTTCGGTTGGCCTCCCGGACATACATGTCATGGAGCAGGTCCACGATGTCCGCCGCCCGGCTGGTGGCCAGCTGGATCACCTCGATCTCGGTGTCTCCCACCGACACCGCCCCCGCCCTACCCAGCGCCTCGATGAGGTTGCGGATGACCTGGAGGTTCTCGTCGCTGGCGGCGATGATGAGGCTGTTGCTGGCGGTGTCGGGTTCGATGCTCACCCGGTCAGAGGGAAGCGCGTCCCGGCCCAGCGACTGCTGGCGTTGCCTGACAAGCGCCTGGAGCCGCGGGGCAAGCTGCCGCGCCTGCGCGGTCTCAAGCGGGATCACGTGCAGCCCGATCGCGGGATTGATCGGCGTCTGCTGAAGCTTTTCCACGAGCTGTTCGATCGCCGCGGTGTCCTCGGGGCTCGCCGCCACCAACAGGGTGTTTGAGCCCGGGTCGGTCAGGACCAGCGGCTGCTGGCTCTGCCTCATCTCGGTGCTCAAGTCGGCGTACCGCCTGTCCATGAGCTTTCGGATCGTCTGGGCGATCCGGTCCACGTTGCCCTTGGTGACCTCGAGGATCTTCACCAGCGCGTGCTCTTGGAGCGAATCGCGATCGAGGTCCGCAGCCAGCCGCTTGATGACCAGGAATGACTCGGGGCCGGCGGCGATGATCAGGCTGTTGGTCCGGCCATCGGGAATGATCATCGCCCGCTGGAGCTGGGCGGTCTCCGGCTCGGTCCTTCGCAGCCGCTCGAGACGCGCGTCCATCAGCTGCTGGATCAGCCCCGCCACCCGAGCCACGGAGGCGTTTGAAAGCTCGATCCGCTGGATCGCCGCCAGCTCGGGGGCGATCTCGGCGTCCAGCGTCTTGAGGAGCTCCTCGAAGACCACAAAGCTCCGCGGGCTGGTCGTCACCACCAGGGCGTTGGTCCGCTCGTCGGGCTGGGCAATCACGCGGTCCTCCCGCCTGATCAGCCGCTGCTGCACCTGCTGGTCAAAAAGACGGGTGATGGTGTTCGCCAGCCGCGTCGCCGAGGCGTGCTCGATTGCATAGATCCTCACCGACGCACCTGGAGCCGCGGCCTCGATATCCAACATCGCCACAAGCTCCGTCACCACCTCCAGGTTCATCGGCGTACCCACGAGCACCAGCGCGTTGAGCTTCGGCTCGGGTCGGATCAAAAGATGCGTCATCGGCGCATAGAGATCGGACTCCAGCACTCGACCACCGTTTTCGTTGAGCCTGGCCAGTCGGAGACGGGCGACCTGCCTCTGCATCGGGCTGAACTGGACCCGGTTGATGTCGCCCTCGACGAGGATCGCCCGGAGGGTCTCGGCCAGATCGGTGGCATCGGCGTACTTCAGTTGGAGCACCCTCGGCTCGATCCAGCCGGTGGCGACATCGGCGTCGATCCTGGTCCAGAGCACCTCCACCAGCGCCACCGCATCTTCCTGGCCCGCCACGATGACGGTGTTGGTCCGCTCATCGATGCTGATGGCGATCTCCTCAAGGAGCGCTTTGCCCACCATGCCCTCGGGAACCCCCCGAAGCTGGGCGCCGGCGACCCGACCGAGCTGCTTTCCCTGGCGAAAGAGATCCACCACGATGCGGCGGAACTGCGCCGCGGCGATGTTCTGGAGCGGAAACATCTGGACCGTCACCGCACCGGTCACCGGAAGCTTGTCGAACATCGCCACAAGCTCCACAAGCGCATCGACGTTGGCCGGCGTGGAGCTGAGCAGAAGCGCGTTGAGCGCGGTGTCGGCGATCACCCGAATCGGCTTGGTCAGGTCGAGGGTCAGCGGGCCCCCCGCCGACCCCTCGCGGTGGATGCTCAGCCGCCTGACCTGCTCCTGGACGGCCCGCGCCAGAGGGGTGTCGGCCTGCTGATCACCCGGGGAGAGCACCCGGCGAAAGATGTCGGCCAGCGCTGCAGCCTGGGCATTGTGGAGCCTGACCAACCGCACCTGGGCCCCAGCGAGAGCGGGCTCGCTGTCGATCGCCTTCAGCAGTCCCACGATCATGTCGCGGTCGATCGGGTTGGCCACGACGATCACCGCGTTTCGTCCGGCCAGCGGGGCCACCGTGATCGGCTCGGTGACGAGCCGGGAGACCGAGTCGTCACGCTGGGGCCGGTCCAGACCGATCGTCTCGATCACCCGTGTCGCGGCGTCGGGGGAGATGTGCTGAAGCTCGATGATGAAAATGCTCTGGCCCGCTGCGGGGGCGAGCTGATCGAGCTGAGCGACCGTCTCCCTGACCTCGGCGAAGAGCGCCGCCGTAGAGGCGATGATCAGGGTGTTGCCCGCCCGGTCAAACTGGATCGCGAACGCCTGGTTGCCCTGCCTGGCCTTGGCCGCAAACGCTTCAGAAATGGCGTCCGCCACCCGCGCCGCAGGTGCAGACGAAAGCTGAATGACGTGGACCGAGAGCCCCTGGGTCGATGCCTCGCTCTGAAGCGCCTCGGCCAGCGTCCTGATCTGGGTGAACTCATCGGCTGAGGCGCGGACGATGATCGTGTTGGAGGCCCGGTCGCCGACGATCCGCAGACCCACCCGGCCCCGATCACCCGCGCTCTGCTCGTAGAGCTGCCGCAGGCTCTCGGCAAGCTGCTGGGGGCTGCCCGCCCTCACCGGGATGAGCCTGGGCGGCGGCAGCTTGGCGTAGTCCGCGACATCCAGCTGCGCCACGATCTGCTCGATCTTCTTGATGTTCTTCCGGCTGGCGGAGACGATCAGCGAGTTGGTCAACCGCTCGGCGGACGCTCGCACCCACTCCTCCGCCTCCACCAGCACCGCCGGGTACTCCTCTCGGCGATCGCCGTCGCCGGCGCCTGTGGGCTGCCGGCGCGGCTCGCGCTGGGTGCCCCGCCGCCGCCGGTCAAGCTCGCCGGAGAACGCCTGGTTGATCGCCTCGGCCACCGAGCGGGCGTCGGCGAAGGTCAACGGGATGACCTTCAACTGAAGCGACGCGTCGTACTCTTCACTGTCGAGGTTGGCCAACAGCGCGCGGATGCTCTCCCATTCGCTCTCGTCGGCGCTGATCACCAGGCTGTTCGTGGCCGGGTCGGCCACGATGCGGGTGTTGAGCTTGCCCGGCGTGTCCGCCTCGGGCGCAAAGGGCCCGTAGAAGACCGAAAGCGCCTCCTGCACCTGCTTAGCCTGGGCGAAGCGAAGCGGCACGAAGTCGGTGATCCGCTCCTTTGCCGAGGGCTGGTCGATCTCGGCGATGATCCGCTGGATCTGCTCGAACTGATCGGCGGTGGCGGCGATGATGAGCTGGTTCTCCCACCGGTTGTAATCGATCCGCGGCGGGTCCTCGCCGTCACCGCGGTCGCGCATGAACCGGCTGAGAGTGAAGCTCACGTCAATGGCCGCGGCGTGCTTCAGGGGGATGATCCGGTACTCGACGGGGCTCGCGGCGGGGACGTCGTCGATCTTGGTGATCAGGGCCTCGATGACGGGAAAGGACTCCTCCGTGGCGGTGACGATCAGGCTGTTTGACCTGCGGTCGGCCATGATCCTGGCCTTGACCTCGACGGCGGGGGCGTCGCTCTCCTCGAGCTTGATCGTAATCCCGGTGGTCTCGCCGCGCTCGTCGAGTCGCAGGTTCTCCGAGAGGATCCTGACCGCCTCCTGAACCCGGGCGCCTTGAAGGGAATAGGTGCGGATGATCATCTCGTCGCTGGCCGAGGGAGTATCCAACTGCTCGATGAGCGCCCTGGTCTGGGCGAACTGGAGCCGGGGGGCGTTGACGATGAGGCTGTTGGTCCGCACGTCCGGGGTGACGATGACCCCGGCCCCGGCCCCCCCACGCCCCCCGCCGCGGCGACCGAACTGCTGGTCAATGATGCGGGCGATCTCCTGGGCATCGCCGTCGGACAGCGCGATGATCTCGACCACGCGGTCGCCGGAGACGTTGGGCTGATCGAGCTGTCTGAGCAGGTCCCGGAGCATGGCCAGGTCCTCCGCCTCGGCGGAGACGATCAGCGTGTTGGCCGACTGGCTGCCGACGATCGTGGCCGTCGGCGGCCGCGCGCCCGTGGCCCGGGTCCGATCCCTCAGGAAGCGGTTCAGCGTAGCGGCCAGCTCCCGGGCCTGGGCGAACTCCACCGGCAGCACCGCGAACTGCTGCTCACCGGGCTTTGACTGCTCGTCGATTCCGGCGATGAACTCGGCAATCTCCTCCTGCTGCTTCATGGTGCCGTAGACGATGATGATCTTGTTGCGGCGGTCGGCCCGGATCCTGATCTCGGTGACGTCGGGCGTCTCCCACCAGCGGCGGTAGCGGGTCTTGTAGGCAAAGGTCTCGCCCAGAACGTCGGCGACCACGTCAACGTCGGCGTGCCGCAGCGTGTAGAGCTTTACCACCCGCCTCTCCCCCGGGGGCTCGGGCGCGTCGAGCATCTCGATCAGACTCTCCACGACCTCGAACTTGCCGCCTTCACCGGTGACAATCAAGGCGTTGAGGCGGGAGTCGGCCTGCACCGCGAGCACCCCCCGCCGGGAACGGCCCGGCTCCCGCTGGCGACCCCCTCCCATCCACCACGGCAGTCGCGGCCCCTCCTCGGCGGACGTGATCTGATCGGCGAGGCTCTGCACGGTCTGTGCAATCTCCGTCGCCTGAGCGTGTTTCAGCTGAAAGACGCGAACGGTCAGCGCCTGGCTCGCTTGCGGCGAGTCAAACTGGGCCACCAGCCTCTGGATCTCTGCAAAGTCCTCATCGGAGGCCGCCAAGAGCAGCGTGTTGCTGTTGCGGTCGCCGATGATCGACACCTGCCGCGATTGCTCGCGCCGGCCGCGCCCGGCGGAGGCGATCTTCGCCCGGTCGTCGTAGAGCCGCTGGAGCGTCGCCGCCACCGCCGAAGCGGCGGCCAGCTC
>JADFKZ010000126.1 GCA_022564665.1 Planctomycetota bacterium | reverse complement strand
GCCCGGGCTATGGGAATCACGCCGGAGACGGCGCGGGAGGTCATCAAGTTCTCCGAGCAACCAGTCTCCCTTGAGATGCCCATCGGCGACGATGGGGACAGCTACCTGAGAGACATCCTTGAGGACCCAAACATGCTGGCGACCGCCGAGGCAGCCGTATATCAACTGCGCAAGGAGCAGGTGGAGGACGTTCTCTCCTCGACCCTGAGCGAGCGTGAGGCGCGAGTGCTCCAGCTCCGGTTCGGACTTCGAGACGGACGGAGCCGTACCCTCGAAGAGGTGGGCCGCGATTTCGGTGTTACACGAGAACGCATTCGTCAGATAGAGGCGAAGGCGTTGAAGAAGCTACGCCACCCGAGCTGCTCAGCCAAGCTACGCGACTTCGTGGAGTATTTCAGGGTCGTCCATTCCAGCCGTGGGTCTCAGACCTCCCTTCGGCAGGCCGCAGAGGGTGCAACGGCAGCACAGGCTAGGCCTGGGAGATCGAGTAACTAACCGCCCTCATGTGCAGCCCTTGCATGTGTGGCGCGTCGCTCGCGAGTCGCCCGCACAACTGGCGGTCCACCGGCCCGCGGTGCCACTGTTGACGCCACACGCCGGATCTCGGACTAACGAGCTGCGCACTCCTGGGAGTTTCGATGTCTGACCCCTCAGAGCTGGCAGTTACCCAGAGCGCCCTGCACGTCGCGTTCGGCCACTTCTTCGCTATACGTTGCTGCCAGGGCGAGATACGATGAACCGGTGACCTTATTGACAACCCTCACGAACCCGGCACAAAGGGTGTCCACCAGCGGTCACCGGAGCGCCGGAACGTGATCAGGAGAAGTTTCCGCTTATTGCGCTAGAGGATAAGGATGGAAAAGGCCACCTCAGCAGTTGACGAACGCCGCGATGTTCGGACCACCGGCGCATTCATCATATCCGGACTTACCGGCGGCCATGGTGTGTTTCACTGGTTTACGCAGAGTTTTCTCGTCATGCTCCCGGAGGTGCAGGCAGCGTTCGGACTCAGCGCGGTAGCTGTAGGAGCCATCGCCACCACAAGGGAAATGGTCTCAGGTGTGGTCGCGCTCCCCGGAGGCGTCGTTGTAGATCTGCTCCGGCGGCGTTGGGGTCTGGTGCTCGCAGTCTGCATGGCAGGATTCGGCCTGGGCTGGCTGGTGATGGGCAGACCGCCCACGGAGCCCTGGTACACGCGGTGGGCCAGGCCCGGTGGGACCACGGTCCGGGCCGCCTCTCGTGCCAGCAGGCCCTCGATTGCACGCAGCGCAGAATCTGAGTCCGGGTTGTGCATGGCACCTGTCAAACGATCAATCGGGGCGTTCATTGCTCGTTGGCTTGGAAACCCGTTTCCGGACTGCCCGCCGACGTCCCCCCGGAGCCACCCAGGAGCTGCCTGAGCTTCTTGAGGGCTCGGTGCTGCCGGGCCAGGACCGTCCCCAGGGGCTCATCCAGGACCTCAGCGATCTGAGGGAAGCTCAGCCCCGCGTGGTGGCGGAGCTGGATCACGCGACGATCGGCGTCGGTGAGGGCGGCCAGCGCCTCCCGAAGGGCCTGAAGCTCTTCCGGGTCGGGTCCGTCGGCAGGTTCCTCAGACGTCGCGAGGCCCGCCAGCGTGTCCTCGGCCACCGGGTTGGCGTGCCGCTTGCGTCTTCGCATCTCGTCCCGCAGACGGTTTATTGCGATGCGAAAGAGCCACGGCTCGAACCTGCCAAGCTCCGTGTACCGGCCGATCGCGGCCACGACCGTGCAGAAGGTCGATTGGGTGATCTCCTCGGCGAGATCAGCGAGGCCGCACTGGGCACGGATCAACCGATACACCCGCGGGGAATAGGTGTCCACGATGAGCCGCCAGGCGGTCTGGTCGCCCTCAGCCGCTTTTGCAAGTGTTGCCTGGAGCGTCTCGTTGTCCAGCGCATGGGGCACGGCGAGAGGTCAGTGTAGGTGGCCCGACCTCGCGCCGAAACCGCCACCCCGCCACTGCCGCCCCACAGCCACCCCCCCACCACCACCCCGGCGGCCCTCTGAAGCCGAGGGCCGGACATTACAATCCGCGAGCCATGCTGCAGGCGCTGCAAAGCTTTCTCGACACCGGGATCGGCCAAACCGCCATGCTGGCGGTGGGGATCGCGCTGCTCCTTGGGGGCGGGCACTGGCTGGTGACGGGGTCGGTGACAATCGCTCGACGGCTGGGGCTCTCCACGCTCTTCGTCGGCCTGACGATCGTCGCCTTCGGGACCAGTGCGCCAGAGCTCGTTCTCAACGTGATCGCCGCGTCGTCCGGCCACAGCGAGCTGAGCTTCGGCAACATCGTGGGATCGAACATCGCCAACATCGGCCTGATCCTGGGCCTGGCGGCGCTGATCAGCCCGCTGACTGTTCACGGCCGCGTGGTCAGCAAAGAGCTTCCCTGGCTGATCGCGGTCTCAGTGGCGGTGGCCGCGCTGGCGTGGCTGGCGCCGGGAGTGGGCGAGGAACAGAAGGGCTTCTCCCGTATCGACGGGGCGGTCATGCTTGTCGTCTTTGCGATCTTCATGGTCAGCTGGTTTCGGATGGGCCGCCGGAAGAATGGCGACCCACTGGTCAGGGAACTCGGCGAAGAGGCGGCCGCGGAGACGCGGGCGTCGCTGCGAGCGGCCATCGGCCTCCTGATCGTGGGCCTGGCCGGCCTCGTCTGCGGGGGCAAGCTCGCCGAGACCGGCGCGGTCGAGATCGCCCAGCGGCTGGGATTGTCCCAGGCGCTGATCGGGCTGACGGTCGTGGCGTTCGCCACCAGCTTGCCGGAGCTCGCGACCGCCATCATCGCCTGCCGCCAGGGTCACCACGACCTGGCCGTTGGCAACGTGGTGGGGTCGAACTTTTTCAACCTTCTCTTCGTGCTTGGGGTCACCGCGATCATCGCCCCCGTGGCCTTGCCGGCGACATGGGGTCTCTGGGACCTGGCGGTGATGACCGTCGTCACCATCCTGCTGTTGCCGATGGCGATCAGCCACCGCAGGCGGATCACACGTTGGGAAGGAGCGATCCTTCTCGGCGTATATGTCACCTACATGGCGGTCAGGGTCGTGTTGCGCGGAGATGTTTGAGCGCTCCGTAGCGGCCTTCGGCCGCACACTCGCTCTGGTACGCGGCGGCGAATTCGATCCGCCGCCGCTGATCGGCCGCACACTGGCTCTGGCGGCTACGCGGCCGATTCAATCGGCCGCTACGCTTTGACGCAATCTGCATTCAGATCGGGACTTCTTTGGTGCCCGCGACGTACTCCTGGCGATAGCCGACCGGGGCGGCGGCGCGCGAGTAGTCCTTGAACCGCGTGCATTGATCGATCCACGTCAGCTTGATCATGCCGGTGGGGCCGTTGCGTTGCTTGGCGATGATCAGTTCCGCGACGTTGGTCGGCTCGTAGTCCTCGTCGCCCTGGTGGTAGTAGTCCTCGCGGTGCAAAAGCACCACGACATCGGCGTCCTGCTCCAGCGACCCCGACTCGCGCAGATCGCTCAGCCGCGGCCGGTGTCCCTCCCGCTGTTCCGCCGCACGGTTCAGCTGGCTCATGCTGATGACGGGCAGGTTCAGCTCGCGGGCGAGCCCCTTGAGTCCCCGGCTGATCTCGCTGACCTCCATCTGGCGTGACTCGACCCGCCCGCCGGTGGTGATCAACTGGATGTAGTCGATGAAGATCGCCTTGACCTGGTACTTGGCCACCATCCGGCGGGCGCGGGCGCGGATCTGCAGCAGGGTCGAGGACGCCATGTCGTCCACGTAGATGGGGGCATTCTGCAGGTCGCCGCAGGCGGCAAAAAGGCGGCTGTAATGCTCCTTTCCCAGCATCATCCGCCGCAGGCGGTGCAGCTCCAGACCCGACCGTGCAGCCAGCAGCCGCTCCACGAGCTGGTGCTTGCTCATCTCCAGGCTGAAGATGCCGACTGGGTCCCCGCGCATCGCCATGTTCTCGGCGATGTTCAGCGCCAACGCCGTCTTTCCCATGGAGGGCCGGCCGGCGATGATGATGAAGTCGCCCTGCTGAAACCCCCCCGTGATCTCGTCCATATCGGTGAAGCCCCCCAGCACACCGGTGGATCGCTGGCCATCGCTTGCCTGCAGCCTGGCGACCACCTCCTGGACAAGACGGCCCAGCGACTCGACATCACTGTGCTCATATCGCTCTGCGATGGAGAAGATCCGGTGCTCGGCTTCATCGAGAATCGTCGCGGCGGGATCGCGGCTGTCGTAGGCGCTGTAAAGAATCTTCCCGGCCTCTTCGATCAGTTTGCGAACCATTGCCTTTTCGCGCACGAGCCTGGCGTAGTGCTCCGCGTTTGCGGCGCTGGGCACGCAACTGGCCAGCTCCACCAGGTAGTCTTGCCCCCCGACGGCATCGAGGATCTCCCGATCAGACAACCTCTGGTTGAGCTGAACGATGTCAAGTGACGCGTTGGCGTCATAGAGCTCGACCATGGTGTCGTAGATCTCGCCGTTGGTCGGCTTGTAGAAATCCTGGCCGTCCCTGATGATGAGCGTCACGTCACCGAGCACGCGCGGCTCGATCAGGATCGATCCAAGCAGGCACATCTCCCCCTCGATCGCGTGCGGCGGCAGCTTCTCGAGCAGTCGCGCGACGCGCTGCGAGTCGCCGACCGGCCGACCGCCGGACTCCGAGCCCGGTTTGATCGTCGTGGACGTTGATGGCGTTGTGCTCATCGGCATGCCGGCCAGCCTACCCCCCGGTTGAAGCTGGAGCAAGCAGCGGCCGTCGACTCAAATACTGTCAACGCAGTCTCTTGAGACCTAGGTATCGCTTGTCACCGGCAAACGCCGCTGGCGCGTCACCGGTGCGCTCGTGGGTCTCGACGCGCCATCCCCGGAATCTCCTTCCAGTGCCATCTTCATGAGTCGACCGACCTTGAACTTCACCGTCTTCTTCGCCGGAACCGGCACTCGCTCCAGCGTCTTGGGGTTCTGCGCGACCCGCGGCGCCCGATTCTTGATCTCGAAGACGCCGAAATCGCGAAACTCCAGACGGTTTCCCTCGTGCAGCTCGCGAATCACGTTGTCGAGAAAGCTCTGAACCGTTTTCTTCACCGCCGTGCGCTTCTGGCTGGTCTCTTGAGCAATGCGATCAATCAGGTCCTTCTTGGTCGTCGTCGGCATGCTGTCCTGCTCCGCTGCACAGCTCGCTCCGCGAACTGATAAACGAACTCCCCGAACCTCGGCTGAAAAAAGGTAACGCGGCGCCCTGCCTCCGGCGGACATCAATCCGCATGCGATGACAATCAGGCTACACCCAGAGTATGGCAACACCGCGCAACGCTGTCAAGAACAACTCTTTTGGCCAAAACAAAAAACGATGTCCAGGTGCCTTCGGCCTTTTGGCACAGCAGCGGGTTGACCGCTCAGCGGTCCAGTCGGAGGCGATGGCTTCGAGTATGGGTCGTGGAATGCTCGCGGGGCCGCCCGTTGCTGGTACGGAGACGCTCGTACGTGCGAATCTCCACCCAGGCAGGCTCGTAATAGGCCGGCGTAGACCGTGCCGCCTGCGGCGCGTCGTTCCTCCGAAACTCCCATTCCCTGCCGTCACCGGGCCACTGCTGGCCGGCTGCGGCGGCAAGATCGCGCACCGCCGAAGGCGGTAGGACGAGGCCCGGCGAGATGGGGCCTCCGGCGTGGGAACCCCCCCACGGGGTTGTGGCACAGCCGCCCGCGGCGACCGCAAAGACGACCACCAGGACGAGCGGCACTTCAGCGCGACGGATTGTACCGAACATCTTTGCCTCCGCCGGATTATTCTACAAAGCTCGCGCCACCGGCAAAACCGAGCGCAAACGCCTCTGAAGGGCCCGCCCGATGTCCACAAACGACACCCGTGGGGGCGCAGGACAACACCCTAACACGCCAGGGCGGGCCTCAGGCTGGGGTATTGCACGCGTCCGGTGCGGTTTGCACCGGCCCCGCTTGCCGCCGGTGAGGGCCCCGCTCGGGTAAGATCGTCCCTGTGCAGCTGGCCTACGCCCGATCGACGCAAGGGCGGAGGGCGGAGGGGCTCTCAGCGTGTCGCTGAGGCCGACGACGCGGTCCCCGAGGGCGGCCCACATGGATCTCATCATCTGCGGGGCGGGACGCGTGGGGACTCACGCTGCGGAAGTCTTGGCCGAGGCGGGCCACGACATCACCGTCGTCGATACCGACGCGGAGCGTCTGGCGGGTATCGCCGACACGATGGACGTGGCCACCTACTGCGGGAACTGCGCCCAGGCGGACGTTCTTCGCGAAGCGGGCGGTGGCGACGCCGATCTTCTGGTGGCGGCCACGGCAAGTGACGAGGTAAACCTGCTTGCGGCGGCGGTGGCCAAGCGCATCGGGACAGCCAAGACGATCGCGCGGGTGCATCACGGATCGTTCTTCGAGAAGCGCGGGCTGGACTACGAGAAGCAATTTTCAATCGATCGGCTGATCTGCCCCGAGTATTCGACCGCCCTGGCCATCGCCAGCACCCTCCGCAACCCCGGAGCGTTGGCCATCGAGACA
Organism: Planctomycetota bacterium; assembly: GCA_022564665.1. Classification (GTDB taxonomy): domain Bacteria; phylum Planctomycetota; class Phycisphaerae; order Phycisphaerales; family SM1A02; genus JADFKZ01. The sequence continues at coordinate 2,711 of JADFKZ010000126.1, read as the reverse complement.
TTCGGCCGGGGCTCTATCCAGATGCAGCAGTTCCCCGTCAACGATGACGCCGTGGCCATCGGTAAGCCGCTCGTCGAGCTGTCCATTCCGCCGGGCACCCGTCTGGCCGCGATCACGAGGAAAGAGGAGGTCTTCATTCCCGATGCCTCCAGCGCCGTCCAAAAGGGCGACACCGTCATTCTCGTGGGAAACGCCGAGACGTTTCAGGACGCGCGCAAGCTCTTCCACGACGACAAGCTGGGCCGGCGCCGAGTGGTGCTGATGGGAGGAACGCCCATGGCGGTGTGGCTCTGCCGCGCCCTCCATGACCGCAACTTCTCGATTCGGCTCTTCGAGATCGATCGCCAGCGGGCCGAGGCGCTCGCCGACAAGCTCAGCTGGGTGACAGTCATGCAGGCCAACCCCATTGAGCGCAGTGTCACCGAGGAGGAGCACATCGGAAACGCCGACGTGTTCGTCGCTCTCCGACGCAACGATGAGGCCAACATCATCGCCTCCGTGCTGGCCAAGACCATGGGGGTGACCGAGGTGATCGCCGTTGTAGGGGGCACGGCCTACCTGGATCTCGTGTACCACATCGGCGTCGACCGCGTGTTGAATCCGAGCGTGGTCGCGGCAAAGGAGATCCAATCGATGCTCGATGACAGCCCGCTCCAGCGCCTCTCGTCGCTCGCCGACGGCGTGGTGGACGCGTATCGGGTTCGGGCGGGCAGGAACGGCAGCGTCATCGGCAAGCCACTCAAGGAGCTCAAGCTGGCCCCGCACTGGATCGTGGCCGCGATCAGGCGCGGAGACAAGGCGTGGGTGCCCGGCGCCGACGACATACTTCAGCCGAACGATATCGCGCTGCTCATCGGGCGACACGGTATGGAAAAGGAGCTCAAGAAACTCCTGTCCTCGGGCTGAGACCACATGCACCTGCGCTTCGTGTTCAAACAGCTCGGCCGGCTCGTGGCGGTGCTGGGCCTGTTGCTGGCGGCGGTGGCGGCGTTTTCCGGCATCCAGCTTCTCTTGGGCCACAAGGAGGAGAAGCACGCCCTGTTCGCTCTGCTGCTGGCGGCAGCCGTCGCCATCGTGATCGCGGCAGCGCTGTGGGCGGCGACCCGGTCCGCCCGACCGCAGCTCGGGCGGCGGGAGGCGCTGGTCCTGGTGGCGCTCAGCTGGCTGCTGGGCGCTGCCCTGGCGGGCCTTCCTTATCTCTTCTGGGCGTATCTCGCCGGAGAGCCCCACCACCGCTTTGGCAACCCGGTTGACTGCTACTTCGAGGCGATGAGCGGCCTGACCACCACCGGTGCGACGGTGCTGGGTGGTGACTGGCCCATCGAGTCGATTCCCCCCAGCCTGCTTCTTTGGCGGGCGTTCACTCAGTGGATCGGCGGGCTGGGGATCGTGGTCCTGTTCGTAGCGGTCCTCCCCTCGCTCGGTGTCGGCGGCAAGAAGCTCTTTCGCATCGAGGCACCCGGCCCCGCCCCCGAGGGGTTGCAGCCGCAGATCCGCCACACCGCCCGCGTGCTCCTGTACATCTACTTCGCCCTGACGGCTGCCCAGTTCGTGTGCCTGTGGGTAGCGGGGATGCCCGCCTACGACGCCGCCTGCCATACCTTCACCACGCTGGCCACGGGCGGCTTCAGCACGCGCGATCAGAGCATCGGCTACTACCCGGCGGCGGTCCACGTGATCGTCATCGTCTTCATGGTTCTGGCGGGTGTGAACTTCAGCCTCTACTTCGCGGTCGTCCGCAGAAAGCTCTCGAGCGTCTGGAGGGACCCGGAGCTTCGAACCTATCTCGTTCTCATGACGGTCGGCTCGATCCTCGTGGCTGGGTCGCTCGCCGGCGGGTCGATCACGACCACGACCGGCGAGATCGTGACCGGCTCGGCGGGCGAGGCGATCCACTACGGGCTCTTCACCACGGTGGCGCTCTCTACCGGGACGGGTTACTGCATCGCCGACTTCGACAAGTGGCCTTTCATGGCCAAGGCCGTGCTGATCGTGCTCATGTTCATCGGCGGCTCGGCGGGCTCGACGGCCGGAGGCATCAAGGTGATCAGGATCTGGATGGCGTTCAAGGTGATGATCTCGGAGATCGAGCACGTCTTTCGGCCGCAGGTGGTGCGGACGGTGCGGGTGGGCAACACGATCATCGACAACAACCTGAAGCTCGGGACGCTCGCCTACGTGTTGGGGATCATCCTGCTCTTTGCCGTCGGCTCGGCGGCGGTGATGCTGCTGGAGACGATCCTCAACCCGTCGGCGGGCTGCGAGTACAAGACCGCCGCCACCGCGAGCCTCGCCACCCTGTGCAACGTCGGACCGGGTTTCGGCGCCGTCGGCGCGACCGCCAACTACGGGTGGATGACCTCGTACACGAAGATGGTCCTTTCCCTGCTCATGGCCCTCGGCCGCCTCGAGGTCTTCGCCATCATCGTGCTCTTCACGCCGCGGTTCTGGACGACGGAATAAGAGGTAGGGCTGTCGGCAAGAGAGTGCGTCCGCCTCTTTCTCCGGCCGACAGCTGATAGCTGACAGCCTCTTTTCTGTCAGCCGCTTGGCATCCTTGCCGGCGCGGCTGAGCCTTCGGGGCCGTGCCCTTCGGGCTCCGCCCCTCGGGATTCCCGGCATCCTGCCGGGCTTGTTCTGTCAGCCGCTTGGCATCCTTTCCGGCGCGGCTGAGCCTTCGGGGCCGCGCCCTTCGGGCTCCGCCCCCCGGG
>JADFKZ010000125.1 GCA_022564665.1 Planctomycetota bacterium | reverse complement strand
TGCGGGCAAAGGTCCCGTAGCTTCGAGGATGGGGCCGATCGGCCGACGGGACGTAGGCCCGCCCGTCCGACGCCGTCGCGACAAACAGCCGCTTCATTACGTGGCGGACGTCCCCCTCGTCCATGCTGAAGTTGACGATCGCGGCCCCGCCGCTGCGGGAAATGCGGATCGCCAGTTCCAACGGGTCGGTCCCCTCTTTTTCGGCGATTTGGACGAGGTTCAAGCCGACCCACTCCTGCCGGGGTGAATAACGGGCGATTCTCAGGACGCTGCCGTTTTGTTTTCCTCGGGGCTTTGTTCGACTCCGGTTATGTCGCCGCTGGTGACCATTGAAGACGGACTTCGATCGCTTAGTGGTTGCTGAGACCACCGGGTTCTCCGACCCGTCGAGGGGCGATCCAATCTTGGCACGGTCCAACCGTTTGCGTGCCAGTTTCGCGTAGTTGGGCGAAATCTCAAAGCCCAAATAGCGTCGATTGAGTTTCTTCGCTACCGCTAGTGTCGTGCCGCTTCCCGCAAAGGGATCGATGACCACATGGCCTTCATCAGTGCAAGCCCGCATGATTCGCCCCAGCAGTTGTTCGGGCATCTGACACCCGTGGAATCCCATGCGTTCGCGGAATGTGCCGCATACTCTTGGGAAGTACCACGTGTCGCTTTGGGCGGTAAACCCCTCTGGCACATCCTGTGGCCGAAGAATCCACGACGTGGCTGCAACCGGAACGATGATCCAGGTGTCGTCTGGAACACGCCCTTTGGGGTTTGCTCGTTTGTCTGCATAAACGAGTTGCCGCGCTGAGGGAACGCGAACTGCATCATCGTTGAAAACAAAGTCCTCCGGATCGCAAACAAAATGGAACAAATGTGCGTGCGAACGGGAAAACTTGGCTTCGCAGTGCACGCCAAAGGTGTAGTACCAGATGACCCAGCTGCGGCACGCGAACCCGAGGTCACGCGTGGCTAGCACTTTGAGTTCGGCGGCGTGTTCGTCACCAATCGCCAACCAGAACGTACCGTTCGGCTTCAGAACCCGCTTGACCTCTTTCATCCACGTGCGAGACCATTCAAGGTATTCGTCAACAGGCAAACGGTCTTCGTACGCGTCGTATTGGTATCCGATGTTGAAAGGGGGGTCGGCAAACACCAAGTCAACTACCCCATCCGGCAGTTTGCGCAGTCCCCTGAGGCAGTCCCCCACGACGATCCGGTTGAGCCGTTGCGGCGTCATGGCGATCTCCTCTACCACCTCCAGTGGAATTCGCCTGACGAAGCTTCCATGCAGCCCAGCGCTAAAATCACCCTAACATCCTAGCGAACCCCAATTGGCTGTCAACCCAAAGTGAGGGGGTCCGCAAAGATCAGATCGACCTCGCCCCGCTCGGGCAGGCTCACCAGCACGTCCCGGCAGTCACCGACATAGACGCGAGTGTCCGGATCGGTTGCCGAGAAATCCGGCTCCATCCGAGTCGTCATCTTCGGCTTGTGGCGGCCGACGGTGTCGCCGAAGAGGCGGATCTCCGCCCCCTGTAAGTCGCTGGCCGCGCGGCGCTGCACGAGCGCGGCTCCAGTCGGCATCGCGTAACCACCGGGACGAGCGAAATCGGTGCTCTTTGTTTCAGACATGTTACTTCTCGTCGCGAATGCGAATCCGGTATGGTGAAAAGCCATGCTCGTCGAACACAACGATCTCATTGTCCCTGCCCGCGTTGACCCATGACACGGGGACGTAGAGGTGCCGCTGTGGGCCCACGGCGCGGCCGTCCGCAGTCGCGGTGAAATACCGGCCCAGGTTGTGCCCGTTGACGTACACCTGGCCCTTGCTCAAGCCCGAGGTCTCCACCCGCACATCACCCACAGCTTGGGCAGTCCCAAAGGATCCACGCCACCAACAGGGAATCCCGCGGAATGCCCGGGCCGCCGTGTGGCTCACCGACTCGTACGCCGACGCGGGCGGCGGCTCCCACCTGGAAAACCCCCACGAAGCGTTGGCGGTCGGCGTCGAGACGCATTCGTAGAGGGTCGTGGCCTTGAGGACTTGTTCCGCTGCGCCGGCGATTCTGGAATCGGGCGCGAACCGCAGGAGGTTCTTTCCCCGCCGAAACGATTGGAGTGTCGTCTTGGCCAGAAGAAAGCGGCCGAGGCAACCCCCCGTGGCCCCGGCGTAGTAGGCGAAGGGCCGGTCGTTGAGCACAAAGGTCCCGCTGGCGGCGGCGCCATCCACCTCAAGGAGAATCGGCGAGCCTCGGGTATGCAAAAACGTCCAGGTGGCCTGACGCGTGTCGCTGAGCTGACCGAAGGTGCGGCCGGCAATATAGCCACCGAGGGAAAAGGGATCGACGGGCTCCGCCTCGGCGGGCTGGGCGCGGACTCCCGTCAGACGCTTCACCTGATAGATGTGACCGAAGAGACCCTTTTTCTCGCCGAGGTCATTGCCCTCGGCAAACCGCCCGAGGTTGTCGAGAAGGACCACAATGGTCCGCTTGCCCTTGGCCAGCGAAAGCTCGAAGGGTCGGTGATCGGCGCCCTTGCCCATCCCGATCACGCGCTGGAACCGGCCGTCGATAAACAGATGAGCCCGGTCCGCCGCAAAGGGAAGATGCCAGAGGCGTTTGCCCGTGGAGGCGTTCCTCAGCTCGATGCGGTACCAGCCGTAGCCTTGCGCCGCTCCGCAGTCGTTGAGCGTCCGCGGCCCGTCCAGCGTGGCAAAGCGCGGCGATCCACCCGAGGTGTAGGCCGCCGTAGGCGCTGCAAGCCAGCTTTGCGGTGAACGTGCCGTGGTCGAGGTGGCGGACGAACGCTTCACCGACGCCGCAGGCCGACGCTCGACCCGGCCATCACCCGTGATTCTCCAGATGGTTGACGATCGCGCCGCCGGAAACGGTGCGCCCGCCTCGTCGAGGCCGCCGGCACCGACGAAGATCGACTCGCCGTCGTGATAGGCCTCATCGATCTGCTGCTGGTTGCAGATGACGATCGTCACCCGCTTGTGCTTCACAACGAGCGGCTTTGGGCCCGCGGGCACGACCGTCTGTAGCGGGGAGCCGTTGATCGACAGATACGCCGCGGCGCTTGCCGGCCCCTGCAGAACGAGGATGGAGCGGCCGACGATGGCAAAGGGGCACAGGTTGGCGTAGTCCAGCCGCCCCGAGCCCCGCAGGTCGACGTCCAGAAGATACCAGCCCACTCGCTGGTCGCCCAGATCAACGAGCATCCTGATGCCCTGCTCCAGAAGCAAGGTCACCCGCTGCCCGCTGACGGAGCCGAAGACGAAGACCACCCTGCCCGCCGACCCGCGCAGCGGGACGACTGAGACACCTCGGGCCGCGCCCCGGGCCGAGGCGGGCGTGCCTTGAGGATCCGCCACATCGAGCGTAATCGGGTGGTAGTCATGGTCCAGCTCAGCAAAGACGTGGCTGAAGTGGTGGCAGAAGCTCACCAGCCTCTTGATTGCGTTGTAGGTCGGTCCGCGGGCACCGGTCTCGGAGAGGGGTGCTCCTGCCGAGGCGGCGGTGGTGACAAACCCGTCGGCACGGGCGGCAACACGGCCGCCGAGGAATCCGAAGTTCGTCCCCCCACAGAATGGCGACACCACCGGTTGCCCGCCCGCCGCAAGCACCTGCGCCAGCTCTGCGAGGACCACCTGCGGATCCGGGGCCTTGCCAGGGGCATCGCCCCACACGTCGAACCCGGCGGAGTCAAACGCACTGACGAGCCGGGGGGCGTCGGGTTGGACGACCCGCAACTGTCTCAGATGGACCAGCATCTCACTCGATCCCCGCCACGTGTCGATCGTTCCCATCGACTCCTGCCACAGATCGTTGGAGTTGATGATTGGAACGTTGACACCGTTCTCGCGAATGTAACGGGTGATCTCCTGGAGGTAGCGATCCGCCTGCTTCTGGTTGGAGCAGAGCCAGGCGTGCTCGCTCTGGACCAGAAGGATCGGGCCGCCGTTTGTCACCAGCAGATCGCCAAGCTCGCCGAAGAGCTTCCGAAAGTAGAGGCTCACCCTCTCAAGGAAGGGCTCGTTGGCCTCACGGAGCACCACCTCAGGCATCTCGATGAGCCAGCTCGGCAGCCCTCCCGCGTCGTAGCGGTTGCCGACAAAGGGGCCGGGCCGGAGGATCACCCAGAGCCCGGCGGCACCACAGAGCTTGACGAAACGGCGGATATCGCCCGCGCCGGAAAAGGAAAACCGCCCCTTTCTGGGCTCGTGGATCAGCCAGGGGCAGGACGTTTCGATGGTGTTGAACCCCGCCTGCTTGGCGGCCGCGATTCGCTGGGCCCAGGCCTCGGGCAGGACCCGGGCGTATTCAATCGACGCCCCGAGGATCCAGATCCGGCGACCGTCAATCGCGAAGCTCTGGGCATTGTAGGTAACGCTGGGCATTCACCTGCTAACGGTACCGGAATCCCACCGTTCCGTGGACCCCACCGGACAACTTTGATTTTGTGCAGCGCAGCGCTCAGTGGCCGTAGTATGACCAACGAGCGAGCTCCCACGTTGCGTATCTTCAGGCTCATCAACGCCGGCCGCATCCGCTGTTCGGCTCCGGCCGCGTCCCTCGGGCTCGCCGGTGCTGTGGCGTTCGCCGCCGGCTGCGGTGGGGGCCTCCAGCGGACGGACCGTCGCGCTATGGCGCTGCTTCTTCAGACCACGAGCAACCTGGGCCCCGACGCCCAGGTCCCGAGGCTCTCCTGGCCTCAGGACCAGCCCCCCTCACCGCCGGAGGATCTCTCCCTGACCGACGAGCACCCCTCGACGGTCAACCCGCCGGCGAAGGAGATTCACTTTCAGCCCTCCGATGAGGCCAACCGCGTCATGGAGCGGCTGGAGGCATACGCCCAGCAGGCTGCAAAGGGCCGACGGATGAATCTCAACGAGGCCCTGGCGTACTCCATCCGGTACAGCCGCGAGTACCGCTTCGCTGAGGAGGAGTACGTCCTGGCCGTGCTGCGTCTGCTGATACAGCGGCACCTGTGGGGACCCCGCCTTTTCAACGATCTTCAGGCAACGTTTGTTTCAATCGGCGACGACGGCTTCTTCGACAGCTCGCTGGAGCTGATCAACGACCTTCGCGTCACACAGCGTCTTCCCTATGGAGGAGAGGTCTCGGCTCGACTCCTGGCCGCCGCCACCGAGGACCTGCACCGGCGGGTTGCGGGTGAGAACACTCAGACGGCGGACCTGATCTTGACCGCCGACGTCCCGCTTCTGCGGGGCGCGGGCCAGGTCGCCCGCGAGGACCTCATCCAGGCGGAGCGCAACGTGATCTATGCAGCGCGCGACTTCGAGCGATTCCGCCGCAATTTCCTCTTTGACATCAGCCGCGTCTTCCTGGACCTGGTCGTGCAAGCGCAGGGAATCATGAACTCGCAGAGGCAGGTAGGGTTGAAGGAAGAGTTCGAACTGAAGGAACGCGCCCTGGTGGACGCGGGAAGGAGGCCTCCATTCGACGCCGCGCTTGCCGAGCAGGGCACGCTCTTTGCCCGCGACCGGCTCAGCAACCAGCAGGAAGGCAATCGCCTGGCGGTTGATCGCTTCAGGGTGCGGATCGGCATGCCCCAGGAGGAGCCGCTGGTCATCGAGACCTCGACTCCGGGCCTGCCCACGCCTCGCTCGGACATCAGCGCGGCGGTGGCGGTCGCGATGCGGTATCGCCTCGACCTCCAGAACCGCCGCGACGAGCTCACCGACGCCCGCCGGGCGATCGAGAACGCTCACAACGCGCTGCTGGCGGACCTTGACCTATCGGTCTCCATCGAGATCCCCACAGACGACACAAAGAGACGAGCGGGGCTCGACTTCGATCCCCAGAACACCGCGTTTCGGGCGGGGTTTAGCCTGAGTCTTCCGTTGGACCGCGAGATCGAGCGGCTCAACCTCCGGCGATCCCAGATCGATCTCGAGCGGGCGATACGCGAATACGAGCGGTTCCGCGACATCATTGCGGTGGAGGTTCGCGCCTCCGTACGCAACATCGACCAGGCTCGTTTCAGCGCGGAGCTTCAGGAGGAGAACGTCAGGATCGCCAATCGGCGGCTGGCGGAGATCGAGGCGGCGCCCGAGCGCGCCAGCGCCCTTGAGCGGAGCGATGCCGTCGACGACCAGCTGCGGGCCCGCGACGACTATGACCGGGCCCGCCGCGACCTCCAGATTGCCCTCCTGGCCTATCTCCTTTCCACCGGGCAACTTCGAGTCGACTCCAGCGGCTCCATTCTCCCCCTTCAGGGCATGGAGCTGGCGCATCCCGATCAAGGGGGCGAGGGCGGACCCGATGCCCCACCTGGGGCCCGACCCGATGAGAACCCGCCCGAACCCGCCGCCCCGGACAGGGGCTCGATCCCGGCCAGCTAAGGCCCTATCCTTCAATTCGGCGTATTCGGCGCGGTTCCGGGGGCTCGCTCGAATCAGGGCGGTTCGGTAATCACAACATCATTCGGGAATACTGCGGTGAAGACAGCACGGTTTGACGGCGAGAGGGGCCGCGGGGGAACCATCACGCTCATTGTGGTCGTGCTGGTCGGCGTCGCACTCGTGAGTGCGACTGCCTTGGTGGTGACCAACGGCCATTCCAAGGCCGGCGAGGCGGGCGCGGAGGACGAGTTCGTCGTCAAGCGCGGGTCGTTCCGGATCACCATCCCCACCTCCGGCGAGTTGGCGGCCCTGCAGCAGATCGAGATCCGAAACCGCCTGGAACACCGGGCGACCATCACCGAGATCATCGAGGAGGGCACAAGCGTCAAGGCCGGCGATGTCCTCTTCCGGATCGCGGACGAGGAGATCCGCAACAAGATCAAGGACTCCGAGGACGCGGTGAACACCGCCAACAGCGCCTCGATCGCCGCCCAGTCAAACCTGGACATCAGGATCTCTTCCAGCAAGTCCGAGTTGGACAGGGCCGACCTGGCGGTGATGCTCGCTGAGCTCGACCTCGAAGCGTGGGATAAAGGGGAGGTCGTCAAGCGGCGCCGGCAGCTCGCTCTGGACCTGGAAATCGCCCAGAAGGATTACAGCCGCCTCAACGAGCAATACGACCAGTCGGTCAAGCTCCAAGCGCAGAAGTTCATCAGCAGGGACGAGCTCAAACGCGACGAGATCGCGATGATTCGAGCCCACGCCTACCTCAAAGAGGCCCAGCTGAGCAAGCAAGTGTACGAGAACTACCAGTTCCCGCAGGACCAGGCGCGGAAGATCTCCAACCTCGACCAGTCCCGGGCCGAGCGCACACGCGTCGAGGAGCGGCACAAGGCGGAGATGGAGACAGTCAGAGCCAACGTGGCCTCCAAGAGGCACCAGCTGCGGAGCCGCCGGGAACGGCTCACCGACCTGATCGAGCAGCTTGAGCTCTGTACGGTCCAGGCGCCTGCGGATGGCTGGGTCGTCTATGCCAGCAGCCTCGAATCGGGCCGGTGGCGCTACAACAACGGCCAGGCGCCGACGGTGGGCACGGAGCTCAGACGCAACGATCTCGTCATCGTGCTGCCCGACACGTCGCAGATGATCGCGAGCGTCAAGGTCAACGAAGCCCTCAGCGGTGTCATCGAGCCCGGGCTCAAGGCGACCATTACCTCTGACGCCATGCCCGATGAAGTGCTGCACGGCGAGGTCATTTCCATCGGGGTGCTGGCGGAATCCGGCGGCTGGATCGATCGCAACCGTCGCGACTACACCGTCAAGATCCTGATCTGGGACGGCGAGGGTCTGGGGCTCAAGCCGTCGATGCGGTGCAAGGCGGACATCTTTGTGGGACGTGTCGACGACACGCTGTTTGTTCCGGTGCAGGCGGTCTTCCGCGAGGGCGCGCTGGCCTATGTCTATGTCCGCCAGGAGTCGGGGTTCGCCCAGCGGGCCGTCACCCTGGGCCGCTCCTCGGAGCTGAACGTGGAAGTGCTCGAGGGGCTGGACGCGCAGGAGGTCGTGCTGCTCCGCGAGCCCGAGCCCGGGGAGGTCGTCGCCCGCCTCCAGGACAAGCCGCCCGTCGGCGAGCAGACGGCAACGGATCCGCTGAAGAACGTGTGGACGAGAAGGTAACGGGTCAGGGATTCGGGGTTCGGGACGACCTGCTGAACCCTGAACCCTCCTCTTTTCTCCGCGGTCCTCTGCGGCCCTCCGCAGTGAATCTTCGCCTTCTTCTGCGGCCGACCCTACCTATTCCATATTGGTCGGCTCGATCCGACGCACGACTTCCAGTAGCGCGAGCTTCTCAAGCGCCTCGGGGTCCGCCATGCCCACGACGATCGGAAGCGACTTCGAGGCGGCCTCGATCGCCAGACCCGCTTGAGCGAGGATGTCCTTCGTCGGCTCATCAACCGTCTTGAGAAGGACGGTCACACGGACGGCTGGACCCGGCGCCTCGCCCGTCTCGCCGTCGACCAGCGCCAGCAGACTGGGTTCGAGCACCCGCTTCAGACGGGCTCGGCGGCGGGCCTCGGCAAGGGCCGCGTTGTAGGCGTCCCGCGCCTCGTCGGCGATTGCCGAGAGCCGCCGGGTTCGCTCATCGGCCTCGAGCGACTCGTCGGACAGAACGTCACGCGCTTTGACACCGAGCCGGTAGTCGGGTCGCGCTTCGACAAGCGCGTCGGCCAGCGCCCGGGCGTCGTCGGTCTTGCCCTCTTTGTCGAGCGCGGCAATAGAGAGGACCACCATCTCCGCAACGATCGGCCGCCCGGCGACGGAGGGGCCCGGCCGCGCACGCTCCTTTTTCTCGAGGGCCTCCGCGATGAGCGGGATGTCACCGAGCAACGGGACCTTCTCCTCGTCCGCGGTGGGGTCGTTGCCAAAGACGGCCGGCTCCTGCGCTACATTGATGCCGCCCTTGTCCCGCAGTGCGGCCGTGACCTCGTCGACCAATTTCTCGTCCTCTTGCACCTCCATCAAAAGCGCCCGCAACGCGACATCCCGGCCGTCACCATCAGGGTCACCAAGCACACGCTGCCGCGCAGGAACGGTCGCCGATAGATTCGTCATCGTGTCTTTCGCTGGGTCCAGCTCGCGTCCGCTCAGCCGGCCGGCAGGTGCGAATATCACCGCAATACGACCACTCGCGTCATTGACTTTCGAAAGGATCGGGGTCGAAGCAACCGCGCGACCTCCGGGGCCAGGATCTGGCGGCAAACTGGGCGGTGTGAACAGTATCGCGCTCGCCGCCCTGGGCAGGTACGGTTTCATGCGCTTACTCGCGGATTGGAACGCCGGTACAAATAGACTGTCGTCAAGTGTGACGAGCCGTATC
>JADFKZ010000219.1 GCA_022564665.1 Planctomycetota bacterium | reverse complement strand
GTGGCGACGATCGCCTCGGCGATCTCGCCCCGGTAGAACGCATCAGCGCCATCGCGCGCGATGAGCTTGAGCGCCCGTGCCTGATCGGGGTTCGAGATGAAATCGCCGGGGGCGACCCGGCCGTCCAGACAAAGGTCGGTCCAGATGGGGCCCGCGTATTGCGGCGCACCGCCCGATCGCTCGAACCGCTCCTGGAGTCGCCTGGCGGCGGCAACATGGTTGGTGTCTGCCCTGAACCCCTGCTCGGCCGCCCTGATGGCGGGGCCCATGACCACCGCTCGCTCAAGCGACCCGTAGTGCTCATGCGCCCAAAGCAGACCCGCCACGGTTCCCGGGACACCGACCGCCCGGTGCCCGGTTCGGCTCGCCGTGCGGTCGGCGAGCCTGACGTAGTAGTCCCGACCGACCACCGCCGCCGCCCGCTCGCGATAGTTGACGGCGACCATCACCGGCGCTGCACGCTCTCGGGCTGGCTTCCAGATCAGCATGAACCCCCCGCCGCCAATCCCGCAGGAGTAGGGCCGCACAACGGACAGACAGAAGCTCGCCGCAACCGCCGCATCGACGGCGTTCCCACCGGCTTTGAGGATCTCCAAACCCGCTTGGGAGGCCACGGCATGATCCGCGGCGACAGCGGCGTGGCGGTAGACGGTCGGCGCGGGGCGGGTGGTAAGCGGCTGGGCGAACACAACGCGCACTGGAATGACGCACCACACTGCGAGGAGCAGGAACGCAGCGGCGGAGGGTCGGCTCTTGTGTGGAATGTGCATGGGGATATCGTAGTCGCTGTGTATCTGTCAGCTGCTTGGCGTCTGAGTTCTCGCGCCGCTCGGCATCCTGCCGGGACGAACCTGCTGTGCTCCGTTTGGTCCCCTTCGTACCTCCGACAGCTGACAGCCTCTTGCTCCGCGGTCCTCCGCGGTCAATCTTCGCCTTCCTCTGAGGTCTTCGGGACTTCGTCGCTTCGTCACTTCTTGGGGACATACCCGCTGATCAGGTCGCGTGCGGCCGCGATGTCCGCCTCCCGCGTTCTTCCCGCCTCGCGCTCGATCACGAAGTCCACCGGCGGGCGGATCGCCAGTGCCGTCGCGAAAAAGGCATCCCAGTTCACCGCGCCGGCACCGACGCGCACTTCCTTGCCCCACAAACCCGGGCGCTGAGCCGGCAGTGCGTCCTTGATGTGCACCTGCCTGACATGGGGCGACAGCCGGCCCAGGGCCTCCAACGGCTGCTGGATTCCGTACAGGATCATGTTGGCGGGGTCGAAGTTCACGCCGACGTTTGGACGATCCAGCTCCTGGAGGTAGGCGGCCAGAGTCTCGGCGGTCTCCTGACCGGTCTCCAGGCCGATGGACACATCGCGGGCCGCACAGAGATCGGCGATCATGCGAAGACGATCGAGCATGACGCCACGGTCGGGGTCCTTTTTCCCGGGCGGCAGAAACCCGGCGTGAAAGGTCACCAGCCTGATGCCCGAAGCGGCGACGAGTCCGGCCGCCGCCTCGACGCGCCGGCGGTTGGCCAGCCAGGTCTCGTGGAGCCGCACGCCGCCCGTGCGTCTGATCGATTCAAGGGTCGAATAGTCTTCCCCTGCCATGGCGATCATTCCGCTGGCAATATCCACACCGGCATCACGAAGCTCATCGATCGCCCGGCGCCAGCCGGGTCGGCCTTCTATGATCGGGTTCAGGGCGAGCTGGACGGTGCCGATCCCGAGTCGCCCGAGGGCGTCGATCAACTCGCGCCCAGAGGCGGGCTCGAGGCTCCAGCTGCAGACACCGATCCGGGACTTGCTCATGCTCCGGGCGCGACCCGCATCGCTGAGACCGTTTACGATGGGGTGCATCGTCGATAGAAGGATACGACGACTCCACCACTGGATCGTCACGCCGAACCAGGCCGTGAGAACCCAGGACGATCTCCGGGAGAACCTGCCCCAGCCCGTAGGACTGGCCCTCCACGCCGCTGCCCGCCGCCTCCGGGACCCCTGCACGGCCCGCCGAGACCGGCCACGGGCCACGTGCTCCAAGTCATTGAAGCACTTGAGCTTACCGTCCGCGGTCACCATGCCCAGTTGGCCGCAACAAGCCCAGGCCCGACTCGACGCAGCCTGTCGGTGACCCGCTCCCGGCCCCTGGTGGCAGGACGGCCCGTCCCCGCTTAGCATAGCCTTTAGGTAACCCCGCCCCGCCCTCCGCCAGACGAGATCTCCGTGTCAACCGCCAAGCTACAGACGGTCATCAACGAGCCACCCGCCGGGACCCCGGACGGCTTCACGGCGCTCCCGGCCCGAGGCCGGGAGGGCCGCACCTTGATGCAGCGGCTCGAGGCGTTCATC